>NZ_WTLA01000008.1:0-167221 GCF_011378845.1 Pseudoalteromonas sp. Z9A4
AACTCTGTTTTTAGTCATGTTTTTATTGGCGTAACTATTTGATCATTAACAGAGTTCAACTTCAAGTTTTCTTAAGATCCAACCTATGAAGCGACGATATAAATGGCAAAGAGCAAAGTGGTGCACGTTTATCGCAGGTAACTCAGCACAATGGCGAGCGTTGTAGTGCAGCAAAAGCATATTTAACACCGCATTTAAACCGCCCCAATTTAACGGTATTAACCCATAGCCACGTTAATAAAATAAATATAACCAATAAGATAGCGCAAGGCGTGCAAATAGAGCGTAATAAAGAGGTTATTAATTTACGTGCTAAAAAAGAGGTAATACTTAGTGCTGGCGCTATTAATTCGCCGCAAATATTAATGCTTTCAGGTATTGGCCCAAAAGAGCAGTTAAGTGCACATAACATTAGGGTTCAGCACGTACTTGAAGGTGTTGGCGCTAATTTACAAGATCATTTAACGGTAGTGCCACTTTATAAATCAAAAACAAATAAAGGCACATTTGGTATAAGCCCGCTAGGCATTGCCAGCATTATAAAAGGCTGTGTTAACTGGTTTAGTAAACGAGAAGGGCGATTAACCAGTAACTTTGCAGAGTCGCACGCGTTTATTAAATTATTTGAAGGCTCGCCAGCGCCCGATGTGCAACTAGAGTTTGTAATTGGGCTGGTGGACGATCATAGTCGTAAATTACACACTGGGCATGGTTACAGTATACACAGCAGTATTATGCGCCCCAAAAGCCGAGGTACTATTACATTAGCTGATAACAACCCGCGTAGTGCACCGCTTATAGACCCTAATTATTTAAGCCATCCAGATGATTTAACTGTAATGCTTGCAGGCCTTAAAAAAACACTCGCTATTATGCAAAGCAAAGCTTTTGATAACATACGCGGTAAAATGCTCTATCCGCTTGATATAAATAATGATGATCAGCTAATTGAGTTTATACGCCAAACTGCAGATACCGAGTATCACCCAGTAGGGACATGTAAAATGGGGCAAGACTCAATGGCAGTGGTGGATACTAATTTGCGAGTGCATGGGGTAAGTAACTTACGCGTAGTCGATGCGTCGATTATGCCTACCATTATTACCGGCAACACAAATGCACCGGTAATTGCGATTGCTGAAAAAGCAGCTGATTTAATTAAACACGAAAAGGTGTAATTAAATAAACTGTAGTAGGGCTATTAATTAGCTATAAAACTCATTTAGCCATTGTTGCCAATCGCTTTCAAGGTGCAGCATTTGCTGATGCTTTTTAGCGTTTAGATGCTTGGTTTCGTCCTCGCTTGCCATATAAGGTCCAACGCGGCAAAGGGGGCAATGGTTAGATGTTAAGTATGCAGGTTTGGTAAGACGTGAGCTTAATTCGCTAGTATGTTTATCAATACTTTTTGGGCTGAAAACGTAAGTTATGCCGCTGGTGTCTTTTACGTGTTTGTCGCGGTCAACATTACGAATTTTATAACCTTCAAAATGGCTAATATCAAATGGGATTTGGCCTAAATAATCAGCGTTTAAGCCGTTATTTAAACTCCCTTCTATATTCCATTCTCGATAAGGTTTTACATCCTTTGAAGTGATATAACACAGCATTGGACCATTTTTATCAAGCGCGTATTCGTTAGCGTATTTAATAAATTGATGCAGCAAAGCGCGGTTTAATACGTTCATACTGGTTTGGCGCGTGTTGTTTTCAAACGCTTCACGGCCAACAAATGCAGGTATAAGCGGAAACTGAAAAATAACCACATCAAAGCTGTGCTGGTTTTTACTTAGAGCTTGCCAACACGCGGGATTTGTTACATCAAAACTATTAAGTACCTCAACGTTATGCGCTTTTAAGTTGCTAAGTGCATTGTGCTGGTATTTTTGCTCAATAGTAGTTTGGTCATCGTAAGTGGATGCAACCAAAGCTTTTGGCGATAGATGAGTGTAAATAGCGTTCGAAAAAGATAAATCGCCATCGCCTACGGTGAGTATTCGCCATTGAGGATTTAAATACATATTTTATTTAGCGTTTATGTTTGTAGCAGTATTATTTATATCGCTATTTGTTTGTGAGTCTTTTGCTAGTAAACGATGAAACGCAAGTCTGGTTTTTAACCCTTCAATTGCGATTTGTTTAATAATAAGATTAAAGGTAATTAAAATGGCAAAGGCAATATGAATAGGGCCGTGAGTAAATCCTGCATCTGTATCGTAGAGTGTTAAACCGAATAGTAAAAATAAGACGACTAAAAATATTTCGAGTAATTGACTTGAATAAAAGCTTAAACGACCTTCGCTTTTATGATCTTTTTTAATGCGTATAGCACAAAAAAATGGGATCACTTTGATTTTAAATGCAGCGTTTTTTTCTACGTAGTTTTCGCCAAGTTCGTCGAGTTGTTGGCGTAGTTGGTCAATCATGGTGTGTCCTCAAATAGCAGTGCGCGGATATTACCTTATTACCACGCAATATTTAAGTTTACAGCTGCTATTTAGGGTAAATACTCATACCAATAGTAAGGATATGACACACAAACACAACAGAGGTAAGTACAAAGCGCATTTTTTGATAATCTTTATGATAGGTTTGCCATTGCGGCGTGGCTTTTTCAAATATAAGTACTAACCAAAAACTAGCACCTAGCCAAGCCAGTGCCCACTCTACAGGTAAAAATGATAAAAATGGAACTGGGATAACAGGTAATATCGCTTTAATTGCATTGCTATAGCTTTGCTCTCCGGCGCGCCACAAGCTACCTGCCATAAATGCTAAAATGGCGATACTGTAAAAAGTAAAAAACTCTAAGTTAAGGCTATTACTGCCAAACATAAGCGGCCAACCCACACACCCTAAAAACGGGATTAAGCCTAAATAACCTAGTTGTATGTGGTTAAAAAATTTTTCCATTATGGCGTGCCTTATATTTAATGACTTATTTGAAGCGCGGCTATTGTAGCAGTATTGCGATTAGCGATCTTAATAATTCGCCAGCGTTTACAATCCAAATAATGCTTACGGTAAAAGAGATTATATAGTTCAATCCAAAAAAACGATTGTTTTAATCTAAATAATCAATTTTATTTAATTATCCATTAGCCTTATTGTATTAACCAAGCCAACGCAGAAGGTCGTTTTAGACGAGAGCGTTGATTACTTTTTAAATACATTAAATATAGATGAGGAAATACCATGAGCACTTCATTAATCAATACTAAATTACAACCATTCAATGCAACCGCTTACCACAACGGTGACTTTGTAGAATTGTCTGAAAAAGATGTTCTAGGTAAATGGTCAATCTTCTTCTTTTACCCAGCAGACTTTACATTTGTATGTCCTACTGAACTTGGTGATGTTGCAGATTATTACGCACAACTTCAAGAAATGGGCGTAGAAGTTTACTCAGTATCTACTGACACTCACTTCACTCACAAAGCATGGCACGATACGTCAGACACAATTGGTAAAATTACTTACCCAATGATTGGCGACCCAACAGGACGTATTACTCGTAGCTTTGGCGTAATGATTGAAGAAGAAGGCTTAGCACTTCGCGGTACATTTGTAATGAACCCAGAAGGCGAAATTAAAATTATTGAAACTCACGATTTAGGTATTGGCCGTAGCGCTAAAGAACTTGTTCGTAAAGTACAAGCTGCACAATACATTGCAACTCACGACGGTGAAGTTTGTCCTGCATCTTGGCAGCCAGGTGAAGACACACTTGCACCTTCACTAGACCTAGTTGGTAAAATCTAAGTATAGATTTATCCCTACTATAAGGGCAGGTAACTGCCCTTAAATCAACGAACATCCGTTTGTTGGTGCCTCCTATATCAATATACTTGTTTAAGCACATGCATTATTTGGCATGGGAGGCTTGCTGTTTAAATTTTCCTAAAAGGGTTAAGCCATGTTAGATAACAACATAAAAAATCAATTAAAAAGCCATTTTGAATCGCTTACTCAACCTGTTGAGCTGCTTATTGCCTTGGATGACAGCAAAAAATCAGCAGAAGTAGAAAGCTTAGCGAACGATTTAGCCTCACTGAGCGATAAATTTACGGTAATGAACAACCCTGATACAAGCGCGCGTCGCCCGTCAATGGTTGTACATTCACCTATTAAAAACACTCATATTACGTTTGCAGGCGTACCTATGGGCCACGAATTCACAAGTTTAGTGTTAGCTCTTTTACATACTGGCGGACACGCAAGTAAAGCTAAAAGCGAAGACATTGAACAAATACAATCGCTTACTCAAGAACTTAACTTTGAAGTATATATAAGTTTAAGTTGCCAAACGTGCC
The DNA here is from genome assembly GCF_011378845.1 of Pseudoalteromonas sp. Z9A4. Taxonomy (NCBI): domain Bacteria; kingdom Pseudomonadati; phylum Pseudomonadota; class Gammaproteobacteria; order Alteromonadales; family Pseudoalteromonadaceae; genus Pseudoalteromonas; species Pseudoalteromonas sp. Z9A4. The sequence continues at coordinate 4,317 of NZ_WTLA01000008.1, forward strand.
CGCAAGTAGTGCAAGCACTTAATACTATGGCAGCGACAAACAGCAATATTAAAGCGACCATGATTGATGGCGCATTATTTCAAGACGAAGTAGAAGAGCGAAATATTTTAGCTGTACCGGCTGTATATTTAAATGGCGAACCATTTAGCCAAGGTGCACTAAGCCTTACCGACATACTCAATAAAGTAGATAGCAAAGGGGCACAGCGCCAAGCTCAATCGCTAAGTAAAAAAGATAAATTTGATGTACTTGTAATTGGTGGCGGGCCTGCGGGCGCATCGGCTGCTATTTACTCAGCACGAAAAGGGTTAAATACAGGTATTGTTGCCGACAGATTTGGTGGACAAGTTGCAGATACATTAGCAATAGAAAACTTTATTTCGATTAAGGCGACTGAAGGGCCAAAATTGGTTGCCCAGCTTGAAGAACACGTTAAAGAATACGATGTAGATGTAATGCATAATCAGCGGGCAGCGGCACTTGGTTATAACAATGGCTACGAAATTACACTTGAAAATGGCGCAGTACTTAAAGCTAAGTCGCTCGTACTTGCCACTGGTGCACGCTGGCGCGAAATGAACGTACCAGGGGAGCAAGAATATCGCGGCCATGGTGTGGCATATTGCCCACATTGTGATGGCCCTTTATTTAAAGGTAAACCTGTTGCCGTAATTGGCGGTGGTAATTCAGGTATAGAAGCAGCAATCGATTTAGCTAATATTGTGCAAAGTGTTACGGTACTTGAATTTGCAGACACACTACGTGCTGATGAAGTGCTTATTCGTAAAGCTAAAAGCATGGCTAATATTACCATTATCAAAAGTGCACAAACTACCGAAGTACTTGGCGATGGTAAAAAAGTAACTGGCTTAGTGTACACAGATAGAGTGTCGGGAGAGAGCAAAGAGCTTGAACTTGCCGGTATATTTGTACAGATAGGCTTAATACCAAATACCGAATGGTTAAAGGACAGCGACCTTGAATTAAGCAAATTTGGTGAAATACTGATTGATGCTAAAGGCGCAACGTCACTACCAGGAATTTACGGCGCGGGGGATGCAACCAATACTCCGTTTAAACAAATTATTATTGCAATGGGCAGCGGTGCAACAGCAAGTTTAGGTGCATTTGATTATTTAATTCGTCACTCTGAAGAAGCTGATCAAAGCGCTGCTTAATGTAATTAGTAAAAACTCTCTTGATATAACAGCAAGGCTACACCCATAGCTGTTTGTTAACCCAAGCCGCCCTTCTCCAAAGGCGGCTTTTTTAATGCTTAAGAATTAGCACACGATTTAATCGCACCCACCGCCAGAATCACCGCCGCTACAATTTGTATGAGAATGCGATGAGTTACTGCTAGAGGAAACTGATGACTCACTGCCAGTATAAGCTGATGATCCACGTGATGGCTTAGCACTGATAAATGTAACTAACAGCAATACGCCTGATACGATAACTATTGTTATCGATGAGCTCCATTGCCCAGTGGAAACGCCTTTAAATACTGCAACAATAAGTACTGTTAGTAATATAGTTCTAATTATGTTTTTCATTTTATGTTCTTATTTTTTACCAGTGGCAGTGCAGTAAAAATTAGCTGATTTTTACGGTATGCTCAAGCGCATTAATAACCGCTTTTTCAAGTATGGGGAGTTTAAACGGTTTTGATATAAACATATCCATACCGGCTTGTTTGCAGGCAAGTTTGTCTTGTGATGAAGTATTAGCAGTTATAGCCACTATGTAGGTTTCTTCATGCGAGCAGATGTTTTCTGATCTAAGCTGCTTTGTTGCCTCAAATCCATCGAGTATGGGCATTATGCAGTCCATAAAAATAAGGTCATAATGCTTTTGGCGACATTTTAATACAGCATCTTGGCCATCAACTGCAGAGTCGGCTTTTATATTAAGTTTGCCTAAAGAAGCATGAAGTACCAACCTATTAATGTCGTTATCATCGACTACAAGCACTGATAGTTCACTGCCGTTGATATCTAACGTTGATTTAAGGCTTTCTTGTTTTTGTTCTGTCCCTTTCTCAATAGGAATATTTACTAAAAACGTAGTGCCTTTATTAGGTGTACTTTTTACCTTTATTTTTCCGCCCATATATTCAACAAGCTCTTTTACTATTGCAAGGCCAAGGCCTGTTCCACCTTTTGAATTTTTAGCATCTACTTCTTGAGAAAAAGGAGAAAATAGTGATTCTAAAAAGTTTTTACTCATTCCTCGGCCTGTATCAGACACTTCAATATTTAAACTTAGCTTATTTTTTATTTTAGAAAGGCTGGTGTTTAATGTAACTGAACCATTTTCAGTAAATTTAAGTGCATTACTCAGTAAGTTAGAAGCAATCTGGCTAAGGCGTGTGTTGTCGCTAAACGCCCAGCAGTTGTCATCAATTGTATTATTTACTTGTAGCGTTACATGCGTGTTTTTAAATAGAGGTGTATACAAAGAAGTTAAATCGGTAAAAATTGTTTTTAGTAAAAAGTCAGTAGGTTCAAGCTTTAGCTCACCATGATTAATTTTAGAAAAATCGAGCACTTCGTTAATAATACTAAGTAAAATATCGGCGCTTCTAAGTCCTATTTTAATTTTTTCAGCGCGAACTTCTTCACTGTGTTCATCAACTAATGTGGTTAGCATACCTGTAATGCCATTCAGTGGGGTTCTTAATTCGTGGCTGATTTTAGCAAATAGCATGCTTCTGTCTTCAAGTAGGCGCTCTGCTTGAGCTTGCTTTTGTTTAAGCTCTTCTCGGAGCATTACTGACTCGGTTACATCTTGGCAGGTGCCAAATAATCGAGCACATCGGCCTTCATCAAATTCGGCCTCACCAAAGGTAGCCACCCATAAGTGTTTATTTTTAGCGGTTACTACTTCTAGTTCTAAATTCCATTTTTTGCCTTTTTCTATGGCTAATTCTACCGCGCGAGTTATGCCTTCACGACTTGGACCTTCTTTATAAAACTCGATTGCAGAATTCATTTGCGGTTGAAATTGTTCATCCACTTCATGTATGAGGTAGGTTTGCTCGCTCCAGGTAATTTTATCGGAGATTAGATCAACCTCCCACGTACCTATATTTGCAACGTGTTCTAACTTTAATAAAGTATTACTATTTTTTATTAGTTGTTCTTTAGCTTGGGTGTGAGCAAATTCCGATCCAAGCCATTGTGCAAATAATTCGATGTAGTCGTAAGCATCATCGTTAAAAGCGAGGGAGTCTTTTGCGGATGAAAAGTTAACGGTGCCAAATATTTTATCACCAATTTTTATTGGCGCGCCAATATAAGACTCTAACTGAAAGTTTATATAACAGGGGTGGTTTGCAATTGCGCTTTGAGATGCTTTATGAAAGGCAAGTGCAGAGCCTGCAGCGAGCGTATGTACGCAATAGGTGCCTTGTAATTCAAACACGGTACCGGGTAAAAGTGAGTTGTCAGGGGTTTTGGCATATAAAACGGTGTAGCTGTTTTCATCTACTTTACTAATAATACCTAGTTCAAGGTCAAATACTTCTAACCCAAACACTAAGAGCTTATTAATTTTACTTTCAAAATCAAGAGATTGATTAGAAACTATATCGTGAAAACGTCGTAAAAAATTCAAAAGAAAACACCCCGTAAGCTTTTGTTCAATTTATATAATACATAGGCCAATTAGGGCATTGGTATTAGTTTAAAATCCAGTTTAGCAGTTTTAATTACTAATAACTAAAATTGATACGTATTAAATTTTATAACCTTATGTTTTTATGAACTAAGTTAGTGGTTTATTAATAGTAGTAGGGCCTGTTGACCTTTCAGGATTAAAATTTGTTCAATCTAGGGGCGATTTAATCGCGGCGCGAGGTTTGTAACCTAGTGGGCTCGATAACTGCTCCTGCGTTATTCTACTGGCTTACATCCATGTAAGAATAAGTAAAAACCGAGCAACAAAGAGTAAATTGTCCCTAGGCAGAACCCAAAGGGCAGCGCATGTTTGGCATTTATGCTGCGTTATCGCCTATTTATGGGGAATAACCACACTACATAGGCTTTGCCTTGCCTAAATACCAAACAGTCTGCTGCAAATTTAACCTCGAAAGATAAACAGGCCCTTGTATATAGCGCAGCATGCCGCCGAGCATATAATACTCAGCGGTATACTTTTAATACGTTGAATTTGGGGTATATTGCGGGTTGATATCGCCGCCTACTTCCTCTGGGTCAACATCGTTAATAAGCAGTGTTTCACGTACAGCTTCAATGTGATCAAGCACGCTTTGGTAGCGCTCGCCATATTCATACTTTGTCACCTCAATCGCTTTAGGCATGTAAGTAAAAGCTATTTTTAGGGCGTGGAGTGCTTCTTCGTTTATTTTTTCGCTCATAATATTCTCTTATGTGTAGGCTATAGTTAGTAAAATAACACCAAATACGATTCGGTAAAGACCAAAACTAACAAAAGTGAAATTTTCTAGAAAGCGTATGAATAGTTTAATAGTAAAATAAGCAACTATAAAAGATGTTAAAAAGCCAACTGCAAGGGCAGTTAGGTCATCTAAGCTAAACAGTTGGTAATGTTTAAGTAAGTCGTACCCTGAGGCTGCTGCAAGTACAGGTAAACCAAGTAAAAATGAAAATTCAGCGCTGGCTTTTCGGTTTAAACCACACAACATGGCACCAACAATAGAACTTCCAGCACGACTAGTCCCTGGAATTAACGCAAATACTTGTGCTACGCCAATCCAAAGAGCTTGTTTATAAGTAACTTGGGTTACATCGGTAGTTGTGCAGTGAGTCTCTTTATAACTGCGCTCTAATAGTAAAAAAATCACACCGCCTACAATAAACATAACACCTACTACTGGTACGCTAAACAGTGTTTTTATTACATCACTAAATATAAAACCAATAATACCCAAAGGAATAAATGCAATGGCAACTTTCACCCATAAATTGAAATGTTTAGGGCTAAACTTGTCTTTATAGTTGGCTAGTACCGCTAAAATGGCGGCAAGCTGGATAATTACTTCGAAGGCGAGGTTAGCATCTGTTGATTCAATGCCTAACCACTTTGACGCTACAATTAAGTGCCCAGTTGATGATATGGGTAAAAATTCTGTTATACCTTCAATAATACCTAAAATAATCGCGTTAATTATATCCACGGTTTACTGCTTCCTGAAAAATTAAAAAGCCCGAACTCGGCTTAACTGAAATGACGCATTACTGCGTACCTAAATTGCGAGGCGTAGCATAAAAGCTCTTAAGGCAAACCAACAGTGTTTTTAGACTTAATTTGTTTAATAAATTGCATTAAGCATTAAATGCACAATATAATGGCAATTGTTATCATTTGCATGTGCTGTTTTGTATATGTTTGGGCAAATTTACTGAGCGAATAATGAATAATAAAAAAACGTTTACAGCTACACGGCGAAGGCACTTAATTGCGTGTGTATTAGCGCTAGTTACTGCGGTAATAATGATTCCGGGTATGACAACCTATTTACCGTTTCAAATGAATGAACAAATATTACTACCTATTTTACTCTTTCCTATTATTTGGACTGCGTTGTTTATTTATGCGTATTTGGCGCAAAAAGCATGGCAACCTTTTGTAGTAATGATTGCATTGTGTGTATTACATGGTTTATTGAGTTTTTGGGCGTTAACGCAGGGGCAGGGATGAAGTCGATTACTTTAAAAAAGCTATTTTTATTACATAGCTGGGTAGGAATTATTACTGCTGTACTGCTATTTATTGTTGCATTTAGTGGGGCGTTAGCAGTTCTGTCGCGACCTGAGTTAAAAATATGGGCTAACCCAGAACTGCAATCTAGCCAACACGTTGCCAGCGCGCAAATTAACCGACTAGTAAACGAATACCATAAAAAAGTACCTAGTGAATTTGGCGAAAACATTCATGTGTTTTTACCAAGTGGGCATAACTTTCATTTGTTAACGTTGGTATTTGAATCCCACCATGGCGATGAAAATTACGACCAAGAGGTGGCCAGAGTATTTCAATTTCATCCCGATACGTTGACGCTGGAAAATACTTACTATGGGCCTAGTAAAGAGTTTTACGCCAATAAAAAAACGGATGCGCCAACTTATATAGGTGAATTTCATGCAGATTTGCATTTAGGGCGACCAATTGGGTTAATACTCACTGGGTTTTTAGGTTTAACGCTTTTAGTAAGTGCAGTGACAGGCTTGTTTATTCATCGCAAATTGATAAAAGAGCTCTTTACGTTTAGGCGAGATAAAGGGTTAGATATTGCAGTAAGCGATGCTCATAAGGTTATAGGTATTTGGGGCAGCGTATTTAACATTGTGATTGGTTTTACTGGATCATTCTTAGGGCTCGCGACCATTATTTTATTACCAGCAGCTGCGTTTGTGAGCTTTGGTGGCGATCAAGATAAGTTAATAGAAACGTTTACCGCTATTCCTGAGCCTGTAGTTAGCCACATAAAGCAATCTACAAAAATAGACACTATTTTAGAGCATGCTCATAGTCGTTACCCTGAAGCAATAATTAGGGACGTCACAATAATGGCGCATAACGATGCGAATGCGCAGGTATATTTGCGTTTGTTAGGTGGCGAGGCTGTTGCTTCTCAGTTACTGCATTATCAGGGCAATGGTGAGTTTGTGCAGTCGATGAGTAGTTTTGGTAATATTTCAGGTGTTTCGATAAAAGTAATTGAGTTGATGTTTCCGCTGCACTTTGGGAACTTTGCAGGAGTGTTTGTAAAATTACTTTGGGTATTACTTGGCTTAAGTACTGCGCTTTTACCTATTTCGGGCATGATGATGTGGCTAGCAAAGCGCACACGTGGCAGTAGCCCTTCACTGAGTATGCAGGCATATGCTCGCTGGAATCGTTTTATTATTGGCAGCTGTGGAGGTTTGGTATTAGCAAGCTTTGTACTGTTTCCTCTGCAAGTTGTACTTAATTATAGCGTTGTTGGTGTGGCGCAAAATAGCTTTTTTGGACCCGTGTTCTTTTATACGTGGTTGGCATGGGTATTCTTAAGTGTATTACCCATAGGTTATAAAAACTACTTTAAGCTGACTCTTTTACTATGCGGCGCTTCGCTTGCTTTGGTGCTGCCACTTAATATTTCACTTGGCGTTAGCAATGTTATTAACCTTAATAGCTCGCTTGTCGCGGTAGTAGATATAAGCTTTATGGTGGTGGGTATCGTGTGTATGTTTGTTGCCTTAAAAATAAAAAACACACAAAAATTACAAGTTGAGGTACAACCCGCATGAACGAGCTAATAATTATAATTGCGATGGTGAGTTTATTACTAATGATGCTCAATATACGAAAAAACACACTTACATTATTGGCTAAAACATTTTTAAGCACACTGCTATTTGGTTTAGCGCTGATATGTTTTATGGGTGTTTACGGTATTTTAGGCGGTGCAATATGCACCGTTGTAGGAGCTATGTTAGCTGGTTTACTAACCGCAGTTATTGCGGGTAAAGCACCGCAATTATTAGGTTAAAGAATGCAGTTATTTAGCTAAAAAGGCCTTAGCAGTATCAACTCCCATGTTGTAACCACTATTAAGTATTTCAAACTTTTTAGTGGTACGCCCAACTTTAAAATTAGCCGGTGGTGCAATGATATTGATTTTGCAGTCATTTGGTGGATCTATAATAAAATCGATAGACTTATTATAAAAATCAGCCCTATTTAAGGTCGTTTGAATTAATGCGGGATAGTTTTTATACATTTTTTTAGTAAGCCAAGGTGCCTTACTGGGTTTTTTACGATAGCCTAAACATTGAGACAAAATAACGGTGATTTCGCGTGCACCCATTTCGTAAGCTTTTATAACCGGAATTGAATCAGCAACACCGCCATCGGTCATCGCTATGTCATTAATAATAGGGTAGTCACGATATGCAATGGGTATAGCGCATGATGCTTTTAATTGATGCACCATATCGGCGCTGGTGGCTTTTAAATAGTGTGCTTTGCCTGATTCGATTGCCGTAGATACAATATAAAACTCGTGTGGAGTTTGCTCAAAGACCTCCGTATGAAGGCGTATTTCGCGAATTGTTTCTTGCCATAACCAATCTAAATCAAATAAATGACCACCTTTAATAAAGCGCGCTAAATTAATAAATTCAGGACGGCATGAGTAGTCAGTAATCACTTTATAATTTCGCATTGGTTGTTTGCATAAAAATGCGGCTATATTAGTTGCCCCGGCTGAAACTCCAAAATAGCGTTCAAACGGCTGATATTGATGTTTTAAAAACTCATCAAGCACACCTGCGGCAAATATACCGCGCATTGCACCGCCTTCAACGACGAGTGTGTTTTTATTATTGTTGTTCATGGCCAATCCTTTTTATGAAATTTGATGTTATCAACTCAGTCTAAAAATTACTAATGGTGTTGATAAATTAAAGCCGGGTACACATCGCGAAATTCACTGTTTTCTGGTAAGGTTTAGTATTACAAGGCTTTGTTAATAATAAAGAATAAGTATTTATGTTTGATCCTAGCGTAACCATTTTTGAAAGCACACAGAATCAGCTTGGAGAAAGCCCACTTTGGCATCCAATACTGAATACTTTTTTTTGGGTCGACATAAATAAAAAACTACTTTTAAGTAAAAATACACACAACGAAAGCCAACTAAAAATAGTTAATATGCCTGATACGCTCAGTGCAATAGCGTGGATTGATGAGCAGCACTTGTTACTCTGTACAAGTACTGGTTTATATAAATATCATATTAATTCAAACACTCGCCATCTTATCCTCAATATTGAAAATACACTGTTAAACAGGCGTTCAAACGATGGCCGCGCCGATCCATGGGGTGGTTTTTGGTTTAGTACAATGCATGTAAATGCTAAAAAAGGTGATGGTAAAATATACCGTTATTATAAACGCCAGCTTAAAGCCGTTGTAAGTGACTTGAGTATTCCAAATGGATTGTGTTTTGATAAGGCACGTTTATGTGGCTATTACTGCGACTCTTTAACGAGTTGTATTTATGTATTAGATTTGGATGAGCAAACTGGCGAACCTTGCTCTGAGCCACGTGTTTTTTATCAATTTAATAATACTGATGTTGATCCCGATGGCTGCGTAACCGACCAATTAGGTAATTTGTGGCTAGCTGTGTGGGGAATGGGGTGTGTTATGTGTTTATCCCCAGGCGGTGAGCTAATTAAAACAATAAAGCTTTGTGCAATAAAACCGACATGCACTGCATTTGGTGGTGAAAATGCTGAATTGTTACTTGTGACATCGGCATTTGATGAAGCGATTAATAATACTGTTACTGAACAAGGTGCTGTATTTCAAATCTCAGGCATAAAAAACGGGCAGTTTGAGCCGCCCGTTTTACTGTAATTTATTATACACAGTGCTTGTTTTAAAGTGATGGTTAGCTTTTAGGCTTAACCCACATAACACCCACTTCTTTTTTGGTTACTACAACCTCAGTACCTGCGATAATTGGTTGCTCACTTTTAAGCTTCCAGCTAATACCTGAATATTGATGTGTAGTTAAACCTTGCTCTGTTACATCGCTAGTAAGCACAAAAGTGAGTTCAGCAAAATCACTATTTACTTGCTTTTTATCTACGCGATTTTGCATTTGTTTTAATGGTTTCCAAAGTACAACGGCCAAACCTGCTGTTACAATTGCATTACTCCAAAGGGCGGTGGTTAATGAGTCGGGTAAAATACCAAAACTCATTAATAATCCTGTGAGGAATAACGATAATCCAAAAAACAATAAAATAAATGTAGAAAGGCCAAGTACTGCTACTTCTATTATTAAAGCAACAATACCAAGTACCATAAGTGTTTGCGGTAAATTTTGCGTAATAAAATCCATACAAACCTCTTTATTTAGTTATTAACCCAAATTCTTTTTATTTAAACTATTAATAATTGCCATACCTTGGGCAACCATTGAGCTTGCATCTGTTGCGTTATCTGGCAGTAATACAATTGATGACTCACGAGCAATCGCTTCTTTAGCTGCAATTGCTTTAGTTGCTAAGTCTAGCTGAATTGCTTTTTGACCTTGCTCTGTATCTGCAGCTTCACCTATTTTAATAAGTGCATTTGCTTGTGCTTCTGCAACTGTTGTAATAGCTGTTGCTTCACCTTCAGCGCGTAAAATTTGCTCGGCTTTGTCAGCTTCTGCAGCAAGTACTTGTGCTTGCTTTTTACCTTCAGCAACGTTGATATTTGCTTGGCGGTCACCTTCTGATTCTAAAATTTGAGCACGTTTAACACGCTCAGCTTTCATTTGTGCTTCCATCGCTTCCATAATAGAGTTAGGTGGCACAATATCTTTAATTTCGTAACGAAGTACTTGAATACCCCAAGGCTCAGATGCCTGATTTATAGCAGCAACAATGTTGGTGTTAAGTAAATCACGCTCTTCAAATGTTTTATCAAGCTCCATTTTACCGAGTTCTGAACGCATTGTTGTTTGCGAAAGTTGCACAACTGCAAACGTATAGTCGTCAACGCCATACGTTGCTTTGTACGGGTCTAGTACCCTAAAGTACAGTACGCCATCAACTATAAGTGAGATGTTATCTTTAGTGATAGCTGACTGCGATGGTACATCTTGAGCTTGTTCTTTTAAGCTACGATCAGCCGAGATTCTATCAATAAATGGAATGATAAAGTTAAGGCCGGCTTCTTTAGTTGATTGGTACTTCCCAAAACGTTCGATTAACCAGGCGCGGTTTTGTGGTACAAATTTAACGCTACTTTTTAAAAGCACGATAACAAAAACAAGTAAAAAAGCCTCAACAGTAAAAACCATATCGAGAATTTGTGTGACTGGATCCATTTAAACATTCCTTATAATAATTAAACTCTGAGTGGTTGTATTGTTTATAATTTCAGCGTGTATAGATTATCACTACAGCGAACTTTTAACCACTAAAACTCACTGTAGAGCGCCGACTTAGTCGGTTTTTTAAAAACTGGCTATTTTATTTCTGCCTGTTTCTTTTGCGTTATAAAGGGCTATGTCGGCGTTAGTTATAACTTCTTTAGATGTTGTTTTTTGATTGGGTATAAGGCTATAAAACCCAATGCTTAAAGTGAGGTATTTACTGACAGTTGAAAAGTTATGTTCAATTGCAAGTTCTGCGATTTTTTCCTGAATAAGAACAGCAAACCTTTGACAGTGATCTGTGTCGACTGCAGGTAAAATTATCGCAAATTCTTCACCACCGAAACGAGCGGCTAAATCACCTTCACGTTTACAAAGATCATACAGCGCTTTGGCAACTTGTTTTAACACTTCGTCACCTAGCTGATGCCCATAGTTATCGTTATAACGCTTAAAAAAATCAATATCACACATTATTAAACTAATGGGTTCTTTATTACGTGCGCCGCGCTTAATTTCACATTTTAAAGTTTGATCAAAACAGCGTCGGTTAGCAATGTTTGTAAGGCCATCAGTATTAACTTGTTTGTTAAGTTTATGATTGGCATTAATGAGTTGCTGCTGAGCTTGTTGTAGCTCTTTCTTGTAATTTAAATTTTTGAAAGCATTGGTAAGCATTTCACCTACTAACCTTAGGCGAATAAGGTCTAAATCAGTCCAGTTTCGCTTTTGAACAACGCAATCACAGCCTATAAAGCCAACGAGCTCTTTGTCATAACGTAGACCAATGCAAAGTACTGATTTTATTTTTTGTCGCTGAAAAATTGTTTTTTCGCTCATTGCTTGAATGGGTAACGACGTTACATCGTTAAATCTAAATAAGTGAGTACGTGCCATCAAACTAAAAAAATATGGGAGATCGCTTTTCGGAAGGTTTTGTAAGTCCTCTTTAAATGCTTGTATATCATTATTGACCCATTCGTGGGTGTTATTTATGGTTTTACCATCCTCGGCAAACTTAAAAAGATAACTTCTATCTGCGTGGCAAACGGTACCAATAGCTTTTAATGCGTAGTTGATATGCTTATCAACGTCGTCATTTTGAATATCAATTAAGTCAGTTGAGATGTTCGAAATAATATTATCAAAATCATATTGTTCATCTACATTATTATTTATTATATCGATAATAATAATAGATCTTGAGTTAGGTAATTTTGCAAATTTTACATTGAGTAGCAATTTGGATACCTGTTTTGATAAAACAAACTGGCATTGTTTATTTGCAGTGAAATAATCAAAGAATAGCTCCTCGACTAATAGCTCTTTTTTACTATGATGATTAATTAAAGTGATATGTGCAAAATCAGTTTTTTTAAAATGTGGTTGCTCTTCTAAGTCAAATAAACTCAGTGCCTGACTATTAACTTTAAATATCTTTTCATTGGCATCATAAAGTAATACACAAAACGGCAGTAACTCCAAGTTTCGCCATGTTTCATTTGATATGTTATTACTCACTCAACTCTCCATGTGTTTAAGCCACAATTAAATTGTTATCTATTATATTTTTATTGTTTTAGCTTACTAACTATTAGCACATTTTTTTTGATTTACTAAGTTTTTAGTGCGTTTGAGGGCAGTACGTATTATAATTGATACTGTATATCATTACCCTTTTCTACTCTAAGCCATCTTTGGTTTATTTGCACTTTAAGTATAGGTTATTCAAGCATTTCATGACAGAAATCACTACACACCAAGCTTCTCGTCGTCGGTTACTTATTGCGCTAGCAATTACGTGTTCGTTTATGGTAATTCAGGTTATAGGTGCTTATTATTCTAATTCGCTTGCTGTACTTGCCGATGCGGGACATTTGTTTGTTCACAATAGCTCGTTATTCATCGCACTGATTGCATCAAGTCTCGCTATTCATTTTGCTAAAACCTATAACGATGGTCATCAAAGAGCCGAGCTTTTGGGTGGTCTGGTGAACGGATTTTTATACCTAGCAATCAGTTTAATTATTTTGTATGAAGGTGGTGAGCGCTATATACACCAGCATGAAGGAAACGAGCTGGCTATTAATAGTTATTTAATGTCGGTTATTGCTGCTATTGGTTTTTTGTTTCATGGTGCTGCTGCATGGGTTTTATATAAAGGCCGCAAAGCGAGTATTAATGTTTACGCGGTATTTTTACATTCATTCTTTGATTTGATTTCTACCGTATCGACATTTGTGGCTGGTATTCTTATATATTTTACGGGCTGGGTTGTTATCGATATTTTATCGAGCATGTTAATCGCGTCTTTCGTGTTGTTTACCGGTGTTAAGGTCATTATTAGTTGTATAAAAGGTTTACGTTTAAATAAGGCCAAACTCCCTAAAGTAGCAGATATTGAGAGTGAGATTACAGATATGGAGCATGTTCACAATGTCCATAATGTCACTGTAACGCGTAAATATAAGGGTGTAGTAGTCGGAGCGCACGTTGTACTTAAACAGCATTGTACAATTGAAAAACATGATGAAGCGTGTCGTATGAAGGTAGAGCAACTGTTAGCTGAAAAATTTAATGTACGCAATAGTGTATTACAAATTGAAAGCCACGAATGCCATCACATTCACTAATACAAACTAATAGACATAAAAGCGTGTAAAACTTATTAGCACGCTTTTAATGTTTCAAATCAAATCAAATCAAATCAAATCAATGATATTGCTAAAACAATCGCTTTTACGTAAGTCTTTAGCATCCATTGGCCTTGCAAAGTAATAACCCTGCAATACATTGCATCCAATTCCAGTTAAAAAGATCATCTGTTCGCGCGTTTCTACTCCTTCTGCAATACAGTAAAGATCTAGGTTTTCGGCCAATGAAAGAATGGTCTTAATAATCGACTCATCACCTTTATCTATACCAATACTGTTTACAAAGCTTTGATCTATCTTAATAACATTAATAGGAAATTGGCTCAAATAGGTGAGTGATGAGTAACCAGTACCAAAATCGTCAAGCAGTAATTTAAACCCAGCAGCTTTTAAATTTTGTAGCTGTTTGGCTGCTTTGAGTTTATCTTCTAGTAAAATACTCTCTGTTATTTCAAGTCTTAATTGTCTTGGATGAACTTGAGAGTCCGCTAATATAGACATTAGCCGCTGTGTTATGTTTGTTTTTAAAATGTGTTTAGGCGATAAGTTTAAAGATATATAAAACAGTGGGTTTTCGCTGAGTATAGGCGCAAGCTCAATAAGTGAGCGGTACAAGGCCTGCTCAGTAAGGAGCTCTATTAAACCAGTTTCTTCTGCTACCGGTATAAAAAGTGCTGGCGATACTAACTGTCCTTGATTTTTCCAGCGCATGAGTAACTCCACGCCATTTATTGTTTTTTCTTCTATGTCGATGATAGGCTGATAGTGATTAAAAAATCGGTTGTCTTTCACTGCATCTTTTAAATCATTTTCGAGCAGTAACTTTTGTTTTATCAGCTCATTCATTTCATCGCTAAAAAACTTAAAGTCGTTTCTCCCGCCTTGTTTAGCGTGCATCATCGCAACATCGGCATTACGGATAAGTATATCGGTGGTTACAGCATCGAACGGGTATAAAGCGACGCCAATACTGGCTGAAATATTAATAGAGAAGTCTTCAATAATTACTTTATTAGCTAATTCATTACTAATTTTTCTTACGGTATCGCGAAGAGACTGAAGCGATTTTATATTTTGAATCAGCACTAAAAATTCATCACCACTTTGGCGGCCAAGTTTAGCATTTTCGCCAAGCATACCGTTTACTCTTTGGGTAATATTACACAGTAGCTTATCGCCTACTGCGTGGCCAAAAGAGTCATTAACAGGTTTAAATTTATCTAAATCAATAAATAATAATGCGCATTGTGTATTACTTTCATTGGCATGTTTAATCGCTTCTTCAATATTTTGATACATTAAACTACGATTAGGTAGATGCGTTAGAGGGTCAAAATTAGCCAAATAGCGAAGTTCGTTTTCTGCACGTTTTTGCTCGGTTAAATCTGTAATAACAACAACATAATAGCTTGCGGTATCTTTAGTTACAGCTGTGGCACTTATATGAATAGGATGCTTGTTATTCTTTGCTGTTTTTATGTAAGCATCACTTTGCCAGTTTTCAGTCGGTTTTAATTTTTTTAAAATACGAGCAAATTCTTTACATTTATTTTTACCAATCGCTTTTATGAACAATTTAGGACTAATTTTAGTGGCTGCCTGTTCATTTGAAAACGTTTCAATAAAGCTGTTATTCGCAGAAAATGGCATTAAATGCTTATCGAGTATAAGTAACCAGTCGTTTATTTGGCTAAACGCTTCACCTAAAATTTTTGCTTGTTGCTCATTAGCACGTTGCTCAGTTATGTTGGTATATATGCCAGAAACATATAAAGGCTCATTTGTTTGAGGGTTATAAATAACTTGCCCTGTATCTTGATACCACAGCCAGTGCCCTTTTTTGTGTTGTAAACGATAGGTTGCTTGCCAATTTTGCTGTTTTTTATATTTGAAATAGTTTTCCCATTGGCTTTCAAAACGACGACGATCATCTGGATGTATAAGTACTAAAAATTGGCCTATGTGCACGCGTTCAGGTAAGTCTGAGTAACCTAGCTCACTTCCTCTAAGTGTATTTACAGAATTATCTTTAAAATTATAATCCCAAACGCCGCTTTTATTATTTTTAAGCGCGAGTTCTGTTTGTTTTTGTGAATGAATAGTGGCTCTATGGGCTCGTTCAATTGCAACTTGACGGCTGCGGTATTGCCAAAAAATGAAAAACAATACGGCAAGTATTAAAATTACATAGGCGGCAATAGAAAAGGGCGATTTCCAAGGTGCGTAGGCTACGTTGATGTTGAGTGTGGCTGGTTCGCTTGTAACAACACCATCACGATTATGTGCTGATATTGTTAGTGAGTAGCTACCTGGTTGAAGCTTTGTGAAAAACACTTGATTAGATTGTAAGTCTTCATATGTAAGGGATGTTGGCCCTGAAAGAATTACCTTATAATACGCTTTGTCTATATTGGGGTAAGAAAAGCTAGAAAAACTAACCGTAAGACCCATATCCTCATAGCCAAGTTCAAGCGGTTGGCTAAGGTATTTCTGCGGATAATAATTTAGTTCTTTGGTAAAGAGATTTATATCAGTGATAGCTAAGTTATTTTTTTTAAATAACTCTTTCTCATCAAAATCTAAGGGATCAAACAGTAGAGCTCCCGCATTGCTACCAAAAATTAATTTGCCATCATTTAATGTTGTTGCTGCGATTTGTGTGAATTGGTTTATGTTCAACCCGTCTTTCACTGAATAACTCACCACATTTAGTGTATCTAGGTTTATTTGATATAAACCATTGTCGGTACTTACCCATAAAAAACCATTTTCATCAGGAAGTAACGAATAAATAGAATCAGTATTAAATGAATTTTTTAGCCCTATGAAGTGTTTTCTTTCATAAGTAACTGGGTCAACACCAAGTAAGCCTTCATGAGTTGTTGCTAACCATAAAGTATTTCGCTTTATGTCTAAGTAAAAGTTTTCTACAGTATAAAATATATCTTCTTTAGGATTAAAAGACTGAAATATCGTTGTTAAAGTTTGTGTTTTTTCGTTGTACCTAAGAAAACTTTTTGATGTACCAATAACAAATTCTTCAGGATGCGTTTTAAGAGGTTTATAGAAGGCGTAAGAAAATAAAGGATCGACTTGCTCTTTGAGTCCTTTAATAATTCTTGTTTTTCCGGTTGTTTCATTAAAAACATAAAAATTATCATCAGACATAAATGCATATGTGTCTGCAGATAATTGGGCAAAGCCAAATAAGTTGGGTTGGCTAATTACTTCTTTCTCTGTGTCTTTATTTTCAATGATTTTACCAGCTTGCTTATCGAAAAATTTGAACCCGTTAAAAGTAGCAAGCCAAAGAAATTGATCGTTTCCAATTGAAGACGCAAAAATATCAAATACCGCAGATGCTCCGTATATCGCTTTTGAGTCGGTAGAACTTAGATATACATTGCTTCTATTCGTTGCTTTGTCGTAGCGTGCAATTCCATCTTCTGTCCCTAACCATATAATATTATCTTTATCTTGATGGGTTGCATGGATCGTATTATTACCGGGTAAAAAAATGTGCTTAAAGCGTCGAGTTTTAATTGGCCAAGTAAATACCCCTTGGGTTCTAGATGCTAGCCAAAGTACGCCGGACTTATCAATCATTAGATCGTTGATTGAGTTTTCATTAATATTAAACTTACTTTTTTCGTAATTTAATATGAACTCTAATTCTTTGGTTTCGCGATGATAACTAAATAGTCCTCTTTCGGTTGCTACAAACTCACCGTAAATAGTTTTGGCATAATCCCATATATTATAATCAGGAATTAATGTTGTAACATTTGCTGCAGATATATTTTTGTTATTATCAAATGCTAATTGATACATGCCTTCAACAGTACCGACGAGTAATCCTAATTCATTATCAACACTTAAAAATTTGACATTCACATTATCTATTGTATCTTTTTCAGGAAGATGAAGAGGGACCTTTACAAGTTCTGAATTATCGATATTTGTAGTGTATAAACCATCATTTGTACCAATATATAAAATGTTTTTATATATTGTTAATGACCTAATGTAGTCACCTTTATTTGGGAGCGCTAATTTAAGTGTAAAGTGTTTACTCGTCTCATCAAATGTATATATTTGGGCATCTATAGCAAAGTAAAAAGTGTTTTTTTGCTGAGTCATAGCTGAGATTGGAGAAAACATTTTTTGTTCTTTATCTATTTGACCAGAATAGATTTTTTCGGTTTTTAAAGTAAGAGGGTCTATTATATATGCACCAGAAAGGTCTGTTGAAACGATAATCTTTCCGTCGTCGGCTTTAAATAATGCGTAAATATAATGTTTATCTAGGCCAAAACCACCATTAAAAGTTTTTACTTTATATCCGTCAAAGCGATTTAAACCCTGTTGGGTTGCTATCCATATGTAGCCAATCTCATCTTCTTGTGATTGCAAAACGTAGCTTTGCGAGAGACCTTCGTCAGTAGAAATACGTTGTAATTGTTGAGCATAGTTTTGTGATGCAAAAGTACATTGAATGCATAGTAAAAAAATAATGGTGATATGAAAAAAAATTTTACTCAAACGCACTTATAAACACTCTTCGTGGCAGATGGATTGATACGCAGCTAGATGGTAAATATAGCATAAGTTTTAATTTTCTAATTACTAATAATATACGGAAGTTATTAAATAGTAAGCTAATCTATATAGTCAGCGGTTGCTGCTTATGAGGAGAGTATAGTGGTTTTATCTAATATTGATGTAAAAAATAGCATATTATTAATTATAGACTTACAAGAGTTGCTTGCTCCTGCAATTAAAGATTTTCCGAACGTTTTAAAAAGCACATTGCAGTTAGCGCAGGCAGGTATTATTCACGGCGTACCGATCTTAATAACAGAGCAATATGTAAAAGGGTTAGGCGAAACTGATCACCAAATAAAAAACATGTTGCCCGATGCCGCGTATTTTCATAAAACTCATTTTAGTGCATGTGCAGAGCTTGGGTTTATAGAGCAATTAAAAGCCTACGACAAAAAACAAATAATAGTTGTAGGCACTGAAGCACATGTATGTGTTTTGCAAACATGCTTAGACTTAGTGCAAAGTGGTTTCGAGGTCATTATTATCCAAGATGCTATAGGCTCTCGAAATTTAGAGCATAAAAAGTTAGCAGTTGAGCAGTTACGCCAAGCTGGTGCAGTAATTTCATGTACTGAAATTGTCATTTTTCAATGGACAAAGCAAGCTGCAACACCGACGTTTAAAAAAATACTGCCTATAATAAAATAAGCTTATTCAAAGTTTGACTTTAATTATTTGAAGTTTTATTAGAATAGGTGCTCCAATTTAAGTTTTATTACGTATAATAGTGTGTGTTTAGTAACCTACAATTTATTCAAGGGTTTTATGTCTAGTGTCGCTCGGTTATTCACCATTATTTTTAGCCTTTTATTTATTGAGTCCATCGGTGTTGGTCTGTATTTTGGTACGTTAACCCAAGCTTTTATTATTGGCTTGCCGCTTTGCATACTTCCAATTTGGTTACTCAAAACGCATCCAGAAAATGCAATAACCGCTCATGTTGTTGCAGCTGCTATTATGATGTTCTCTTTTTTACACATCCAACAAACATTCGGGCTAATAGAAGTCCACTTTGAGATATTCATTTTAATGGCTGTACTTATAATGTTTGTACAGTGGCGTGTTTTTATAACGGCAATTATATTTGTTGCTGTTCATCATTTATCTTTTTATTATCTTCAAACTCAAAATACAGGTTTCTACGTATTTGATCCGGATAGACTCGCTTTTACTACAGTACTTATACATGCAGGATATGCGATTGTTGAAGTGCTAGTTGCAGGTTATATAGCTAAAACATTGCAACGCGAGCGCCGTGCAGGCTTGTCATTAAGTTATGCGACAGAGCAAATAATGGAAGACCCTGAAAATATTAAACTTTCCCTACGTGCTGATGATACTAAAAGCGATGCTGTGGTTGGATTTAATACATTGCTAGACTATATATCTGATGTTATTAAGCAAGTTCAAGCGCAATCAGAATCACTGCAAAAAAACTCGCGAGAGCTTATCGAAGTTCATGACCAGCTTGCAGATGGAGCTGTGCATCGTACACAACAAATGGATGATATAGCAAATTCAGGATCACAAGTTGCACATGGCTTTAAGCTTGTTGAAGACGAAAGTGAAGCGCTTAAGAGTCAAGTTGACCATATTACTAAAACTGTCAGTAATGCATTAGAAGATGTTCATCAAACAGATTCTAAAAGTAGAGAGTTATTAACGTTACTTAACCATACAGAAGAGCAAATAAGTCATTTAGTTGCAGCTGGGGGTGTTATTTCTGGTCTTCTTAATGAAATATCAGGTATTGCTGAGCAAACAAATTTGCTTGCTTTAAATGCCGCTATTGAGGCTGCCCGTGCAGGTGAGCATGGACGAGGTTTTGCTGTTGTTGCTGATGAGGTGAGATCACTTGCAAATCATAGTAAAGCGACAACAGACAAGATTGGTTTAACACTGAAAGATCTCGTTAATAATAGTAAAACGTCAACACAATCAATGAGTCAGTGTGTAAATTTTGTAGTTGATTTAACAAGTATTAGTACCGCAATGAAAGAGAATATTTCAGCAATGAGCGAGCAAATAGCCGCTGTGTCTTCAAGCTCTGATTCAGTTGCACAAGTGGTAGCTGAGCAAGCAGGTAATACTGAGTTAATAGCAAGTAGTACCGATAATATGCGACAAAATCAGTACCAAGATACGCAAATAGTGCAGCAGTTAACCGCTAAGGTGCAGTTAATCGATGTAAGTATTGATGTGTTAGAGCAAAGTATTGCAAAGTTTAAATAAATCTAACTCTTTTGTATTTTCGCTTATAGCTATATGGCTTGTTTGCGTTGTTGCAGGGTTAGTTTATTTTCAGTTAGAGCAACTTAAACCGTTTGATAGCTCAAAAGTTTTATTGCAAAAGCATTGGTTTAATAACTTTAAAAAGCAACTGGATTGGATTGACACTAATGAAGCGTCGTTAGTGCTTATAACAGAACAAAATTGCGGGTGTACGATACAAGCTAAGCCGCATATTTCATCGTTAACTTCTTTTGCTGCCAATAAAGCTATGAAGGTTGTACAAGTTGAATTAACACCAAAGCTTAAACACGTTATTCCGGCAACGCCTGCCGCCGTTATTATTAATAAAAACGGTGATTTTGTTTATGCGGGGCCGCTCTCCGAAGGGCTAGCTTGCGCCCAGGGGAGTGGTTTTGTTGAAACTGCGGTCACTAATTTAGCCGCAGGTTTTAATTCCAACCTTTTAATTACGCAAACCAAGGGATGTTACTGTGTAAATAATGCATAAATAACGTATCGATAAACTAAAGCTCGCACTTAAATCAACAGTTACGAGCTCTAATATTGATTAAATTGTCACTAAGCCATAAATACCTAATAACACAAACACACAAGCTGCAATAGCACGTACAGTGTTTAGCGATATTCTTTTAAGTAGTGCATTTCCGGCGTATATAACAGGCACGTTAGCAATTAACATACCTAACGTGGTTCCTACCGTAACCCAAAACACAGACTGATATTGTGCACCTAACAACACCGTCGCTATTTGTGTTTTATCACCAATTTCTGCAATAAAAAATAATACAAAAGCAACTAAAAAAGCCCCGTAGCTATCGTATTTACTACTTACAGCTTCATCTTTGTCTGGAACTAATAGCCAAAGGCCAACCACAATAAAGCTGATGTTTACAAGCCAAGGTAAATATTCAGAAGAAAAACTATTACTTAACCACTGACCAAACCACGCTGACAGGCCATGATTGAGTAAAGTTGCGGCTAAAATACCAAGAATAAGCGCGCCTTTATTACGAAAACGGGCGGCTAACAAGAGCGATAAAAGCTGGGTTTTATCGCCTATTTCGGCAAGTGTGACAGTGACGGTTGAGGTTAAAAAAACTTCCATTATTGATTCTTACAGGCGGGAATACTAAACCAAGGCAAACAACTATCTCCCGCCATGAGGATAGTGTCTACCTAGGTCTCGCCGATAACGCTTGCTACAACATTACAAACTTACCATGCACATGAGGTGCAATTATGTTGATAAGTTTACTCATTACTGAGCGGGCTACTCCCCTAAGAGGCGGGCATTATTCCACAAAACTTTTGCGTGGTAAATATTAAGAATCACACATAGTTAATTTATACGATAACAATAAAGTTAGCCGGTATATTTATTGAGTATTTTTATATAGTAATGTGACAGCACAACAGCTATGGTGTTTGCAATTAGTGGAGTAAAGTTTTGTAAATTCCCAGAAAGTTTCAAGCTATATTTGTATAGTCACTCCAAATTGGGTGTGTTTATATTTAATAAAGTTTTGGAGTTTGCTATGAAAAAAGTCGTCATTGCGTTAATCCTATTAAGTTCTCAGTTATTGACTGTTGCAAGCGCAGGATCAGTTAACAGCAACGATTATAGGTTCAGGCTCGCCTATTTATAATGAAAATAGAGCCAGTGCAAGCACGCTAATTTCAGCAGGCGATACGCACATACTGGTAGATATGGGAAACGGCACTCAAGCTAATTTAGCTAAGTTAGGTTTTGAGCCTCGAAATTTATCTGCTCTTATCTTTACTCACCATCATCTTGATCATAATGAAGAATTTGTACCTATATTTATTCGCTCTTTATTAGGGCGAGACAATTTCTCTATAGCCGGCCCGCCTAATACAGTGAAACTAACTGAGTCAAATTTAGGGCTGTATAGCGAAGATATTAACTATCGATTAAGTAAAACTCAACGAACATTAGCTGAGCGTAAAAAAGCTTTTGAGGTAAGCGACTTAAAAGGAGGGGAGTCATTTAAAATTGGCGACATTCTTGTAACCACCTTACAAGTACCACATACAATTTACACTTTAGCATATCGATTTGACTTTAACGGGCAATCAATAGTTATTACAGGTGATCTTACTTATTCAGATAAGCTACCTAGCTTTGCTCAAAATGCCGACTTTATGATAATTGATTCTGGCGGCATGATTATGGAAGACGGACGTCAAAAAAATGAAAGAAAAACGAGCAACAAAGTAACGAAAAACCAAGGAAGTAATAGGCAAAAGAAGGGCGGTGCACATCTTAACTTAGCTGATTCGAGTAGCATAGCGAAGCAAGCTAACGTTACAAATTTAGTTTATACACACTTCAACTCTACAACTGTTGATGTTGCTGCTAGTTTGAAGGAAATTCAAAAAAATTACCGAGGAAACATTGTTTTTGGCGAAGATTCAATGGTGCTAAAAACAGATATTACCTCAAGTAAACCTAAAGCTTTAAACAGTTACACTATTGTTGATTCAGGGCAAAGAATTGCTTACAGCAACAATAGTATTATTTCATTACCTCAAAACGAAGATGACTTTTTTGGTTAAGATGCTAATTATATTATTAACCCACCTTCATATACCGACAACCAAAATGGCACAGTAACCGATAATGTAACGGGGCTTGTTTGGCAACAAGATATGGGCCAAAAATCAACACTTGTGGATGCATTAAAAAAGGTTGAAAGCGTAAAGTTAGGCGGTTATAGCGATTGGCGCGTACCGACTATTAAAGAACTTTATTCGCTAATTCAATTTTCAGGCAGTGTTAAAGGAGATAAAGCACTATACCCTTTCATCGACACTAAATATTTTAATCAACCGATTGGTAATACCAACGCTAATGAGCGAGAAATTGATGCTCAAACTTGGTCAAGTACCGAGTATGTCGGCAAAACAATGAAGAACGATGATACCGTTTTTGGTGTTAACTTTGTTGATGGTCGCATTAAAGGTTACCCAAAATATAATCCTCGTACCTCCGAGCCAAATAAAATGTATTTTAGATTTGTGAGGGGAAACACTGATTATGGAAAAAATAACTTTGTTGAAAATGCTGACGGAACTGTCTCAGATAAAGCGACGGGATTAATGTGGCGACAAGCTGACAGCAATAAAGGCTTAAACTGGCAACAAGCATTGCAATATGCACAAAATTCAACTTTTGGTGGCTATAGCGATTGGCGCTTACCCAATGCGAAAGAGTTGCAAAGTATTGTTGATTATACACGCTCTCCAGAGACATCGAATTCAGCAGCTATCGATCCTATTTTTAAAGCTACGTCTATTAAAAATGAAGCTGGCGAAAAAGATTATCCATACTATTGGAGCTCTACTACTCACCTTGATGGCCCAGTTCAAGCTGAAGGTGCAGTATATATTGCTTTTGGTGAAGCTCTAGGTGAAATGCATGGTAAAACTATGGATGTTCACGGAGCAGGTTCACAACGAAGTGACCCTAAAACTGGCGAGCCAACATCAAGAGGTCCACAGGGCGACATGATCAGAGTGAAAAATTATGTTCGATTAGTGAGAGGCGGAAATGTTTCTATTCCAGCAAAAGCGCTAAGTGAAAATAGAAGTGAATACAGTAATAAAAGTACATCGTTAATAGGCAACTCAACACAACGGCTAACCACGCAATCTATTAAAAAAGGCGATAATAAATTTATTAACCGCTTTGATAAAAATAGAGATGGAAAAGTTGAGCTATCAGAGTTTAAAGCCACAGAGCAACGCTTTAATCACTTTGATAAAAATAAGGATGGTTATATAAGCGCAGATGAGGCACCTACAGGTCCGCCTAAAAACGCTAGTAAATAATACTCTTATTTAATAAAACCTTAATTCCGATAGTGATCTATATACTTTAATTTGCTATCGGGAATCAGGCTTTAAAAATCATATATTAAACGGTCATTTAAAAGGCATGCAAACTATTAATTGTTGCAACAGTCTGATTTATCACGCAGCCGAACTTAACCAAAGAGCTGCTGTTCGAACCTACTTAAGCACATCAATACTTGGCTTTCCTGCGTTCGATGTTTGTATTTTTATCGCTAGGAATTATGTGTTTAAGCTTACTGGCGCTATCACGTAAACCACATTTTATACTTAAGAAGGAGTAATAAAGTAATAGTCCGTTGTACTGCTTTATGTAATACGTTTAGGTTTGTTACTAAGTAAGTGTCGTACCATTTCACTCAGTACAGGGTTTTGCATGCGATTAGCCGTATAGACCAATGAAACAGGTGTTGCAGGCATCTGAAATGGTTCAAGAATAGATACGAGTTCACCATTGTTAATGTAGTCCTGCACTAAAAAGTCAGGCAAAAACGCGATACCATGACCTGCGGCTGAGTATTCAGCCGTAATATTTCCGTAATTAACTTCAATCGTCCCCGTAACATTAACATGTCGCTCATTGTTATCTTCAAAGTAGCGCCAGCGACAAGGGGTACGAATCGAGGAATCAATTATACAATTGTGTTTTGTAAGTTCTTTAGGATGTTGGGGTGTACCGTATTTTGCTAAGTAATCAGGACTTGCGACATATAACACATTTAATTCAGTAAAATTTCGCGCGATAAGCCGAGAATCCGACAATTCATGTACTCGAATAGCAAGATCAATACCTTCCTCAACCAAGTTAATATAACGATTTAGTAATATGAGCGTGATTTTTACAGCAGGGTGTTGATGCAAAAACTCCCCAATTAAATGAGTGATACCAAGTTGTTCAGCATTAGGGGGAGCACTAATTCGAAGGTGCCCTGCAATAATGTGCTGATTGATATCTGCTCGACCCTCAAGGTTTTCCAAAGCATCAACAATCAGATTGAACTGCTCTAAATAATGCTCACCTTCTGCAGTGAGGTTCATAGCACGCGTTGTGCGATGAAGCAGTTGACAACCAAAGTGCTTTTCTAGCTCAGATACCTGCTTGCTAACTGCAGAAACAACAATACCCAATTGGTCCGCTGCCTTGCTAAAACTGCCTAAATCGAGAACAACTTGAAAAGTTGTTATTGCACGCACAATATCTATTTTTCTCTTCATGTGAATAGTGTTTTTGTTTTTTGCTTATTTTTCAATTATAAGTCTATTGTTATAGTTTACTCAACCTTAAAGAGATTGGAATAAACAATATGAAAATTCTATTAATAGGTGCCTCTGGCACTATCGGAAAAGCAGTAACTAAACGCCTAGCAATTAACGATGAGATTATAGCTGCAGGATACTCAAATGCTGAGGTGATTGTAGATTTAGGTAGCGCAGAGTCAATTAAAAAAATGTTTGAACAAGTCGGGCAAGTTGATGCGGTTATCTCAACCGCTGGGGTTGCAAACTTTGGATCTTTTGATCAACTTTCTGATGATGAGTATCAACTAGCACTTAACAACAAGCTAATGGGGCAAGTTAACTTAGTACGCTTGGGACGTGCTTATATAAGCAACGGTGGTTCAATAACGTTAACTTCGGGTGTATTGTCACGAGAGCCTATGATTGGTAGCACAGCCGTTAGTATGGTTAATGGAGCATTGGAAAGCTTTGTTAAAGCAGCGTCGCTTGAAATTGACAACTTTCGACTTAATGTTGTGTCGCCAATTTTTGTAAAGGAAACAATGGCTATGATGGGCATGGACACCGAAGGCGGACTGTCGGCAGATGACACAGCTAAGACATATATTGCTGCTGTAACGGGTTCAATGCATGGCACAACACTTGATACTCCTGATCACGCTAACTAATTTTTGATGAATGCTACGCTAATGCTGAAACTCAAAATTTAGTAGGCTTACTCAGAGCTGATCAAGAACCATGATGTATTTTAAGGTATGGTTTATCAAAACAAAAGTCAGCACAGCTCTGGGTATTTAACATACGGCACGCTATGAGCGATTCAACTGAAATTTATGAGATATTAAATTGCATATTGAATAATTACCTCCGACAATTTGGTATATACAAAAAGTTGAGGGGAATGAATAATATTAGGCGTGACGTAGTTCGTGTGAAAAGACATAGTGGAGCGGTTGGCGTAATAGGTGGCTAAAAACATACAGCGGGTAGTCGGCAGTCAGCGAGAAGCGGTCGTTCGGGTGAGTCGTCATTAACTTAGTAATAATAAATGGAAACTTTCCCCTTTTTACATATTTATATAAGCTACAGTAAGCATAATATTTATAGCTGGCAATAACTTATAGTATTTGCTATTAATATAAGTTCACAAAATAAGGATGTCTTCGCGCTAAAATAGGGAAGTGTCCTCTGATAAAGTTATTATACATTTAGAAGGAGGTGTAGTGATCCGTGCTCTTAAAATTTTAATCTTTGGACTATTTAGTGGACCAATTCTAGCCGAATTAATCGGTTTCATATCCCCTTTTGTCATGTTACGAAATGAAGAATTAGGTTATCAATTCCAAGATTCAGCTTATTACATCGGAGCATTTTCAAGTGTGTTTTTTTCAGTAGCATTGCTGTTCGCTGCTTTTAACACGTCAAAGATTTCCTATAAAATTGGGAGCTCTGTTATAGCTTTACTTTACATAATTTCCTCGTGTTATGTTTTTCTCGACAGTGAGAGCCGAATGGAAACGATAATCTATGGCTTAAATTATTTGTGCAGTGTGGCTAGTTTAACTTTAGGGGCCTTTATCGCCTTACACTGTTTTAAAAACACAACTCACTCTGTATATAAACATGCATAACAACTCAATAAACTCGCTCACTACGTTCGCTGGGACGCATACACGCAGGGCGGCTTCGCTATTATGTCCTACGTGCCTGCGCCCGTTATTGAAAAGTTATATTTCTCATAGGGATTCATGATTACTCCAACTAATTTATTCAAATATCGTAAATTCGATAAAAGTAGTATCGAACTGCTAGTGAATAGAGAGCTATGGTTTGCTAATCCTAGTTCATTGAATGACCCATTTGAGGGGGAGTCTTCATTTTCAGAAGTTCTCCAAGCTGTTTGGGAACACTACATCAAGCTTGAAAGGGCGTTTCACACCAGTAGCATTGTGATTTAGTTCTGGTTTCATAGTGACCTCCTATTTAAAAGTCACTATGAGGGTAGCGAATGTATTACTGATTAGGATTTGGGCAAAAACGAGTTACTAATAATGACGATGAGGATCGTATTATCGTGTCTTTATATAAATTAGCTCGAACTACGAGCCTTCACTTTGTTCACCAAATGTAGCTGTTCTATTTTTCTATATGTCCTCTAACTCCAAGTCATTTTCTTTTAAGCCTCGTTTATCAATTACAATGGCTTTTTCATTAATGCACTTCCTAGCCTGAATAGAAATGCCTATTAGCTCCATAACTGCTGGTAGTTTAGAGCTTTCTATTTTGCCAGCTAATTCACGAGATCTTGTAGGCCATAAGTTGACGTGAAATTGCATTGGTAAATGAGGTATCGGAGTTGGCCCCCAATTTGAACGTCTATGAACTAAGTTATCATCAACAAACCACTTTATTTCGTTCTCAGACCATTCTATTGCATATCGATGAAACTCTTTAGTTGCATCGAAACCCAGTTCTATTTCAAATGGAGTCCCTCTATACCCGTAATCAAATCTTGCACCATCGACACCGGGGTTATAATAGACATTAGTTAACATTTTGGTTGGCTTGTTACCAACAAACTCTATGTCGATTTCCTGTCGAGGGGAATCTCTGTGTAAGAAAATCCCAGTTACTAACCCAGAAACTTTTGGCGGTTTTAGCTCTGCTTCAAATTTTCCATATAGAAAACTTTCATGCGATGTGATTGCTGAAGAGCTATATTGTCTAACCTCCATATTTTCTTTTCGTGCGACAAAGTTGGCTTTAGTTCTGCTTTTTATCTGCAAATTGTCTGGCGAAAATAAACACTCATTGCCGGGAAATGTATCGTCTCGATAGAACCAAAAGTTACTGTTATCCAATTGGTAATCGGTGATAGGTTTATTAGCCGTTAGTTTTCGTGATTGAATATAATCAAATTCTTTATTTTGCCTATCAATTATCCACGGTGATTCATCCCTATCTAACCATCTATTTTGTCCAATAGAGCTGTTTATAACCTCTACATTTCTTTTGGGTATCCCCTCAATCTTGGGATAAGGACTTACAGGAGGGACTACATTCAAAAATTCGCATATATCTTTCCATTGATAACAATTCTTTTCGTTTAGTAAAAGAAGCCTACTTCCCCAAGCAGCCTTTAACTCATCCATGTCTTCATGAGGGGAATTGCCTTGAAACATTATCATCTGAGCATTTGGATATAGCTTGGCAAGGTGCTTCCACTCATTTTCGAGGCAGCCTACATTTACATATGCATCAAAAATTCTCTCTTTTGTAACATTTAGAAGGCTCATTCTTTCTTCATCAGGAAGCTTATAAATATCACTACAGCATCGATATCCAAGCATTGATAAAGACATTGCCAAAGAGGTCAGTTCACTACCTCCTATTCCTGAGGAAAATATTGGCTTATTTAACTCTCCAGAATTGAAATAGCTTGGAGCACCATCATTTAGAACACCAATCTTTGATAAGATCGGCAGTATAGAGTAAAAATTACCAGAAATTTCATCACTTCTTTGAGGAATAATTGACTTGTTATTCATGATGGCACTCAGAATATCGAATTTGTGATTTATCCACAGATCTACAGGGCCAACAATAGGTAACATACTTAATAGCTTCTTCGCACCTTGTTTGGAAAGTACATATCCAGACATATACCAAATGCCTCTGAAAAGCTTGAAAGTACTTGAGGTAAATTTAATTTTTTCGGCCCCCATATCCACCTCTTTAAATGACAAAAACAATACATCAAAATTGTTGTTCAGGGGGGATTTTTGACTTAATTCAATCCAACTCTTTTCCATTAAAGCCGCAAAATTAGGATGGAGGCACACATCATCTTCCAGTACTAAACTATATTCTTCATCTCCATTTGCGATTCTTTTCCAAACTTTGATATGAGAACAGGCAACTGCGATTTCTTGCTTACTCATTTTAACTTTCATATCTAAGTTCAATTTTTGTGGCAATGCCTGACAAGGATCTACAAATAGCTGCTCTTGGAGCGTATATTCTGATTTAACTTCTGCTGTTATTTGATTATTAGTCTCATTCAATGCGTCAACAGCAACAATCCTGTGTAATAACGTTGTTAAAGGTTTTCCTTCGCGCTCTGTTACTCTTGATAGCTCCTCCTTGATATTTGCTAGTCTTTCTTGTTGGCGATCTAAATTGATTACATATATTTTCTCAATCGACCTTGAATTATTCTCTGTTTTTCTAGCGCTAAATGCGGCGCATCGTTTTTTTGTTAGAGTACGAAGAAAATAATTTCTAAACTTCCACCATATTTGAACGAAATTTGTTCTTTTCTTATTGTGATTCATCCTGAATATCCTTGTATTACTGCTTCATCAAACATCTTTCGATTAGATAAACGCCAATTTCTTGCATCATTTCGATAAGACAACGACCAAATATTATTGGAATGAATTTCCCAATCAGTGAGGATTTCTATCGTTGTTTTATTTTGACTGGCTACGTACAGAGCAACAACGCTTGCAGTTAAATTTCCGGGACCTGCCGTAGACTGAATTTCCGGCAAGCTTCTAAAATCAATCAAATTTAGGATATTAGTTGCTCTCTCTAGGGCATACTGAACAACAGGGTTGTTTTTACCCGATATTAGAGGGTTGTTATTGAAGTAATATATCCTCGATTTCTTATACGAATGCCCAATGAAATGTTCTGAAGAAACCATAGCATCTGAATCGATGTCATAACAAAGCGGGTGCAGTTTTAACTCGGAATCCTCGAAATATTTTTCAATGCATTTACCTGCATATACTTCATCTGAATCAACATACATACCACCAGAACAATATATGTAGCAAAGTCTGAAATAGTCGCTCTTCATTGCCGGATGATAGCAATTCACAAAAGCCTTAAGATGTTTTTCAGATAAATTGGTTGCAATATATTCCTGTGCAGATTCTTGAGAAAATACTTTGTAGTCAAACCCCAATGACTTTAGGGACTTCCATGAGTCCATGCAATCCAGAACATCAGTGGGTATTTCCTTTTTATCCCAAAATTGAATAATAGTCCTAGGTGTCTTATCAATAGCTTGTTTATTTTGGGAGTAATTTAGCAAATCAAATACTATCTGCGAGCGTTGTGCGTCACTTTCAGATTTCTCAATTGCTTCGGATGGAAGGGTTAAGTACAACATCAATATCCTTATTCGTTACTTTTTCCCATATTAACGTTTAATTCATTCTTTGATAAAGCTATTTTTTCATGAAAACAACCCGCTACCATCTTCAGCTGAAGGGGGAGTTTCTTTCTTAACTCGTCTTGGGGCATAAACGAGTTAGTACCACCGTCCGCTCATGGCACTCTCCAGCCACTCGACACCATAAAATGTTGATAATAATTGGCAAGGTATTTTACTGTGTCGGATGGCGCTTCGCTTATCCGACCTACAAAGGCACAAAGCGGAAATCACCTACCCATAAATTCCGTATTTATACATTAAGGTTTTTAAAGCCTTAATGTAATTAATTTTCAGCCATTCAACCATTCAACCATTCAACTATTTACCTAAATCTAAACCTACTTAAATTTAAGGTGGACTCTAATTGATAAATCTCAATCTGAGTGCCACACCTTGCTTAAAATTAAAACTATTCTCAATCTGCCGCGAATTCTCAACTTAAGTGGCGCTGGCCAAAAAAAATTTTAAATAATACATATTAGCTAAATAACAATTGATAACCATTTTTGTTTAGATTAGTATGTACGCACTAAATGAAATTGAGAGTGGTTTGTATTCATGTATATTTGTCTATGTCACGGTGTGACTGATAAAAAAATTGAGCAAACAATTGACGATGGTGCAACGACCATGCGTGAATTAACTAAAGAGCTTAAAGTAGGCAGCCAATGCGGTAAGTGTTGTGGTTGTACTAAAAAGATCCTTAATCGCAGACTTATTCAAATTGCGGATGTAACGGATCAAGTTGCTTAATTTCATATAAAAACTTAGATATAAAAAAAGCAGCTTTTTAGCTGCTTTTTTTATGCTTGTTACTATTTACAGTTGAGACTGCAAGTAGTTTTTAATACCCGTATTTTTAATAAGCAATTGTTGGGTTTCTAACCAATCAATTTGCTCTTCTTGTTCATTTAAAATGTGATCAAGGGCTTCACGGGTAATATAATCTTTTTTGCTTTCAGCCAGTTTAACTGCGCTTTGTAACTCACCAATAGTATCAAGTTCAAAACTCATGTTAGCTGCAATCATTTCTTCGCTGTTTTCACCAATACGTAATCGGCCCAAATCTTGAAGATTTGGTAAGCCTTCTAAAAACAAAATACGTTCGATTAAACGATCGGCGTTTTTCATTTTTTGAATTGATACTTTGTAATCTGCTTTGTCTAGTTGAGTGAAACCAAAATCTTTAAACATGCGTGCATGTAAAAAGTATTGGTTAATACCAACAAGCTCATTAGCGAGTACTTTATTAAGCGCTGCAATAACGTCTTTATCGCCTTTCATAATATGCTCCTACTAAGCCATTTGTGCTTGATGATAATTTTCAGAACCAATCTTATCAATTAAGCCAAGTTGCTGCTCTAACCAGTAAACATGGTCTTCTTCGGTATCAAATAACAGTTTTTCTAAAATGCTACGAGATTGATAATCTTGTTGTTCTTCACATATTGCGATGACGTCTTTAACACACGCAACTACTTCAAGCTCTAGTGTTAAATCGTTTTGCATCATGCTTTTTACATCGTTACCGATAAGTAAATCACGGCGCTTAGTCATATTTGGTACACCTTCTAAAAACAAGATGCGCTTAATAAGCCAGTCTGCGTGATCTTTTTCTTCTTCCATTTCGTGGTTAAGGCGCTCGTATAGTTTGTTTAAACCCCAGTCGTCATACATGCGCGAGTGTATAAAATACTGATCGATTGCTGCTAATTCGTTAGCTAACAATGTATTAAACGCATCGATTACTTTTTGATTACCTTTCATGATAAATCGCCTTAACTATTTCAATTGTATGCAGTGTAGTACAAATAACCTATATTGCAAGTTTTCTCTATAAAAATCATTGCGTTACTATTGGTTTTGATTCTTATTTAAGTTTGCGTTACTGCTTGGCTTATGGACAGTTTTTTATTTGCATTAGCATCTAATACAAGATCATGATTGCTATGGCGTATTGAACTTTGGTGGTTGAATTTGCAGCAGTGTGTTTGGTTTTTAGGCAAGGCAGTGCCTATGTAGTGTGGTTATTCCCCATAAATAGGCGATAACGCAGCATAAAGACCAAACATGCGCTGCCCAAAGGGTTCTTTCTAGGGACGATTAACTTTTTGTTGCTCGGTTTTTACTTATTCTTACATGGATGTAAGCCAGTAGAATAACGCAGGAGCAGTTATCGAGCCCACTAGGTTACAAACCTCGCGCCGCAATTTAATCGCCCCTAGATTGAACAAATCTCAATCCACAAAGATCAACACGCCCTAAATAAAAATTGAGACGTTTATTTATGCGGGATTTGTTGAGCATATAGGCATGCAGGGCATGCCTATTACGCGTGCTTATTTGTTAAAATTGATATTTAGCACCCAGCGTTGCCGTTGTGCCTAATCCTTTAATATTGTATCCACCGTAGGTGTATGCCTGTGCGCGGGCAGGGTAGTAATCACTATTGAATAGGTTTTCTATTCCAAAATACCCACTCCATTGAGCGTTAACATTGTATTGGCCACTTAAGTTGAATGTGTTGTAGCTACTAACAGGGCCCTGATCGCCAGAGTATTGGCCTTGCGCATTTTTATCAAAGCGCTTTCTGTCGCCTACATATAAAAAGCTCATTGCAAGCGATAGCTCGTCATTTGTTTGCCACGTTACATTCGCTGTTGCTTTAGGTGGGCTAATTTGACTTGCGCCTAGATAGTCATCGGCCTCGGTATTTTTACCTTCTACGTAACTGTATGTGGCGCTTAACTTAAGGTCTTGGGTAATAGTGTAATTAACTAACCCTTCGTAACCCCATATTTCTTGTGGCGCACGCACAGGTTCGTAAACTCCTGTTACTTCATTATACTCATTACTTGTACCAAGCTCTGAGGTACTTCTGTAAAGAGCAAATTCAAAACGTACGTTTTCAAACTGTGAGGTAAAACCAACTTCGTAATTGTCGATTATTGAGGCTTGTGTTTGAATAAGTGCAATGTCGTCAACGGTTGCAGCGCGAAGTAGGCGACCAATATCAGAAATATCAGAGCCCTGTGAGTAACTAAAAAACGGGCTAAAGGCATCTGTTAAGTTATATTTAATACCGGCGTTATAGGTTGTTGCATCGTAATTAATGGTGTCGCCACGCACATTTAATGGTACTGAACATTGCGATACGGTTTTGCAAAGTTTTAGCGTTTGGTAGTCACTTACGCTCAAATCAATGCTTTCGTTTCTTACACCCGCTTTTACAATAATGTCGTCGTTTATTACCCATTTGGTTTGTAAAAAGCCTGCCACACTTTCCATGTCCATTTCTGGCACCCACACACGACCATCTACTAAAGGTTGCGATGTTTTATCGTTTAAGGCATCAATACCGTAGATTAGGGTGGCTGTTACGTTTTCAAAATCAAACTGGCTATTAAATGTAGCTCTGGCACCTTGCTTGTCTGATTTAATAACCGATTGACCACCGGTATAACCTTCATCAAGATTGGCTAAAGCGGTTGAGAAAAAGAATACGTTTTCTATATTTTGTTTATACAGATCGAGGGTCATTTGTGTGTTTTCAAACAACGCGTAATCAACATATTTTAGGGTTATATTTTCGTTGCCTTCTGGGCCTTGCGGCTTACCTTGTTTTTGAAGCTCTAAGGGGACGTGTATAGCGTATGTTTTTTCCCCTATATTGCCATCGCCTGTAACATCGCCTAAATCAGTTTTTTGCTGTGAGCTGTAAAAGTTATAGCTAAACTGCAGTTGCTTTTCGTCGTCAAAATCATAAGTTAGTTTGGTAAAATAGTTTTGAGTTTCAGAGTCTGATAAACCATATTGCAAGCCTAAAATATCGCCCTCTGCATCGCGTTGTACGCCGTTTTCTTCATAGCTTGCCGTTAACAGGTAGCTTAGTTTATCGAGCTTTCCGTTTACTGCGGCCGCTATTCTACCGCCGCCACTTTCTGCTAATTTAACAGCGCTAAAGCGGCTTGAAATACTTATTTCACCTTCAGGTTTTCCATCACTGCGAGCCTGTTTTGTTATGTAGTTAATAATGCCACCTGAGGCACCATTACCATAAATAGACGTTGCGCCTTTTATGACTTCAATGCGCGCTATGGCACTAGCATCAAGCGTTTTTACGCCTAAAGAACCATTACGAAGAGGGGTTGATTGCGGTACACCATCAATCATTATTAAAGGCGCACGGCCGCGTAGTGTTTGTCCTGAATTACTTGAACTACCAGTATCTGGGGCAAGGCCAGGAACCATTTGCGCGAGTAAACTTCCCAGCTCTGAGCTTACTTTTAAATGCTGTTGTATTTGTTGCTGATTAATAACGGTAATCGAGGCAGGTACTTCGTCAATGTTCTCTGATATGCGGCTGCCAGATACAATGACATGTTCTAACTGATCAGAAGTGTATTCATTTTTATTATTTTCATTTGCTAACGTGTTAGTACTTATTGCAACAGCAATAAGGCAAAGCGAAGTTTTTAACATGGGGTGTCTTAGTTGATAATAATTGTCGTAATGGTAATTATTATCAGCTAATGACACAAGTGTTAATGAGATTTATTTCCATTTATGGCGTTTTAACCAAAAATATACACCGCTTACAATAAAAAATGCGAGTGAAAGGGCTATTAATAACCATAAAAACTGCACTATAGGACCTGCAAAATCACCAATGTGAAACTTATACTTAAAGTTCCATGCTTGTGTTGTGAAGTTGGTTTTACTGGCGTCAAATGAGTTTAATACTTTACCAGTAAATGGGTTAGTCCAAACCCAGCTGTAAGCGTGGCTTTCGCCAGGGTTTTGCATTCTCAGTGCAATTGCTTCGTCATCTTTTTTAGGTAAGTAAATTCTATATACTTTGCCATCCGGAAATACGTTCTCTGCATTTTTAATTGCTTGATTGTAGTTTAACGCAGCTTGAGAAGGGGCTATTATTTTTGGCGCGTCAGGTCTTTGTTCTACTTTATTAAACGTCACAAATTCTAATACAGATTGAGTTTGTGTTTTCCAGTTAAATGCCATGCCAGTAAAGGCAATAAGCATAAGCGGTATAAAAAAGTAAACACCAAGCACCGTATGTAATTGATACATGAGCACTCTAAATTTGGCTTTTGGTTTTATAGCTAAACGTTTAACTCTGTTTTTGGGCTTTACCCATAAATAAAAGCCGAGTAATACATTTATTAAAAGTAGCAATGCACATACCGACATCCAATTTCGAAAGGTTTTTTCACCCTTACTGTTTTCAAACAACAGCCAGCGATGCAATCCCATCGCAAACCCATAAATCGTATCTGTTGATTCATAGACGTTTAGTACATCCCCTGAGTAGGGGTTAACGCTGGCGTAGTGTTTATTGGCTAACCTAAATTGCCATGCGGCGTTTGGCGTTTGTTCGGGCATAAAAAAAGTGATTTTTTGCTTAGTTTGAGCTCGTACATTTTGTATAAGTTCATCGTAAGGCATTAAATTTTCTTGTGGTGTTACTTGCCATTTTGCGGGTTCTATTAAGTGCTGTATATCTTTTGCATAAATCATAACAGCACCGGTTAAGCTCACTATTAATAAAAATAGTCCGCTAATAAGGGCAAGGCCTAAATGAATTCTACGTAACCAAAGTTTCAAAAACGGTATCTCATTATGAGTTAATGGGAATATTGTAAATGATAATACGAGCTGTTTTCAATTAAATAGTTATGTATTTGGTTTAGCTTGTTATTAAGAGCATTAAATTGGGCTTTAATTTGCGATTGGTCGGATTTCTATTATGCAATTTTCGATATTAAAATTGTCGTGTAAAAAGCTTTTTATTGTTGGCAAATTAATTAAGTGCTGAGTGCTAATAACAAGCTCACAATAATTTTCTTTATCATCTAGTTGCCAAAGCTTAATGCTAACTACCGACTCGATATTAAATTCATTACTAATAGCATGTGATATTGCGTGTGTATCAATGTTATTAGGCGCTGCTTGCATTAAAATTTTGCAGCTTTGCTTTAATAGTAAAATGCCATGATAAATTACATAGATAGAAATAAGCACAGTGGCAATTAAATCAACAATATACCATTGGTATAAAATAATTAAGGTGCCTGCAATAATAACAACAATAGATGCCATTGCATCTGATACGTTATGAATAAAGGCCGCTTTTATATTTATACTGTGATTTGCTCCAGCTCGGTAGGTTAAATACGCTGTTGCTAAATCAATTACCAACGCTATTGCTGCCACCCACACAACTATCCAGCCATTAATTGGTTGAGGGTTTAAATAGCTCGAAATGGCTTCAAAAATTAAATACACGCCAATTAATATTAATGTACTGCTATTAAAAAGTGTGGCAAGTATTTCAGCGCGTTTATAGCCAAAATGATGAGTGCCGTCAGCAGGTTTATTACCTACTTTACGTGCAATCAAGGCTATAAATATAGCGGCAGCATCACTTAAATTATGAAGGGCATCGGCTATAAGTGACAAACTGCCCGAAAATATCCCGCCAATAACTTGGGCTACGGTTAGCAATACATTAATAACCACAGCGACGGTGAGCTGTTTATTGCTTTGGTTTTCGTCTACATGACTATGTGAGTGATCGTGCGCCATAATGCCCTCAAACGCATTGATTGAATACTGCTTATATCACGAGGGGTTTAAAACAGCTACAGAAGTTGTAGCGTAAGCAAGCGTAATTATAAGTTAGTAATAAAAGCGTATTTTTTAAAAAATGTGAATTTAAGATTGTAACGCTAAATACCCAGTTTTTAAGGAGTTTACCTCTCAAAACTTGCGTCTTTATATATTTAGTGCATTAATGTAAGTAATATTAAATGATTATAAGTTGCTGGATATTAAGCATGGACAAAGGTTTAAACTTTGGTGAATTAACAGGTAAAGGACAGTCTGTACGAAGTAAGTTAATTATAACCTTTATAATTATAGCCTTAGGGCCACTTTGTATACTTACGTGGTTTAGTCTTGAACATGTAAATAGCACGCTTAAACAAAATGCAGACACTGAACTTAACGAGCTTAATAATATAGGGAAGCAATTTGCTGATATTTGGTTTGCAGACCATGTTAAAGATTTATATTTGCTTAGGGCACAATTTGATATCAGTCCCAATAAAAAACAAAAATTAATTAATCAGTTTATTGAGCAGTATGACTTTGTTAATCATGTAGAGCTTATTGATGTAAACCTCGTTAACTCATCGTCTTCATCTCCCTTTTTTAATGTTATTAAAGAGCAGCGCTTTAATAACATACGTTCTGGCATTATAAATACAGGCAAAATCCAATTCCAGTCAATGACTGCTTCAGGGCGTGAGTACCACATTATTGGCTTACCGATATTAAATGATGAAAATAAGTTACAAGCAATATTGCTTGCAGATATAAATTTAAATGGCTTATTAAATAATCTAAGTAAAATACACGCTGCTAATAAAGACATAACATTTTATGTTATGCACAATAATAAAATTCAAAAAAGAAATAATTCAGGCGATACCCAACCATCATTTTTCTCTCAAAACGGCTCACCAATACAACGTGTTTTTTCTTATAGTAATAAAAATAAAGTCACTTTATATGGGTATATTAATTCATTAGAATTTTTAAATGAGTCTGGCTGGCAGTTACTTGTATCAAAACCAAAAGAAGTCGCGCTACAAGGCGCTGATTATTATAAGCAGCTTGCTGTATTAACAAATGCGGGCGCCTTACTGCTTATATTAACGTTGTCGTGGTGGTTTGGTCGCCGGCTTTCTCAGCCTTTAATTAACTTAGCTAAAATTGTTGAAAATATTACAAAAGGCGATTTGGTTAAAGTGCCAATAATAAACGATAGTATAGAGTTTAATCAGCTTTCATTGGGCTTACGTAAGTTAGTAGCCGTAAAAGCAGAGCAACAAAGTATATTACAAAAACAACGTTCGGCACTTCAAATTGCATTAAAACAATTAGCTGAACAAAAAAGTGCATTAGATGAACATGCCATTGTTGCGGTAACTGACTTACATGGCACTATCACTTTTGTAAATAAGAAATTTTGTGAGATTAGTGGTTTCGATGAACATGAATTAATAGGGGAAAACCATCGCCTTTTAAATTCAGGTAAACACGAAAAAGAATTCTTTAAAAGTATGTATAAAACGCTTAAACGTGGCGATATATGGAACGGGCAAATATGTAATAAAGCTAAGGATGGTGGTTTTTATTGGGTAGATACGACTATTGTGCCGTTTTTAGATGAAAACGGTAAACCACAAAACTATATTGCTATTCGTACTGACATTTCAGCACTTAAGTTACAAGAGCTAGAGCTTGAACAGCATAAAACGCAGCTACAACTAGTGATTGACTCAACAGCCGTTGGTATTTGGGATTGGTATATCGATACTAATAAAGTGACATTTAATAATCGCTGGGCCGAGATTATAGGTTATAAACTCAATGAGATTGAACCATGCACTATAGATACCTGGTATAGCTATGCTCACCCTGAAGACTTGGTAATATCAAATAAAAAACTTCAAGAGCACTTTGCAGGCGAGACTGACTATTATGTTAGTGAAGCTCGCATGAAACATAAAGATGGGCATTGGATTTGGGTACTTGATACAGCAAAAGTTGTCGAGTGGAACACCGATGGCTCCCCAAAACGCATGATAGGTACGCATTTAGACATATCTGATCAAAAATCTACACAGCATGAACTACAAGGAAGCCGAGACAGATTTGCATCTTTGGTATCAAATATACCCGGCATTATTTATCGATGTAAGTTTGATGATAAGTTAAGCATGCTTTATATGAGCGAACAAGCGAGTGAAATAACAGGCTATTCGCCTGATGAGTTGATACATAACGAAGCCCTCTGTTTTTTTGATTTAATCTGCGAAGACGATTCTAAAAAAATAAAAGCTGAAATTTTACGCTGTGTTAGCGCTAAGCTGCCATGGTCTGTTGAATATAGAATTACAGCCCGCGATGGCTCTTTGCATTGGGTAAACGAAAAGGGCCAAGCGATTTACGCAGATGATGGCAACATATTGTATTTAGATGGATTTATTTTAGATATTACGGATCGTTACAATACACAGTTAGAAATAAGTCGTCAGCAAAATTTGCTCGAATCAATGAGTAAGCAAGGGCAGATTGGCGCATGGGAAATTGACTTAGAAGCGCATACGCTTTATTGGTCTGATGAAGTTAAAGTTATTCATGAGGTACCAGATGGGTATGAGCCTAGCATAGATACCGCAATTAATTTTTATAAACCTGGGATACACCGAGATACTATAAGCACCTTGTTTGAATGCGCTTTGACTTTAGGTGAAAGCTGGAGTGTAGAGCTTATTATTTTGACCTATTCGGGACAAGAACGTTGGGTTAAATCGATGGGCCAAGCAGAGCTTAGAGATGGAAAATGCGTACGTGTTTTTGGCTCGTTTCAAAGTATTGATGCGCATAAACGCCTTGAACTTGAAAGCGAAAAAACAAACAGGTATAACAAAAACTTAGCCGCACTCACTGTTGCTCCTGAAGTGCAAAATAGTGATGTAGAACAAGTTAAAAAGCTAGCCGTTAAATCTATGTGTGAAGTGCTAAATATTGCACGTGCTTCGGTATGGATTTTTAACGATCAACGTGATGTGATGGCGTGTCATAGTTTATATATAGATGGGCAAGGGTTTGTAGATACAAATGCGATTTTAACTGCTAAAGACTACCCTGAATATTATAGCGCCATTTATAAGCAAAACTTAGTAGCTATTGATGATGTTTATACGCACCCAGCAACTGTTGATTTTATAGAAGCGTATGCAAAACCATTAAATATTAAATCGATGCTTGATGCAGTGATAGCAACAGGTGATGGTAATTTAGGTATTTTGTGTGCTGAAACGGTAGGCGAGCATCGCAATTGGACACAAAGCGAAGAAACGTATCTTCGATCATTAGCTACTTTAGTGGGAAGCACTTTGGTTTCTCAGCAACGTAAAGTAATCAGTGAAGAGTTAAAAGTAGCCCTTATAAAAGCTGAAGATGCAGCTATTGCTAAGAGCCAATTTTTAGCCACTATGAGCCATGAAATAAGAACGCCAATGAATGGCGTACTCGGTATGCTTGAGCTTGTTCAATTAGAGTCACTCCCTAAACCAATAGAAACAAAAGTAGGTATTGCCAAAACAAGTGCACATTCTTTATTAGCCGTGATCAACGATATTTTAGACTTCTCTAAAGCCGAAGCCGGTAAGATAGAACTTGAAGAAATTAACTTTAATGGACGTGATTTAATTGGCGAAGTTGCTGCTGCACAAGCATTGACGGCTCAAGAAAAAGGTATAGAAATAATTTTAGATTTGGTAGCGCTAGAACCTTCGCAGTTATGCGGAGATCCTGGGCGCATTCGGCAAGTACTTACTAATTTGCTGAGTAACGCCGTTAAGTTTACGAGTAAGGGCGAGGTTGTTGTAAGCGCCAAAATTAATAAAGTGGCTCAAGGTTTAGAATTTGTTGCAAGTATAAAAGATTCAGGCATAGGAATAAGTGAAGAAAAGCAACAGCAGTTATTTACCCCTTTCTCTCAGGTGGATGCATCAACAACGCGTGAATACGGAGGCAGTGGCTTAGGGCTGGCCATTTGTAAGCAGCTTTGTGAGTTAATGGGGGGGGCAATTTCTCTTACAAGTGAAGCAGGTAAAGGGAGTACCTTTACCGCCACTATAATGCTAACTCCGGGAGATCAAAAAGAGCGTTATATCCCTAATATTAATATGGAAGAGCTAACAGTTTTAGTTGTTGACGATAACGAGACAAATCGAATTGTAATTTCACAACAGCTTGAACATTGGGGCGCTAAGGTTGCACTTGCATGTGATGCGCATCAAGCACTTGATATGTGCGCGCAGCAATATAAAGATAAAAGTTGCATGTACGATATTGCAGTGCTTGATATGCAAATGCCAGGAATGGATGGCATAGAGCTGTGTAAAGCACTAAAAGCACATGAACATTATAAATCAATGCCACTTGTAATGATGACTAGTATTGCAGGTATGGAAGGCGCGCAGCGTTATTCTGATGCTGGCTTTCAGGCATATTTTCCTAAACCAGTAACCACTGCCGATTTAATTTCTGCACTGTCGGTTATAACGAGTAATGATGCAGGCGAGACACTACCACTTGTTACGTCAGGCTATATTTCGTCACTTAAAAAAGAAAAGGTGCAGGAATCTTCCCAAATATTACTGGTAGAAGATAATCCTATTAATCAACAGGTAGCTAGATTAATGCTCAAGAAGCTTAATTGTGACGTTACCATTGCTGAGAATGGCCAATTAGCGATTGATATATTAAAAGCCCATGATTCAGGATACTTTAAGCTCGTACTTATGGATTGCCAAATGCCTGTTATGGATGGTTTTGCTGCAACCGTTGCTATTCGTAAAGGCGTGGCGGGCATACAGCATAAAAACATTAAAATAATCGCTATCACCGCAAATGCAATGAACTCAGATAAAGAGCGTTGTATAACCGCTGGAATGGATGACTACTTGAGTAAACCTATTCAATTAGATATTTTAAAAGATAAATTAGAGCAGTATATTTAAGGTAAAAATACAATGAGCCAACCCGTTATAATACGTGATGCAAAACCAAGTGACGCAAAAACAATTTTGCACTTTATTACCGAACTTGCCATATATGAAAAAGAACCTGATGCAGTAAAAACAGACGAGCAGGCAATTTTAGATACTCTGTTTAGTGAAGGTGCAACTGCGCACAGCATAATTTGTTTAGAAGGTGATGAGCCAATTGGTTTTGCGGTATATTTTTATAATTACTCTACCTGGTTAGGTAAAAATGGCCTATACCTTGAAGATTTATACGTAAGCCCAGATTGCCGTGGCAATGGTGCAGGTAAAGCCATTATGAAACACTTAGCTAATAAGGCCATTAGTAATGACTGTGGTCGTTTTGAATGGGTAGTGCTTGATTGGAATAAACCCGCTATCGATTTTTACAATAGCATTGGTGCAAAGCCACAAAACGAATGGATTATATATCGCTTAACAGGGCAGGAATTATTAGACTTCGCCAAATAGTTAATGAAAATCATTTGCATTTAGTTTTGTGGGTGTGTAAGTTAAATACACACTCATAAATAAACGTGCAGATGATTATATGATCTCAAGTCAAAAACAACCCCACTCAGATTTACTTTATCTTGATCAAGCATTAAGCCCTTGGCAGTCGAATATAATGCAAGGTAATTATGCATTTGAGCAAGGTGCACTTCTCGAAGCCCGCGATAAATACTTATTAGCTAAAACACTTGCAGATCATCTTCTTCAGCAATTTTTATATGCTCAGATTAATAACACTGTCATTCATGCTATTGAGCACTGTATACCCGCACTTGTTGTTGCGTCACATAATTTAGCTGATACCTATATAGCTATGCAACAGCCTGAAAATGCATGCAAATGGCTATGCGAAGTACACTTAACACTCTCTTCATTAATTAAGCATACTCATTACGATATACAAAAAGTGAGTAAGCATCATTACATTAAAACTTCCTCTGAACTTGTATCATTTGCAAGACGCTATCATTTTTTACCTGAGCTAATAGAGCAAGTGAATTTTTGCTTATGCTCTAAATATTCAACAAACAGCCTGCTACATTAAAATAAAGGAGTAATTTATGGCGTTTACATTGCCAGCACTTGATTATGAATATGATGCGCTTGAGCCTCATTTAGACAGCAAAACTATGCATATTCACCACACATTGCATCATCAAACGTATATCAATAAAGCCAATGCTGCTTTAGCAGATACTGTATATGCAACCGCAAATGCTGAAAAATTACTTAAGGGAATAAACAGCCTGCCTAGTAATTTGCAAAAAGCAGTACAAGAGCATGTAGGAGGGCATTTTAATCACAGCTTATTTTGGCAGATAATGAGCCCACAAGGAGGAGGTGAGCCTGAAGGTATTGTGGCTCAGGTTATAAATGAGCAACTAGGCAGTTTTGATAGATTTAAAGAGGAATTTACAGCCGCGGCAATTAGCCAATTTGGTAGTGGTTGGGCGTGGTTATGTGTAACGCCGGATGAAAAGTTGATTGTAGAAAATAGTGCTAATCAAGATTGCCCTTTAATGCAGGGAAATATCCCTATTTTGGGACTTGATGTATGGGAGCATGCCTATTATTTGAAGTATCAAAATAAACGTCCTGATTATATTGCTGCATTTTATAATGTAATTAATTGGCAAGAAGTACAAAGGCGTTATTTATTGGCTATTGGTTGAGTGCCGAATATGGCTAGTAATACAGTTTTTTTTGTATAAGCTAGGCTCTATAAGGTTTAATTTATAGAGCCGTTTATGGACACTTCACATTGGCAAAAAGCACGTCAGAGTCGCGATCCTCGTTTTGACGGGCTTTTTTACGTAGCGGTAAAAAGTACCGGCATTTATTGCAGACCTATTTGCCCTGCACCAACGGCTCACGAAAAAAACGTTACTTATTATCAGTTTGCCCATAACGCGGCGCAAGATGGTTTTAGGCCCTGCATTCGTTGCAGGCCCGATAGTGCCCCTGGCAGCGCAGCATGGCAGGGTACAAAAACGACTGCACTTAGAGCAAAACAGTTAATAGATCAAAATGACGAGCACGACTGCGAAAAATTAGCAGCTCGTTTAGGTGTAAGTAGTCGTTATTTAAGACAGTTGTTTAAGCAGTATTTTGGCGTGTCGATTACGCAATATCGATTATTTAACCAATGTCACTTTGCTAAAAAGCTGATTCAAGAAACACATTTACCCCTTACCGAAATAGCGTTTTCCGCAGGCTTTAAAAGCATTCGGCGCTTTAATGATGCATTTTTACAGCAGTTAAATATAGCTCCCTCGAA
The DNA here is from genome assembly GCF_011378845.1 of Pseudoalteromonas sp. Z9A4. NCBI lineage: Bacteria > Pseudomonadati > Pseudomonadota > Gammaproteobacteria > Alteromonadales > Pseudoalteromonadaceae > Pseudoalteromonas > Pseudoalteromonas sp. Z9A4. The sequence goes on from NZ_WTLA01000008.1 coordinate 49,006, forward strand.
GCTGCGCAGTGGCGATAAAAAACCAACGTCAACACTCACTTTAACCCTGCCATTTAGGCCGCCTTATAATTGGCCTGCTTTGCAGAGCTTTTTACAAAGGCGCTTGATAAAACCAATGGAGTGGATAACACAAACGAGCTACGGACGTACTTTTGCAAGTGAGGGATATAAAGGAAGCTTTACCGCTGAATTTATAGCGAGTAAAAATCACTTTAGTGTATCTATCGATATAGACAATACGGTGTACTTACAACCTGTTATAAATAATATACGCCGTGTGCTTGATTTAGATGCCGATATTAATTTAATTGAAACGCATTTAAGCGCCAATATAAACAATGCGTTTACAGTGTGTGAAGGGCTCAGACTTCCAGGGATTTGGTCAAGTTTTGAAGCCGGTATAAGGGCGGTACTCGGACAACAAGTGAGTGTTACTGCGGCGCATAATTTAGTAACAAAGCTAGTTGATGAATTAGGTGAAAAAAAGGGCGATGCCGTTTATTTTCCTACGGCTAACATTGTTGCTAATAGTGATTTAACATTTTTTAAAATGCCACAAGCACGCAAAAATGCGCTACACAACTTAGCCCAGTTTTGTGCACTAAATCCTGAAAATGACGATTTAGACGAATGGCTTAATTTAAAGGGAATTGGCCCCTGGACAGTAAATTATGCAAAGCTGCGAGGGCAAAGCCAACCCGATATATTACTTGATGGCGACTTAGGTATTAAAAAAGCACAAGCGGCGGCAAACCCTTTTGAGCCTGCTAATTGCGCTCCTTTTCGCTCTTACCTAACGTTTCAACTTTGGCAGCAATTATAATGATCATTCAAACATCCATTTCGAGCCCTATAGACGACATAATTATTCAAGCGACTGATAAAGGCGTGAGTTACGTTGGGTTTTATCCTCCAGTTGAGCACCCTTATACGCCATTTGAGCAAGTTACCAACAAGGCGATGCTTATTTGCGCTGCGCAGTTAAACGAGTACTTTGCAAAAAAACGCACTACTTTTGATGTACCACTTGATACAAACGGTACAGTATTTCAACAAAGCGTATGGCAAGCATTATTAACGGTGCCTTTTGGACAGTCGCAAACATACGGCTATATTGCAAACCAACTCAATAATCCAAAAGCAGTGAGGGCAGTAGGTGCTGCGAATGGTAAAAATCCGATTAGTATTATAGTGCCTTGCCACCGAATTATTGGCGCAAATGCAAAGTTAACGGGCTATGCTGGTGGGCTTGATAGGAAACTTTGGTTGCTGAAACACGAAGGATTAATGTAAATTAATTTAACGAATATTTTGTATGTTTACTTCTACATACTACACTGTAGATTTAGTTTATAAATAAAAATCACTATGAAAATTAGAACGTTACTTTATATTTTTGTTTTGAAGTGTATTGTTTTTTGCGATGGCGTTACGGCCAAAGAATTACTTTTTTGTTATGAAGATAAAAACGCAGCACTACTATTTTTAGGTGTTGATAAGGCTATACCTATTGATCAACCTGATGCCTCAGTTGAGGTTTTAAGTTTATTAGATAAAGCGATTGATGGTGTTGAGATTAAGTTTGTTAGAAAACCATGGCGTAGATGCTTAAGCGATTTAGAATTTAATCGAGTTAATGCTGTTATTGCCAGTTACCGCAAAGGACGAGAAAACGTTGCTGTTTACCCTGTTGATCAGCAAGGTAAGTTACAAGATGACTATGCAGTAAGTGAATTTAGTAGCTGCCTTATAGGGCGTTATGAATTTCATAAAGAATGGGAGACTCGCGAAGTATTTCAAAATAAAGCATTTACGATAGCTATTCCTAATGGCTATGGACTAAATAGCGCGTTGAAAGAAGAACCATTTTTTATTCATAATACGTTTTCTAAAAGCAAAGCTTTTGAGTTGCTAGATAAGGGCGTGGTGCAGGCGAGCGTTGATCTATGCCAAGTTGATGGCTTAAAAGTGTCGAGTTATCCGTATGAGGGTAATAATGTTAAACCTATTTATCCCCCTTACGAAACCAGCCATGGTTATCTTGTTTTTTCAAAAAAATTCTACGAAGAAAATAACGATCTAAGCTTGGAAATGTGGCAATGGTTATCAAAGTTTGAAAGTGCACCTATCTATATTAAATATTTACAAACACTTAAATAACCTCGTTAAATTCGCGTTTGTAAATTGGTATTAATTTAATATTAAGGTAGCATAAGCGCACTTTTTATAAAATGGCACCGCAATGGCTCAATTATACTTTTACTACTCTGCAATGAACGCGGGTAAATCAACTACGTTATTACAATCTGCATTTAATTATAAAGAACGTGGCATGGAACCTGTCATCCTTACTGCAGCCATTGATGATAGACAAGGCGTGGGTAAAGTATCGTCTCGTATAGGCTTGCAAGCTGACGCGCATGTATTTGATGCTAGTAAAGATGTATTTGATCTTATTCAATCGCTTAACAACGACAAAAAACGCCATTGTGTGTTAGTTGATGAATGCCAATTTTTATCAAAAGAACAAGTAATGCAATTAACCGATGTGGTTGATGAGTTAGGTATACCGGTACTGTGTTATGGCTTGCGTAACGACTTTAGAGGCGAGTTATTTATAGGGTCGCAATATTTGCTTGCGTGGGCTGATAAGTTAGTTGAGCTTAAAACAGTATGCCACTGCGGACGTAAAGCTAACCATGTACTGCGTACCGATGAAAATGGTGATGCAATAGCCGATGGTAACCAAGTAGAAATTGGCGGCAATGACCGATACGTTTCGGTATGCCGCAAACATTATAAAGCCGCGTTAAATATGGGCCGACAAAGCATTTAAAAATGTATCAATATCTTCGCGCGTAATATCTAAATGCGTTACTAGCCTAAGCTGCTTGCTTGGGCTAAATAATATACCTTGTTGTTTAAGCGCCTCAGCAATCTCTTCAATATTTATACTGCTAGTGTATGTTGCATAAACCATATTAGTGGTGTTACTCATATCTACAGTAAAGCCACTGATTTCACTTAATTGTTGAGCCAAATAACGTGCATTTGCATGATCGTCTTTTAAGCGCTCTACATTGTGCTCAAGTGCAAACTGCCCGGCAGCTGCAAGCATTCCGGCTTGGCGCATACCGCCACCAAGTACTTTTCTCCATCGTCTTGCTTTATTAATAAGTGCTGGTGAGCCTAATAATAAAGAGCCTACGGGCGCCCCCAAACCTTTAGATAAACAAATAGAAACTGAATCAAAGTGTTTTGTAATTTCAGTGATATCAATATTTAGCTCAACAGCGGCATTAAAAGCACGTGCGCCGTCTAAGTGCAGCGCTAAATTATGTGTGTCAACAAAGTCACGAGCTTGGGCTAAGTACTCAAGCGGGAGTACTTTTCCGCCTATGGTATTTTCTAAGCTAAGTAATCGCGTTTTTGCAAAATGGCAATCGTCTGGTTTTATAGCCGTCGTTATTTTGCTAAAAGGTATACTGCCATCAGCATCGTTTTCAATAGGCTGTGGTTGCACAGACCCTAAAACAGCTGCTCCGCCACCCTCAAACTTATAATTGTGAGCATTTTGGCCACAAATGTATTCGTCACCTCGCTCACAATGCGCCATTATTGCAAGTAAGTTGGCTTGTGTACCTGAGCTACAATAAAGTGCGGCTTTAAAGTTAAAACGCTTACACGCATAGGCTTCTAGTTGGTTAACGCTTTCATCATCACCGTATACATCGTCACCAACCGGTGCGCTGTACATAATATCGCGCATTGTGTTTGTTGGTTTTGTAACTGTATCAGAGCGAAAATCTATCATGATTGCCTTATCCTTTTTATTGTTTTTAATAAAATTGGTATTAATCAAGCTCGCTACAAATTTGCTCACGAGTGTCTTTATCAAAGTAAGTCCATGCAATAAAGCGGCTGATTTTTTGACCTTGTGCCATATCAACTATTTTATATTGTGCTATTGGGTGGGCTTTTAATACTTCTTCAAGAGCTGCAATATTATCTTTTTTGGATACTAACGACGTAAACCACAGTATTTGCTCTGCAAAGTCTTCGCTTTCTTTAATCATATTAGAGATAAACTGTACTTCACCGCCTTCACACCATAATTCATTATTATGGCCACCAAAGTTAAGTGTGCTACTGGGTGTTTTTCCTAGGTTTTTCCACTTACGTTCACTGCCTTTACTTGCCTCTTCTTCGCTTGCATGAAACGGAGGGTTGCAGAGCGTTAAGTGGTATAAATCTTTTTGATTTACAACGCCTTTAAAAATATGTGATGCGTTTTTTTGTTGTTTTAGGGTTATTTTTAAACCATTAAACTGAGAAATTTGCTTTGCTATTTTTACCGAGGCTGCATCAATATCAGTCCCTGTAAAATGCCACTTATATTCACTTGTACCAGTAAGCGGATAAACTAAGTTAGCGCCAGTGCCAATATCAAGCACTTTAATTTGCTTACCTAAAGGTATTTGTTGTTGGTTATCGTCACTTAATAAATCGGCTAAGTAATGAATGTAGTCAACACGCCCAGGTATAGGTGGACATAAGTTGTGCTCAGGAATATCCCAAAAATCAATATTATAATGTGCTTTCAAAAGGGCTTGATTGAGTGTTTTAACGGCTTTGTTATCACTAAAATCAATACTTTTAGTACCTGCAGGTGTGGTTATAACAAAAGGCAGTAGAGCAGGGTGCTCTGTTGTTAATAAATCGAAGTCGTACCCATTTTTATGTAGGTTACGCGGGTGTAATTTTGAACGTGCTTTATTTTCTTTCATGGCTTCATTTTAACAACAGATATGATGTGGTGATTGTAACAAATGCTGATGAGTAAAGTGGAGACATTTCCTTTGGTATATTTAATATTGCTGGTAGGATGAGTTGAAAATAATAAAAAGGAATAACTGTGGCGATTTCTCAGCAATCAATAATTATCAATTTAGCTGATCAACAAACACTTCATTTACGTCGTATCAGCGATGATAATCAGCAAGGGCCTGTCGTATTTTTTATGCATGGGGCTGTAGAAAACGGTAAAATTTTTTACACCCATTCTAATAAAGGGCTAGCTCCTTTTTTGGCTGAGCATGGGTACCGATGCTATGTGGCTGATTTACGTGGCCGAGGTGATAGTAAGCCAATTATTTCGAGCGAGTCCGAATATGGACAAACTGAGTCTATCCTAGAAGACATCCCTGCCTTTATTAAGCAAATAGAGTTGATTGAAGGCAAGAAGCCTGACTACTGGGTCGCTCACTCTTGGGGCGGGGTATTGATGAACAGCGCGTTTGCACGCTTTCCAGAATATATTAATGATGTAAAAGCGTGTGTGTATTTTGGCTCTAAGCGTTCTTTATTTAATAACCATCCTCAAAAATTATTACAAGCCAATTTAATTTGGTATTTTATGGCACCTTTACTTGCTAAAAAACACGGCTATTTAAATGCTAAAGGTTATAAGTGGGGAAGCGATAACGAAACTCAAAAGTCGCATTATCAAAGTATGCAATGGGCTAAAAAGAAGCCATGGATAGATTCTGATGATAATTTTGATTATGCAAAAGCGCTAAACAACCTGCATTTACCGCCAACGCTTCATATTGCTGCGGTAAAAGATAAAGCATTAGCGCAACCAATCGATATTCAAAAGTTTATGGACGAATCAGGACCTGGCATTCAACAAATGCGAATTTACGGTCGTAAACACGGGCATAATTTTGATTACGATCATATTAATATGCTTACCCACCCAAGTGCGCGTGATGATCAATTTAAAGATTTACTTAATTGGTTTAAAGCACATCCGATTAATTCTCATCAAGTAACTTTAAAAGAGGTGTTTTGTAACGCTCCCACTTAGCGATTGCGGCGTTATTAATAGGTTGGCGAATAGCATGTTTACTCAACGTGGTTACCGGTGTTTTTTGTTTATAAAACGCTAAGCAGCGCTCTTCAAAATGACAGTTTAAAAAACCAAGTAACTGCGTTAGCAGCTCTTTTGGGTTACTCACTAAATCTTCGTAACTGACATCATAAATTGGCATACCTTTAAAGGAGTGCCAATGGCTCATCAGTTTTTCATACACACTATGATAAAGCTTAAACTCAGGTAGTGAGCAAAAATAAGGCTCGTTTTCGGCAAAGTAATTAGTGAAAATAGAAAACGCTGTAGCATTAAAATTACGACTTAAATTTATAAATTTGGCATTTGGAAATAGGATATATATTAGTCCGAGCGACTGATAATTACTCGGCAGTTTATTTATTATAAAAGGTCTGATGGGCGATGCTGTTTTTAATGTTGTGATATAAAGCTCGCGGGCTTTTTTGATTAAGTCAGGCGTTAAATACGCTAAACATTGCGGGTAAGCAACTCCCGTTTTTTGTTCGATAAAAGCAACCGCGTTATTACTAATACTCGTACTTTCTCCTAGGCTCGAAAACTGACTATGGCTTGCCAATATTTGCTCCAGGAGGGTAGAGCCACTACGAGGCATACCAATAATAAAGACAGGCGTAATATTACCTGTAAATTTTTTATCGGCAGAGGCAATAAATTCCTCGGTGTTGTATTTTATTATTTCATCGTAAAAAGGGATTAAATCTTTAGTGTTAAATTCACTTAATTTTCTTTGTAATTTATTTGCCAATATAAAATAATTAAATGCTTGCTCGGTATCTTCAAGTGCATCGTAACTGTTTGCTAATGCGTAGTAACACACCATTTTTAAACGTAAATTGCTCGTTTGAGTTAGTAAGTGGTGCAAATTACTTACATAATTATGCTCTTTATCAAAGCGGCCTAACTGCACAAGTTCAAATAAAATATAAGCTGTTACAGGGTATACCCCAATACTGAGTGCATGAGCAAAGGTTGTATGGGCTTTATCTAACTCGCCATGTGTTAAATAGTGCTGTGCTAAGTAATAATGAGGCTCTGGGTTATGACTTGCTAGTTTTTTTGCGTATTCGAGCACCGTTAACGCATCGTTTGGCGAATTAACACCGTTAAATGCATCAGCAAGGGCATGTAATGGTTCAAGCATATGGGGCATGCGCTCACACGCTTTTTGGAGTAAGTATACGGCAGCGTCATAACGCTCTAGTCGTAGGGCAATTCTGCCTAAGCCAAATAAAGCTTCACCATTTTCGGGATTACTATTTAATAGCGTTTTAAAATGAAACTCAGCTTCTTTGAGTTTATTTTGTTGCAGTAGTTGGTTGGCTTTATTAAGTAGCATAGTTATACCAATTTTATTAAAAAAATAATCATTCTATCGCATTAAATAGCGTACTCACTGCGTTAAAAATTATTCATATAGAGCAACTATATATCATAGTTTTCGCCTTGTTATTACGCTATTTTCTGAGCGCTATAATAGAACACTTATTCAATGCAATTGGTATTGTTCATTATTATTTTTATTAACTATAAAATTAAAAAGGCGAAATGTCTTTAACATTTCGCCTTTGGTTCTTCATGAAAATAGTTTAAAAAGTATATGTTGCTTTAGCGTAGTAAAAGCCACCGTTAATACCAAACGGAGATGTTTCGTAGAACTGACCACCCCAGTTGTTATTAGGGATACCCGTTGCATCTGCAAAATCAAGTTTTTCAGCATCTTGGTCGAATAAGTTTTGAGCGCCTACAGAGAAGCTAACTGATTCATTTAAGAAGTAAGTTACTTCAGCATCAATAGTGACTGCAGCATCTGCTGTTTTAGCTGTTGCATCATAATCAACGTGAACACCTTGGTATTCGCCGTAGTAGTTTGCACGAGCAAATGCAGAAACTGATTCCCATTGTTGAGACAATGTGAACGTTGCACGATGGTTAGGTAAATCTTCTTCTAAGCGTTTAACTTTAAACGCACCTGTAATTTCACTAAATTGAGTTACTTCAGTATCATTCCAGTTATAAGCAAGGCTAAATGTAGAGCTACCGCCCATTAGTTCAGCAGTATAGTTTGCAACTAAATCGATACCTTGAGTTGTTGTATCAAAGTCATTTGTAAAAAAGCTTACCTGAGCAAGACCTTGTACATTAGGAACTCCAGCGGCTGTAAGTGTATCTTTATCTGCTTGGCTTAAGTTTATTTTATCTGATTGGCTAATACGGTCATCTACTTGAATGTTGTAGTAATCAAGCGTTAAAAATAACTCGCCGATTGTGTATACAGCACCAAGTGTATAGCTTTGTGATTCTTCCGGCTCAAGCTCTGTACCACCTAATTGCACTGCAATAGGGTTTGTTGGTGGAAGAAGCGCTGAATCTTGTAACACGCCGCTGTCTAAGCTTGTTTGTACGTTACTTACGTTAGCTTGACCAACTGTAGGTGCACGGAAACCGCTACTTACAGAACCACGAATATTTAAATCTTCAGTTAAATGGTATTGAGCCATTACTTTGTAGTTAGTTGTAGTACCAAAGCTGTCGTAGTCTTCAAAGCGAAGCGCTACGCCCATTAAAAAGTCTTCAGTAAATGGTGCTTCAACATCAACATACGCTGCATAGTTACGTCGAGAAAACTCACCTGCTTGTGATGGTTTAAAACCTGGGAAGCCGTTAGAGCCAATACCAAAACCTTGTGCTGTTAAAGGGCCTGCTGTGTAAGATTCTTCATCACCAGAAATGATAGTGAATGTTTCTTCATGCCATTCAAAACCACCGGCAATGTTTACATCATAAGCTAAACCAAAGTCGACACCCTTTGATAAATCAAAGTTAAAGTTTTTCTCTAGCTGTTCATATTTACCCGGACTGAAGTCACGTGGCGTGTCTGCACCTAAAGAAGCATTAACCGTGTCATAGATGAAGTAACGTGATTCATTTAAACCCACAGTACCGCTTAAGTCATAGTAAGTATCTTTTAAGAAACCACCAGTGAATCGCCCTTTAGTACCGATAGTTAAAGAAGTATCAGTAATGTTGCCGCCAAAGTTAGGTGTAAAACCACCAGGAAGCGACTCGTTAAAGGCAAAACAATCTGGGTTGTTCGCTACACCATTTATATAAGCAGGATCATCTAATACGTTGCCATCTGTTATTGCAATAGTAGGGCAGTTAGCGCTCATATCAGGTGTTAAATCTGCAACAAGTAGTGTTTCGCCACCATCATTTGAGTAAACGCCAGAACGTGTTTGCGGGTTACGGTAGTAAAAGCCACCACGTACATCACGTTCAGAGTAATTACCAAACATGTAAAATTCAGAATCGTTTGTTAGCTCTAAACCTACGTTACCAAAAATTGTAATATCGTCGTTTACTTCTGGTGCGCCCCATACTTGTGCAAGAGAAGATACATCAGGAACACCGGCAGCTGAAAGTGCTGCGGCATCGGCACGTTGAACTGAGCGGCTTGTTGCATCAGCTGTTTTATATTGAAAGCTTAAATTAGCAAAGCCATTGTCGGTAAACGGTAAACCCACGTTACCCGACACTTGTGTTGTATCGCCGTCACCTTCATAAAATTGACCATGGCGGATTTCTAATTTGCCACCTTCAGAAGCGTCTTTTAGTTGGAAGTTCATTACACCGGCTATTGCATCAGAACCATATTGTGCAGCTGCGCCATCACGAAGTACTTCTACTTGTTTAATAGCAATGCTTGGAATAACTGAAATATCTGCGCCTTGCGCGCCATCGTTAATACCACCGCCTAAAAATGCAATTACAGAAGCACGATGACGACGTTTGCCGTTTAAAAGAACCAATGTGCTGTCTGATGGTAAACCACGTAAGTTAGCTGGGCGAACAAGAGAGGCCGCATCACTAATAGGATTTTGATGTACGTTAAAAGATGGCACGGCACCTTTTAAAAGCTCAAGCATGTCGGTATTGCCTGATCTTTCTAATTCTTCGCCGCCAATAATATCGATTGGAACTGGTGAGTCACCGATTGAACGTGGAGCTGAGCGCGTACCTACTACGGCAATTTTCTCTACGTTTTTATTTACTTTAGTTTGCTGTTGCTCGTCTGCTGCAATAGCAGAACCCGAAAAAAACAACCCTGCAGTGGTTGTAGCTAAAGCAAATTTGATTGCTTGGTTTAGCGCATTATTTTTTAATTTCATTCTAATTTTCCCCAGTTAGAATAATTCTTATTTTTGATGCTAATTTCACATCATTTATTTTTAACTTAATTTTTTGTTTCACATAGGTTTGAGGGTTTAGCTCAAAAGCCTAATCAATTAAGCTTACTTTTTGTGAAGTCCTATTTACAGACTATAGGTAAAAAACGGGAAGGGCAATTACTAATTAACCATTTGATAACAAAAAGATTCAATTTAAGAAAAAATGCAACAATGGTGCAAAGTAAAGCTAAAATGAACTAAATAAGTGCAAATAGGGTTGTTGAGAGGAAAATTAATGCGTTATCAGTATTTAAATGTTATTTATTTGTTTCTTTTTGGTGGTGTTTTCAATGTTTTGTGCGCATCGCCAAGTTGCTAATTTTTCTTTATATTCATCCCACACGCAGGGGCAGCAACTGCCACCACCACAACATTCATCAGATTTTGGTTTTTCGGGTTTTTGCGGTAGTTGGTTTGTCATATTCAGTGTTGTTGTATGTATTTAATACTAATTTGGTGCAAAGGATAAGTTAAAGGATGTTGTAAGTAAATTATTCTTTGTGAACCCGTGCTGCTGTGTGAAAATAAAAGTTATGCGATTATATAAAGTTATTCACCGTGCACCTTGGCGGGTAGTTAAAATTAGTAAAAAACGCCAACAGCTGCGTTTTCGCCGTGCTATGGTGGCGCTCAAAATTGCACTTGCGCAAGAAAAACAAGAAACCAAAGAAATGCTCTCTATTTATAGGCGCTACACTCAAGGCCAAACAAGTAAAGAGGAGTTAAAACGCGCTAATGAACAGTTTGTTGATATTTTAAAAGGGTTAGGGCTCGGTGTGTTTGCAGTATTACCTTTTGCCCCGCTTACAATTCCTTTAGTTGTTAAATTAGGGAGTTTGGTGGGAGTTGATGTACTGCCAAGTTCGTTTAATATGAACAAATCGATTAAAGAGCTTGATGAGAAAATTAATCAAGAAAATCAAAAGCAAAAATCCAAAAATAGCTTAAAAAAGTAGCTAAAATCCCTTCAAATTAGCGATACCTTTTAGGTGCGCTTATTGATATGCTCTTAAGTACCATTTTTATATTATATGAGCTTTTTAATGAGTGCATTACTACGTCATACATCTTCTGGTATTCCTTTATCTTTTATTCTTAAAAACGAATTATCTGACTGGCAAGCACAGCAGCCTGCATTTATACAAAATTGGTTAACTAATACAGGTTTCGAAAAGCAAGGTGTTGCTTTAATCCCTGATGCTAAAACGGGCGAGTTAAGCCAGGTATTTTGTTTAATGCAAAGTAGCGATGATTTTTGGGCTGCGGGTAATTTAGCAAATACACTTCCTACTGGTACTTATCAAATTCAAGGCGAGAGCGCTTTTGTAGAGCAAGTTGCTTTAGGGTTTGTGCTTGGTGGTTACGAATTTAGTGAATATAAAGAAAAACCAACAGCAAAAGCGCAATTAGCCATTAGCGATAAAGCGTTGTTTGAGCGTATTAGCCAACAAGCTGATGCCATTACACTTGCACGTGATTTAGTTAATACGCCAGCGGTAGACATGATGCCGCAACATTTATCGCAAGTAATGGAAGATTTAGCTGCAACTTACAATGGCGAATTTTCACAGTGGATTGGCGATGAGTTACTAGAGCAAAACTACCCGACTATTCACATGGTGGGTCGTGCAAGCGAAAATAAACCGCGTTTACTTGATTTAAAATGGGGTGCGACAGATGCTCCATTAATTACACTAGTAGGTAAGGGCGTATGTTTTGACTCAGGCGGACTTGATTTAAAACCAAGTTCTGGCATGCGTAACATGAAAAAAGACATGGGCGGCGCGGCGCACGTAATTGCACTAGCACAGCTTATTATGGCAGCTAACTTACCAATTAGATTACGAGTGCTTGTACCTGCTGTTGAAAATGCAGTATCGCGCAATGCATTTCGCCCTGGCGATGTTGTTAAAACTCGCAAAGGCATTATGGTCGAAATTGATAATACAGACGCAGAAGGGCGCTTAGTATTGTGTGATGCATTAAGCGAAGCACAAAACGATAATCCTGAGCTAATTATTGATTTTGCTACCCTTACGGGTGCATGTCGTGTTGCTTTAGGCACGGAGCTTCCGGGCTTTTTCTCAACAGAGCGCGATGTAGCAAACGGTATTATTGATGCAGGTTTAAGTGTCCATGACCCTGTTTGGCAACTTCCGTTGTTTGAGCAATACAAAAGCTTACTAAAAAGTGATGTAGCCGATATGGCAAACTGCGCAAGTACACCGTTTGGTGGTGCTATTACTGCAGCGCTTTACTTAAAAGAATTTGTTGAACCAACAACACCGTGGGTACATTTTGATGTAATGGCGTGGAACTTACGTGCATTACCAGGTCGTCCAACGGGTGGTGAAGCATTAGGTATTCGTGCTGTATTTAACTACTTACAAAATCGTTTTAATAAATAAGTTTTTGATTCAATAGTAAGAACTTGAGCTTATGAGTTTTAAACCTCATAAAGCTCAAGTGGCAAGTTATCTGGATCGGCAAAAAAGGTAAACTTTTTGCCGGTTATTTCATCCACTCTAATATCCTCAACGTTTACTTCGCACGACTCTAAATACGTTTTTGCAATCTGTACATCCGCTACCTTAAAAGCTAAATGTCTTAAGCCTTGTGCTTCGGGATAGCTTGGTCTTGCGGGCGATCCATCAAACGAAAATAGCTCTATTTGGCTACCATCGGGCATGGCTAAATCTAATTTATATGAATTACGATCAGCTCTAAAGTGCTCATTAATAACGTTAAGTTTAAGTACATTGCTATAAAAGTGTTTAGAACGCGCATAGTCACTACAAATAATCGCAGCGTGGTGAATACCTAAAAGTTTCAAATTTAATTCCTTAAAAAGCAAAAACGCACTTAATGAAGTGCGTTTTATATGTTGCTTACTACATGTTGTGTTAGCTTGGCTGCGCTTCTTTACATGCTTTAACGGCCGGTGCTACAAGTTCTAAACCGGTTTTATCACATGGCGGTAAAGCGGCATCGCTTACACTAATAGGCGTTACGCGTTCGCCCCATTTTATGTAACTTGCAGCCCACGTAAGGCCTGCACCAAATGCAGCAGACATAATATTTGAATGCGGTTTAATTAACCCTTGCTCAACGGCTTCACATAACGCAATAGCAATCGTAGCAGCAGAGGTATTACCATACTCACCAATGTTAACCATTACTTTTTCGTCAGGTACTTTTAAACGATGCTGAATAGCTTGAATAATACGTAAGTTAGCTTGGTGTGGAACGAGTACATTAATGTCATCAAGGCTCAAATCGGCTTGTTTAAGTACATCGTCGCACGCTTCGCTCATGCCTTTAACAGCACGTTTGAAAATTTCACGACCTTCAAATAATAAATCAGATGGTCCAATTGGCTCATATTTATTTAAATCACTACCAAAGTTAGTGATGTGTAAAATATCGCGGTCTTCACTGTCACAACCAGTTTTGGTTGCTAGTAAACCAGCTGGCGTATCTGCCGCTTCAAGTACTACTGCACCTGCGCCATCGCCAAATAAAACAGCGCTATCGCGACGTGCCCAGTTTACGTACCAGGTCATACGCTCAGCGGCAATGACCACTGCTTTTTTGATCATACCCGCTTGAATTTGTGCTGTAGCAGCTTGCAATGCATATAAAAAGCCCGAACATGCCGCGTTTGTATCCATTGCGGCAGCGCCTGTTGCACCAATGTTTTTTTGCACTTGTGAGGCGGTATTTGCCACAACAGTAGAAGGTGTACAGGTTGCTAATATTACTAAATCAATATCTTTAGGATCAACGCCTGCGCACGCAATAGCATGCTTAGCAGCAACGGTTGCCAGCTCGGCGGTACTTACATGGCTCACTCGGCGAGATTTAATACCTGTACGCGAGGTTATCCACTCGTCGGTGGTATCAACTATTTCACTAATTTCATCGTTGCTAATGCTTGCTGGTGGAATGCATTTACCCCAACCAGTGATATGTGCGTAAGGCATAGTATGTTCTCTTAAGGTGGTCTGACATGTATTACTAATGGGTGAGTTATACCAAAAAACGGCTTTCAAGACTAGTTTATAGCATGCTTTGTGTCGTAAATATTCGCAATTACAGGTTATTTAAGGTAATGCTAGTATAAAAAAGGAGCAAGTATGAAAACAACACTAATAACAACATTCACTGCAATAACGCTGGCATTAATAGCAAATGGGGCTTTTGCTCAACAGCATAAAATTATTTATGCGGGCAGTTTACTTGCATCCGAGGATCAAAAAGTAAAAAAAGAGCAAACGTTAGTCATAACAGATAATACAATAACAGCCATTAAAAACGGCTACCTCACAAAAGCAGAACTTAACCTACCTGATGCCGATATTATAAATCTTAAAAATCAATTTGTAATGCCTGGTCTTATTGATATGCATGTTCACGTTACGTTTGAGCGAGATGCTAAAGCAAACCCTCACCGCTGGGCAACAGAATATGATGCCGATTATGCTTTGCGCTCAATTAAATATTTACAACGTACGCTCGATGCGGGTTTTACATCAGTGCGAGATTTAGGTAGCGATCACAAAGTTATATTTCCGCTAAAACGTGCTATTGAGCGAAATGATATTAACGGCCCTCGCATTTTTGCAGCGGGTAATACAATATCGCCTACCGGTGGGCACGCAGATATGCACGGTTATCGAAAAGATATTACAGATGCAGTTACAGGCGGGATTGGTATATGTAATGGCGCTGATGATTGTAGCCGTGCGGTACGTGAGGTAATAAAAAGCGGTGCTGATGTAATTAAAATTACTGCCACGGGTGGAGTACTAAGTAATACCGCAGCAGGTGTTAACCAACAACTTACAGATGCAGAGCTGATTGCAATTGTTGATACGGCTCACCACTTAGGGCGTAAAGTTACAGCGCATGCACACGGTACACAAGGTATAAAAGCGGCCTTAAAAGCCGGTGTAGATTCTATTGAGCATGGCTCTTATTTAGATAAAGAGGCAATAAAGTTATTTAAAAAAACGGGAGCTTATTTAGTTCCGACGCTTTTAGCGGGTGCAACGGTAAGTGAAGAGGTGCTAACAAATCCAAATATGCCACCGGCAATAGCTGATAAAGTGCGAGAGGTAACACCAGAAATGCAGGCTTCGTTCAAACTTGCACTGAAAAATGAGGTTAATATAGCTTTTGGAACAGACTCTGGGGTGTCGCGTCATGGGCTCAATGCTAACGAATTTAGTTTAATGGTAAACAATGGAATGAGCGAAGCCCAAGCTATTAAATCAGCAACTATACATGCAGCTAAACTGCTGGGGCAAAGCGCACTCATTGGCGACTTGAGTGTTGGTAAACAAGCAGATATTATCAGTGTGAATGGCTCACCGCTTAAAAATATCGACGTACTTAAAACGTGCAATTTGTTATGAAAGCCGGGCAAGTTTATAAACAATAGGGAAGGTTATGAGCAGCAAAATAAAAGTGTCGTTGTTTAATCATTTGATTGACGCTGAGCGCCAGTTACTAGACCCAGAAGTTCGCCAATCTGAGCGCGCATTAGATGCTTTACTCGATGATGAATTTATCGAAATTGCTGCCAACGGCACTACATTTAATAAATACCAAGTACTTACCCGCTTACCTACCGAGGTTGTGCCACAGTTTTATAATCAGCATTTTAAGGGCCGAATGCTGAGCGATGATGTAGTGCAACTTAGTTATCAAGCTGCTTATAGGCGCTCTGCTCGGGCGGAGTTTAATTACTCGTTACGTATGTCGCTTTGGCGTAAACAAGGCGAGCAATGGCAAATGGTGTTTCACCAAGGAACGCCTTGTGCACCGTTTTCAATTTCGATGGATGATGATTAAAAACCATATACCCGTTAAAATAACCTTATTAAACATTTGATTAGGCAATTACCTTTTGTTAATGCGTACCGACCCCACTATTAGTCGACTATTAATGCTGCGAAGCGGCGCAATTGCCGTGCAATTAATTGCTGTGCTTAGCGTTTATTTTTTACTAGAATATCAAATTGCATTACTGCCTTTACTGATTGTTATTGCCGTTGAGGCTGTTTTTCAGCTTATTAGCCTGTTTGCTTATCGTAATGTAAGCCGCGCTAAACCTTTGGGTATGTTGATGCAGCTAACTGCAGATGTATTATTTTTAACGGTTTTGCTTTCGCTAAGCGGCGGTGCAACCAATGCATTTGTATCACTGTTATTGCTCCCAATAATGATAGCTGCTGTTACGCTGCGAGAAAAAGGATTGGCTTATATTGCAGTATTAGCCATTGCCGCATACAGTTTGCTACTGATTAAGATGCCCGATCACAGTATGCATCAAATGAATATGAGTGGTCACTTTATTGGCATGTGGGTTAATTTTGTTTTAAGTGCTAGTGTAATTGCACTTGTTATTGGCGCAATGAACAGGGCACTTAAAGAGCGAGAGCGTATTATTGCAAACGTGCGTGAAAAACAATTACGTAACGAACAGCTTGTTACCCTTGATGGCGCTGCTGCGCAAATAACCCATCAACTTGCGACCCCTATAGCAAATTTACAGCTATTGTTTGAAGAGTTATTAGAAGATCAACCAAACAACCCTATTGTTAAGCACATGCAAGCGCCGCTTACTCAGTGCAGTACACAGCTTAACGACTTTAGAAAACTCTCAAGGCAATTACGCCTTAAAAATTCGCAAGAACATGTAACAGTAAAGCAACTGCAAACACAAATTACAGACACACTTTTACTGCAATACCCTGATCAGCACATTAAATGGATTACGCCACCTATTGCGGCAACGCTATTGAGTGATGCGATGTTATTGCCTGCTATTTTAAATTTATTGCAAAACGCCGCGCTCGCTAATCAAAAACAAGGTCAAACTCAATTAGAGCTGAGTTGGCAGCAAGATAACTTACATAGTGAATGCGTTTACTTGTTAATTCGCGATTTTGGCCCTGGCTTTTCATCATCGCAATTAGCAGAGCTGGGTGGTCAGCTTATGCCAAGCGATCAAGGAATGGGGCTTGCTGTGCTTTTATCAAACGTTACTTTTGAGCGTTTAAATGGCTCACTTACCTTGTTTAACCATGCAGATGGCGGCGCTGTCGCCAAAGTTAAACTCGCTATTGTAAACACTGAGAATAACGCCTCATGAAGTTACTTATAATTGAAGACGACATTAATTTAGCCAGCACACTGGCAAGGCGCTTAACTAAACAAGGCTTTACCTGCGAGGTGGCGCATAACCAAAGCGATGCGTTACTTGTTGCGCGCAAACTATTGCCCGACTTTGTTTTATTAGACATGAAACTAGGCGACGATAACGGACTTGCACTCATAAAGCCGCTGCGTAGTTTACTTGCACAAGCACATATTGTTTTACTAACTGGGTTCGCAAGTATAGCAACCGCAGTAGAGGCAATGCGTTTAGGCGCAACCGACTACCTTACAAAGCCGGTTGATATGGCAACATTATTAAAAGCGCTTAACACCGAGCCTGTGGCATCGGTATCGAATGTTATTGATGATGCAGTTATGTCGCCGGAGCGCTTAGAGTGGGAGCATATTCAACAAGTATTACATAGTAATAATGGCAATGTGTCGGTTACCGCGCGGCAACTTAATATGCACAGGCGCACGTTACAGCGTAAATTACAAAAAAAGCCGGTGCAACAGTAAAGTACTTAATTTAAGGAAAGTGTTATGAGCGATGATGCAGCTAAATTAATGCTTAATCAAAAAATTATATTATTCGACGCGCAATGTAAGCTATGCAGCGCGTGGTGTAATTTTATTATTACTCACGATACAAATACCATTTTTAAATTATGCAGTGTGCAATCTCCAAAAGGGGAATTGTTGTTAACACACTTTGGTTTTTCAACAACTGAATATGCCTCAATGGTGTTTGTTGAAGATGGCAAAGCATTTACACAAAGTCATGCTTTTTTTAACGTTGTTAAGCAACTAGGTTACCCATACAAGCTAGCAAACGTATTTAGTGTTTTGCCAAATAGGTTTAATAATTGGTTATACGATAGGGTTGCTTTAAACCGCTATACCTTATTTGGAAAATATCAGTACTGCAGAATTCCCAACCCTGATGATGCTAAACATTATTTATAAATTAGGCGTTAATACACTGCTGTATAAGTAGATGCTAGGTTTATGAGGTTGTGTTAAAATCGCCGCGTTTAATTTTAGCTAACGGTATAAAAGGCTTTTTTCATGGCAAACACAGCACATGCACTTCACATTTTGGTTAAGCACAAAGAGATTGCAGAAGATATTATTAAGCAATTAGGTAAAGGTGCAAAGTTTCAAACCTTAGCTAAAAAGTATTCGTCATGCCCATCGGGCAAAAAAGGCGGAGACTTAGGTGAATTTGGACGCGGCCAAATGGTTCCACAGTTTGACAAAATTGCATTTAAAGGCGCAATTTTAGAGCCCCACCTAGTTAAAACAAAATTCGGCTGGCATGTAATTAAAGTACTTTATCGTACTTAAGCAGTTTGGCAATTGACGCTGTATTGGGGAGCGTCCATCTCATCACCTATCCTAAATTTTATATTTTGAAGAACTAAGAATTAGGATGGGTGTCATCTTAATTTTAATCTGGGAGTGTCCATCTCATCACCTATCCTAAATTTTATATTTTGACGAACTAAGAATTAGGATGGGTGTCATCTTAATTTCCTTTCATCTTAATTTCGCTTAGTTAAAACTAAATTTGGCTGGCATGTAATTAAAGTACTTTATCGTACTTAATTTGCTAAAGCAGTTTGGCAATTGACGCGTCTTAGCAAGCGTCAATCTCATCATCTATCCTAAACTTTACACTTTGACGAACTAATAATTAGGATGGGTGTCATCTTAATTTTGTTGCTAAAAGTGCTACAAATATTTTAATGCGATTGCCCTGGCCAACTTATGCGATGTCGATTTTCAATCAAAAAAGCAGGCTGGCAGGAAATCGATTACTTAAATTGACTACTACCCTTTAAATTTATTTCGATACAATCATTTTTGCACGATGTACTAAATCTTCCTTTAATGTTTGAGCCGAAGCACCTGTCCTTCCTCTAAATACGTACCCTTGACGCATGTCAAACATGAGTCGTGCTCTTTCTTTTGATGGGAAGTTTTCTGGTAACCTGCCTTTTTCTTTTTCAGCATCAAAACGAGCAGCAAGTCTAGAGTCAGTTTCATTAATTGCATTGACCATACGTTCTTTTACACCTTCAACTTCTCCAACACTAGTTGATACACATGAAGCTAAAAAACAACCGTTAGTACCTTCACTCTGAATTGTAGCGTAATCAATAACGGCTTCTAAAAAGCCTATCACTGCCTTCTCTATATCAGGCTCTGCTTCAAAAGAAATAATAGGTGCACATCCATCAACATTCGAATAGAGGTCAATAGTTTTTAAATACAGTTCTCGCTTATCACCAAATGCCGCATACATGCTAGGGCCACTGATTCCCATCGCCAGAGTAAGATCTTTTAGTGATGCTCCATCGTAGCCCTTCTTCCAGAAAACATTCATAGCAGCCAATAAAGCTTCATCAGTATTAAATGTTCGAGGTCGGCCAATTCTTTTTGTATCGTTCAATATATATCTCTTGACTTATAGTTTAAGATCTTACTATTATTATATATCGTTCGATACATAATTAATAGAGGCAAACAAATGACCGTATCAGTACTTCAAGCTGGGCAAGTATTTCCAAACATTAGCATCAGTAAATATGGTGGTGGAACTTTAAATATAGCGACGCCAGTAGATGGATTTGATTGGAAAATGATTATTGTATATCGGGGTAAACATTGCCCTTTATGTACTAGATACCTGCAAGAACTTAAACAAGCCTTGCCTGAATTTAATTTACTTGGTGTTGACGTTATTGCGATTTCTGCTGATTCGGCTGAGCGGACGGCCATTCAAATGTCAGAAGTGAATCCAAACTTTGAGGTTGGTTACGATTTAACTATTGAGCAAATGAAACAGCTTGGCCTTTATATTTCTGGACCTCGTAATGGTATGAATGTCGAACGAGCTTTTGCAGAACCCGGACTTTTTGTAATCAACGAAGAAGGTTGTTTACAAATGGTCGATGTGTCAAATGTACCGTTCGCTCGTCCACCCATTGCTTCTATGCTAATGGGGCTAAAATATTATCGTAACATGACTGATAAATTCCCAATTAACGGCTCGTATAATTAATTTATTACTTTTAGGAAAGACTAATGACAACTAAAAATCCTTATAAAGTGGCAGTTAAAGAAGCTATCGATAGCCTAATTAAAAGCGCAAGTAATCATGATATTGATGCACTTAATTTGATTTACCACGATAACATGCAAGTGGTTATGATTGATCCGAGTGGCCAAGTTCATAAAGCAGATAAAGTCGCATTTAAAGCGATGATTGAAGCAAATAAAAATAACGGAGCACCGATGAACACATGGGCAAAATTTCATCATGTTGAAGCTAACCCTGAAACAGGTTTAGTCGTGTTATCGCGTAAAAATAATTTAGCGGGAAAGGATATGATGCTAGATTTAAGTATAGATTTTGTATATGAAAATGGACGTTGGCAAGTTATCCGAGAAGTTATTTTTCTTCACCCCGACCAAGCCCTATAACCTTTTACCATAATAAAGAGAATTCTTATGTCTGTACTTTTCGAACCGACTCAAATAGGTCGCTATACCGTTAAAAATCGTATTTTCATGGCACCAATGAGCCGTTACAGGGCTGATCATGAAGGTATTAACCCAGAAATTACTGCTGAATATTATCGTCAGCGCGCAAGTGCTGGGTTGATTATTGCCGAATCAACTCGCATTAATAATTGGTCAGGTGGTATTAATTGCCCAGGTATTTATACTGCGGATCAAGTGGCTTCATGGAAAAAAACAACTGACGCGGTTCATGCTGAGGGTGGTGTTATTTTTTTACAGCTTTGGCATTCAGGCCGAGCTTCTCATGAATCTTTAATGCCAGAAGGACGTGATGTTGTTGCCCCTTCAGCTGTTCCAAGTAATCAAGAAACTATGGTTGTCAATGGTATGGCAATGCCAACACCACCAAGAGAAATAACGTTAGAAGAGATTGCAGAGTTACGACAAGACTTTGCTCAAGCAAGTAAATATGCACTTGAAGCAGGGTTTGATGGTGTTGAAATACATGCTGCTGGTGGCTTTATTATTGATACATTCCTTCAAGAAAGTACAAATCAACGCAATGATCAATACGGAGGAACATTAGAAAACCGTTACCGTTTTCTTAAAGAGATTGCTCAAGATGCTATCGATATTTGGGGAGCAGATAGAGTGGGTGTTAAATTATCTCCAGTGAGTAATTATAACAATGTAGGTGAAGGTGATATTGCAGGTACTTTTAAATATGTTGTATCACAGCTTAATCAGCATGGCCTTGCATTTTTAGAAATAAATGAAGAAATGCCTTTTACTCAACTGAGTGAGGATAAAAGAGCCATTTTAGATGAAATACGTACATTTTGGACTGGGCCTTATATTGCTAATGGAAATTATACAGCAGAATCCGGAGCTGAACGTATATTATCAAATAAAGCAACAGCCATTACCTATGGGCGCTTATTTATTGCTAACCCTGATTTACCGCAACGATTTAAGTTAAATGTTGAGTTTAATGAGTTAGATATGAGTACTTTTTATGGTGGTGATCATAAAGGGTATACAGACTACCCAGTTTTATAAATAAATACAGTAACTTAATCTCACTGTATTGATGAAAAATTAACGTGACATATATGGACGCTCCCCTGAAGTCAAGACGAGCTAATGTATAAACATCAAAATTGATGCCTTTATTTTATTATCATGTATCTCATATCACAGTAATGATGCGTCACAAGCTTGTTAAAAAGCAAAGTTGCTGACATATATTCGAGCTATGGTGCCATGGTTATCATGCGTCATGCTCCTAATAACGGAATTAACGTGACACCCATCTTAATTGGGATAGCTTTACTTGTTCAATTAAGGTGCCTGTCTTTATTTTGCTAAATAAATTAGCTGTTTATGTTTGTCGACACTCAAATAAGTTACTGTGTCGGATGGCGCTTTGCTTATCCGACCTACGTTTTAAATATATTTGAAGAGTGGCGAACTAAGAATTAGGATGGGTGTCATCTTAATTTTGTTAACCGATACAAAAGCTTGGCAAAGTTTAAGTGGGGAAGGTTCTACAGCAACATATAGAAAAATTGATGCCCCAGATGCCACGGTTGGGAAAATTGCAGATTCGGTAAAAGGTGGACAGGAATATAGTCTAGTTCCAGAAAAGGAAGGCGGAGTTAATAGCAACTCAGGAGCAGGTGCAGTAGCTAATAAAGCTGATGGTGGCTTTTCATTTGTAAATAATGGCACTATGCAACCAGGCAGCACAGTATCTGAAAGAGTTGAGTTTAAGGATGATAAGTAAAATGAAAACTAAATCACTATCTTTTGTAATTGCTTCTTTGTTATTAGCTTATCCATTTTATTTATGGTTTACGTATATAGATGAATCGGTAACAGTTGGCTCGGCCTATGGTTTTCAAATTGGAGATAAAAAAAAGGATGTTTACGAATCACTTCCACTTAAGCTCAATAACCTGAAAGAAGCTGATGAATCAATTTTTATTCAAATCAAAGTAACTGATGAAATAGCAACAACACTAGCGACGAGAACTGATTTTGATGTCATGATTGAACCACTTTTTCATGATGTTGGCTACACAGTTTTTTCTTCTCAAAATACTTGGTATTTCTATATTAACGGATCGTTTTTTAACTCTTTGAAGTTAGAGTTTTGTGAAGAAAAGCTATGTAAAATATATAGACATCGAAAATATTTTGAGCTTCCATAATATTAATATATCTTGAACTCAAAGCCCCGTAAGGGGCTTTATTTTTGGCTGCTTTTGAAGCCAAAGGGATTGAGCATTAGCCTCGCACTCTGCTTATCCGAGCTTTGCAGGAGTGGTTTTTTTTATTTTTTTTCAAAGTCTTGATAGAAAAGCTAGCTTGTATTATTGCTGTTAAATGCAATATTATTAACGCTCTATTGTTAACCATTATATAAAACTTTAAATTAGGAAAAAGGATGACAGTAAACAAGGCCGTTAGAAAGAAAAATATCAAACGCAAAAAGGGTAAAATAATTGGTGGTTGGACTTTAGTAAAAAAATTAGGGCAAGGTGGTAATGGAGATGTATGGGAGATATCACAAGAAGGGGTTGATAACCATGCTATGAAGTTCTTACTTAGTCCTGATGAAGTAAGTTATCAAAGATTCAAAGCTGAAATTCACATTTTATCTTCTATTTCAATTGATGGTGTCATTCCTTTAATTGATTCTAATATTCCTGAGACTTCTGAAGAAAGCACTCCTTGGTTCACCATGCCCAAAGCCTATGAATGCACTGATTTATTGCAAAAGAAGAGCACTTTAGATATTGCGGAAAGCTTTATTGCTTTAATTGAAACTTTAGAGCTTTTGCATGATAAAAAAATTGCTCATAGAGATATTAAACCCGCTAATATTTTATTTTATGAGGGAAGGCTTTGTTTTTCTGATTTTGGTCTAGTTAAATATCCTAAGAAAGAAAATATTACTCCTAAACAAAGAGATGTTGGAGCTAAGTTTACTATGGCACCAGAGATGAGGCGACATGCTAGTGAGGCCGATGGAATGCCAGCGGATATTTACTCTTTGGCCAAGACGCTCTGGATTTTCATGACTGGACAAGAGAAAGGGTTTGACGGGCAATATAACCCTAATTCGATTCTTTCTATTAAAAAATATTGCTCAGATGTTAGAACTACAAAACTTGATAACTTGCTGGTTGAATGTACAGATAACAACCCTTTAATGAGGCCAACATCAGAACAATTTAAAACGAGATTTAAGGAATGGGTTGAAATCAGTAAAGACTTCCATTCTAGAAACTTAATTGAATGGCTAGAATTGCAGGAGCTTAATTTTCCTGCGGGAGTACCAGCTCAAGCCTCATGGACAGATATAGATTCAATCTGTGCAATTTTAGCTGAAACCTCAAAAATAAAGAGCTTAAATCACATGTTTTTCCCCACAGGTGGAGGGCAAACTTTAACTGGTGCATCAATCGCAAGTGAAAGAGATATGTTAGCTCTTCATACTTCAGATAATAGTGCCGAGCTGTTAAAACCCAAAAAACTTACGTATGAATCATTTGGGTTAGACTCACAATGGAATTATTTTCGTCTTGAAGCTGAGAATATAGAACCTACAGGAGTTGAAAATGCGGTTTGGAATAAGGAAATTAACGTGACACCCATCTTAATTGCCCACCTTAATTAGGATAGTTTTGCTTGTTCAATTAAGATGTCTGTCTTTATTTTGCTAAATAAATTAGCTGTTTATGTGCGTCGACACTCAAATAAGTTACTGTGTCGGATGGCGCTTTGCTTATCCGACCTACGTTTTAAATATATTTGAAGAGGATAAATTAACGTGATACCCATCTTAATTGGGATAGCTTTGCTTGTTCAATTAAGGTGCCTGTCTTGCTTTTTCTTGCTATATAAATTAGCTGTTTATGTGCGTCGAAACTCAAATAAGTTACTGTGTCGGATGGCGCTTTGCTTATCCGACCACCGTTTTCAAATATATTTGAAGGGTGGTGGTTACCTTCTCCCCTCTCTGCCAGGTTAGTTGTCTAATATTGAATATTCGTTGGGTTTCGCTACGCTCTACCCAACCTACGTGTTTAACTTAAATTTTTACGCAGACGAAAATAGCGTTGCCTGAGCGTTCTGCCCTTCAGCTGAAATTAGTTGAGAACTACAGATACCCATCCTAATTTTTATAAAGTGAAGTTCATTTACGAGAATCTTAGAGGCTGTGTTAGAGATAAGTCGCTTGTGATGTTACGAATAATCACACGCATTCAGTGCTGTATGTTGTCGATAAAATATCAAATAAGTTTATAGTAAGTTGATTATTGTTCGCTTGCCTATACGCAATAGAAAAGGCTGCAATGTGCAGCCTTTTGAAGTGTTAAACAACAATTTTACTCGCAAGCGTCTTTCTTGGCTTCTTCTTCACTAATTTGTTTTAGTGCTTGAATGAATGAGTCGCTTGGTTGTCCGCCAGTAAGCGCATATTTATCGTTTATGATAAACGTAGGTACTGAAGTGATACCCATCTGTTTAAAGTTGTCCTGCTCTTGGCGTACGTCTTGTACGTATTTGTCTGAATGTAGGATACCGCGTGCAGTTTCTTTATCAAGACCCACTTTTTCAACAACGTCGAGCAACGCTTCTTCTTGATTTAAGTATTTTAAATCTGTGAAGTGCGCTTCAAAAAAGGCGAGTTTTAACTCGGTTTGCTTACCTTCTTCACGTGCCCACATTAATAAACGATGCAAATCAAAGCTGTTGATCATGATGCGTTTGCCATCAAAATTAAAGGTAAACCCAGCACGCTGACCGGCTTCGAACATGTTTTTACGATTTTCGTCGCCTTGTTCTTCACTTAGGTTGTACTTTTGCATTAAGTGTTCGTTTAAGTCTTGACCTTCAATTGGCATATCTGGATTTAGTTCAAAAGGATGCCACGTAATATCTGCGCTCATTTCGTCTTTGAGTTGCTCTAGTGCAGTTTCTAGGTTTTTATAACCCACTACACACCAAGGGCACATTACGTCTGAAACGATATCAATTTTAAAGTTTTTCATATTTATCCTTTTGAGGATTGCTTATAACTAAGTATAAAAAAGGATATTGGGATTAATTTAGCTTTATCAATACCAAACTAAAAAGAGCAGCTATACAGCTGCTCTTTTAGAAGGTACTAATCTTTAGGCGTTAAGCCCAAATGGGTCGTCAATGCTATAACTTGGTTGTGTAAACCAATGAGGGCCGTTGTCGGTCATGTAAAAATGATCTTCTAAACGTACGCCAAATTCATCCGGTATAACTAACATTGGCTCGTTACTAAAGCACATGCCTGGGGCAAGTGGGGTTTTATCACCGCCAACTAAGTATGGCCATTCGTGAATGTCTAGCCCAATGCCGTGGCCAGTTCGATGCGGGCAACCCGGTGTTTGGTACTGCGGACCTAGGCCTTGCGCCGCTAAATAGTTACGGGCGCCCGCATCTACGTCTTCGCAGGTGGCACCGATTTTAGCTGCATTAAACGCAGCCATTTGCGCTGCTTTTTCATGATCCCAAAACATCCGTTGGCGCATTGTTGGTTCGCCAAATACATAGGTACGGGTTATATCTGATAGGTAGTCGTGTACTTTACAGCCGGTATCTATTAATACCATATCGCCTTTTTTAAGCACTTGCGCGTCTTTAACACCGTGCGGAAAAGACGTTGCAACACCAAACAACACAATACAAAAATAGTTACCTGGCGCGCCTACCTTTTGGTGGGCTTGTTTAATAAAGGCTTCTACTTCGGTGGTGGTTATTCCCTCATAAAGCATGCTTGCTGTGGCTTGATGCACGGCTAATGTCATATCCATCGCGCGCTGCATTAAGCTAAGCTCATGAACTGATTTATGCATACGGCAATGCGCCGTTACAGGTTGTGCGTTTATGAGTGTTAAACCCGTTTGCGCTTTATTAATGCCGTCGAATATAAAAAATTGTGCGCTTTCATCAATGCCAATGGTTGCGTTTTCATTAATATTTAACTTTTTTAGTACTTCGACAAAAAGTGCATAAGGATTTTCGTGTTCTTGCCACCCATGAATAGGCCCCTCTATTACTTTAAACCCGTTTAGTGAACCAATTTCGAAATAAGGCGCAATGTATTGTACTTCACCAAGGGCCGGTAATATTGCGCCAACCATGCGCTCGCTCGCGTACCATTTCATACCTGTAAAGTAGGTTAGGTTGGTGCCAGCGTTTAAATAAATTGCATCTATGTTGTTTGCAAGCATATAAGCTTGCGCTTTGGCTATGCGCTCTAAATGTTCGTCAGCTGCAATAGGGGTTAGCGTTTGCGTCATATTACTTAGGCTTGCCAACGCTTGCTCGCTTGATTGTGTACCAATACCGATGGTAGTCATATTTTTCTCCTTGGATTTTTAGCTAGTGTGATTAATACCAAGGTAAAATTCAATGTTATGCGATAAGAGGCTAATAGTTTATAGCCTCTTAAATGGTCATATTATTTTTTAGCGTAAGGTAAACGCGTGAGTTTATTGCTTGTGTGGTAGCTATCAAGCCCGGTTACTGCGACTGTTTCTATTGCTTGTAAATCTAGGAAACCATCGCTTTGCAGCGCGGCTTTATCAACAAAAACATCCATAATTTCGCCAATAACGAGCTCAGTCCCATTGATGGCTAAATGTTGGTTTTCTATAAATTTTACCGAGTACTTTAAGCGGCTTTCTTTTACAAAAGGCGCTGCAAAGTCGTTTAAGTATTCAGGTGTTAAGCCTGTAGCATCAAACTCAGACTCGTCTTTATCGTAACGAGCTGAAGTTTGATGAGCTTGTTTGTAAATTGACTTATTCACTTGATTAATGGTGTAAGTGCCCGTTTGTAAAATGTTTTCAAACGTATGACGCGGCACACTATGAGGGCGCATAATCATGGCGACCAAAGGTGGGTTAGCCCCAAGGTGAATAACCGAGCTTACAATCGACAAGTTGGTATTGCCGAGTAAGTCTTGCGTGCCAATTAAATTAGCGCTTTTAAAACCCGAAAGAGAATTAATTAAATGTGTACGGGTATGTTTTTCAAGTGCGTCTATACGCGCTTTAGTAAAATGCATTAAAAGTCCTTACCACGGTATTGTAGAGCCTTGCCAGTCTAAATAAGCAGGCTCACCGTTTAGTTTTAAATCAGGGTTATTGTTTGTTAATTCAAATAGTTGCTTGGCTACAAATTCAGGGGTAAATAATTTACCTTCAGGTACATTCTTTTGAAAGGGCTTTGAAAGTGCTGTATCGGTAGTGCCAGGGTGAAACAGAATGAGTTTGGTATTTTTAGCACGACGAGCAAGCTCTATAGCAGCGGTTTTAAATAGCATGTTAAGCGCCGCTTTAGATGCGCGGTAAGTATACCAACCACCTAATTTATTGTCGTTTATGCTGCCTACGCGCGCACTTAATGCAGTAATAGTACACTGCGTTTTGTGGGTTAACAGCGGCAAAATACTCTGCAAGCAAAGTAGGGGAGTTAGGGTGTTTGAATTTAGAAGTTGGCTAAAATACTCAGCGTCTAAATCCTCCATCTTTTTTTCAGGCATATGGGTTTCGTTGTGCAGTGTACCATTGAATATAATAACTTGTTGTATATCGGCATTTTGCTCTTTTAGGTAATTAGTAACGCGCGCTAAACTTTGTTTTGTGTAGTCAGTATGCAGGTGGACAACACTTGAGCCAGATTCAATACTTTTTGAACTAATACAAACGATCTGATGAGTAGGCGTGTTTATTTGTAGATGTTCTATATATGCATTTGCTATGGCACTGCTTGCGCCGAATAAAACAATAGTTTTCATTTATCACCTTTTGCTTTTAGTCCACATTGGCCGTTACTGCACTGAGTATTTGGCATTAAAAAGCGACTGATGGGGTGCCGATACTTAGCAAATAATAGGTATCCGCAGTCAGCGAAAAAGCGAATTATTGGCAAGCGAAAAATTTTCAACCAGCTGTGTTTACCCACTATTTTCCATGCTTCGTAAGTTACATCAAGTCCATAAATCATTTCACCTGATTGCTTTTGAGCTTGCAGGTAGTTCATTGCTTTGTCTTTATCAATATACGGGTAGCGCTCACTGAAGTCGCTCGCGTTAAGATCTTCAAGCGTAATTAAGTTTTTGTTATCAGCGTGTTTTAGTTGCTGCATTTCGGTGCTACAAAGAGGGCAGTTACCATCGTAAAAAATGATCATGTGAATGCTTTGTGATTATTTTATATATACTTTTTTACGACAAGACATTGCAAATGGATCTATTAAATATCTCTTCATGATGATATTAATAGTGTCCTACGAAAAAATGGAGACTGATAAATGAGTGAACAATACGCCGCCTTGCGAGGTAATGTAAATTTACTAGGGCAACTACTAGGACAAACAATCAAAGATGCCCAAGGTCAAGCGATTTTAGATAAAGTGGAAGAAATTCGTGCTTTATCAAAATCATCTCGCAGTGGTAACGAAGACGACAGACAAGCGCTAATAGATGTTTTACATGCGCTTAGTGATGAAGAGCTTTTACCGGTTGCCCGTTCATTTAATCATTTTTTAAACCTTGCTAATGTAGCAGAGCAATTTCATACCGTTTCGCGTTTTAATGACGTTGGCCTTGGCCAACAAAACCCTCTCACTCAAACATTAAAAACGTTAGCTACAAAAGCAGAACAAGGCCAGTTAGACAGTAATCATTTGGCCGAAACACTCTCAAAACTCCACATAAACTTAGTATTGACTGCTCACCCAACCGAGGTTACGCGCCGTACTATTATTAACAAACACGTTGAACTAAGTGATTGCTTAGCGTCATTAGAGCGAAAAGATAACTTAGTGCAAGAGCGGGACAATATTTTAAATCGTATTGAACAACTGATTAGCCAAGCTTGGCATACCGACGATATTCGTCGCTCTCGCCCAACGCCAGTTGATGAAGCCAAATGGGGCTATGCAGTAATAGAAAATAGCCTGTGGCATGCGGTTCCGCGCTTTTTACGTGAATTTTCAGCGAATGTTAAAGACCAGTTGAGCTTAGAGTTACCAATAGATTACAGCCCAATTGAGTTTACATCGTGGATGGGTGGAGACCGTGATGGTAATCCATTTGTAACATCGCAGGTAACAAAAGAAGTGCTTGATCATGGTCGTTGGATGGCACTTAACTTATACATTCAAGATTTAAAAACGTTGTGCGCTGAACTCTCTATGTCAGATGCCAGTGATGAGCTTGTTGAGCTTGCAGGGCAAGAGTTTGAACCATATAGAGCAGTAATCAAAAAGCTTAAAAATCAGGTTGCGGAAACAGTGGCGCACTTAGGTGCTAAAATTAAAAATAAGCGCAGCGATTCACAAGATTTAATTACTAATATTAATCAGCTTAAGCACCCAGTTGAAGTGTGCTATCGCTCGTTATTAAAGTGTAATATGAAAGTAGTTGCGGATGGCTTATTACTTGATTTACTGCACCGTATAAATAGCTTTGGTTTGCGTTTAGCCAAACTTGATGTGCGCCAAGATTCATCTCGCCACGGCGATGTGTTTTCAGAACTGACTCGTTATTTAGGTTTAGGCGACTACAACCAATGGCAAGAGCAAGACAAACAAGCATTTTTACTTGCAGAGCTTAACTCGCGCAGACCGCTTATTCCAAAACATTGGCAACCAAGCCCAGATGTACAAGAAGTACTTGATACCTTTGATGTAATTGCCAAGCAAGACGAAGCAACATTTGGTTTGTATATTATTTCGATGGCACGAACAGCGTCAGACATTTTAGCAGTACAACTATTGCTAAAAGAAAGCGGCTGTAGCTTTGATTTACCAGTAGCACCGTTATTTGAAACACTCGACGATTTAAACGCAGGCAGTGATGTAATTACCACATTGCTTGATAATGTTTGGTATCGCGGGCACATTAAAAACACCCAAAACGTAATGATTGGTTATTCTGATTCAGCTAAAGATGCCGGCATGATGGCAGCAGGTTGGGCGCAGTACGAAGCAATGGATAAACTAGTACAGCTTGCTGATGCACGCGGTATTGAGCTTGTTTTATTCCATGGACGCGGTGGTACAGTAGGACGTGGTGGTGCACCCGCTGCACAAGCGCTGCATTCACAACCACCAGGTTCATTAAAAGGTGGCTTGCGTGTAACCGAGCAAGGCGAGATGATTCGCTTTAAATTTGGTTTACCCGATGTAGCACTGCAAAGCTTAAATATTTACGCAGGCGCAGTTCTGCAAAGTAACTTATTACCGCCACCGGAGCCAAAACCGCAGTGGCGCGAAGTAATGAAGCTAATAAGTGAGGAGTCATGTGAGCATTACCGTAATGTAGTTCGTCATGATGAAAACTTTGTACCTTACTTTAGAATGGCAACACCTGAGCTTGAACTGTCTAAGTTACCGCTTGGCTCTCGCCCTGCAAAACGTAACCCTAATGGCGGCGTTGAAAGCCTGCGTGCTATTCCATGGATTTTTGCGTGGAGCCAAAACCGTTTAATGCTTCCTGCATGGCTAGGTGCGTTAACAGGCTTAAAAGCTGCGCTTAATAAGTACGGCGCAGAAACCCTAAACGAAATGAGCTTACAGTGGCCGTTCTTTAGATCGCGCCTAGAAATGCTAGAAATGGTATTTAGTAAAGCCGATTGTTGGTTGAGTGAGCATTACGACAATGCGCTGGTGGAAGATATGTACAAACCACTGGGTGTAACACTTCGTAAAGAGCTTCAAGAAGCCATTAGCTTAGTGCAATCACTTAGCCCGCAAAAAAGCCTATTAGCCGAACAACCTTGGATTAAGGAGTCGATTAGTTTACGTAACCCGTACACCGATCCACTTAACTTACTACAGGTTGAGCTTTTACGCCGTGCTCGCTCAGAGGAAAAACGCAACGAAGGTGACATTGATAATGCATTAATGATCACGATGACAGGTATTGCAGCAGGTATGCGTAATACCGGCTAACATGTTATTTTGTTAGGTATACCTATTGGTATTAAAAGGGAGCACGCGATGTGCTCCCTTTTTTTGCGTTAAATAGGCTGGTATTTAACACCTTAACCTTTTAAACTACTTAGCCATTGAATAATTAAAAAATGTTATGGCTTCAGCAACTTTTACTGTACAGCAAGATACAGCACTTACAAATTCGCACATCACATTAAACGTAGCGCAAACAGCGTCATTACGTAGTCAATTAAAATCACAACGTGGCATATTAAATTCTAATAATATTAAGCAGTTATGCGCACAACTCAATGTGTCTGATGATGCATTATTACAAGGTTTAGTACCTTTGGCTTCTGAGTATGCTGTTGCGCCAGTGTCAGATTTTCATGTAGGCGCAATTGTTAAAGCACTTGATGAAAAGGGTGAGGTAAACTTTTACTTTGGTGCGAATGTAGAGTTTGATCATCAAGCATTGAGTTTAGTGGTTCATGCAGAGCAATCAGCAATAAATAACGCATGGTTAAACGGCGCCAAAAAAATAGTTAAAATAGCGATTAGCGATGCACCGTGTGGATACTGCCGCCAGTTTATGAACGAACTCGCAGATGCGAAAGAGTTTGATATTTTATTGCCAGAGCAACACTTTAAATTGGCAGAATTACTGCCGCACTCGTTTGGGCCGACTGATTTAGGTAACGCGTTTAGCTTGTTTAATCCAGAGCCTCACCAGCAAGTATTTTCAAATGCTCAACTAGATGAAAAACTAGCAAGTACAGCATTAAACGCATACGTACCCTATAGTAAAAACTTTAGTGCAGTAAAAATTAGTACATTTGAAAATGGCGATTTTTACGGAAGTTACGCAGAAAACGCAGCGTACAGCCCAAGCTTGTCGCCACTGCAAAGTGCACTTAGCCAATTATTTATTGCAGGGCTTAGCTTTGATGAGCAGACGGTAAAAGGTATTACACTTTTAGAAACCGCAGGCCATGAAAACCAAGCGGGTGTAGCACGTGCTGTACTTGCAAGTTTTAAAAATCTACCGGCAATAGAAGTAATTAGCGCTCAGCTAAAATAACCTTTCAAAAACAATAAAGCACAGCCAGAGCTGTGCTTTATTGTTTTATTAATTAATAGAACCTATATTAATCAAGTAATACTTTAGCCGCTTCTAATACTACCGCTACAGATTTACGCTCAATTTCACCATGGTCAACATTTGGTATTTCTTGGCGAGTACGATTAACAAGTACGCCTGCTACACATGCTGCTTGTAAACCAAGGGCTGCACACATAGTAAATAATGTTGCTGATTCCATTTCGTAGTTCATCACGCCCAGTTTTTGCCACTCTTCGCAGCTACCTTGTAGTGATTTAGGAACGTAACCAGAATGCGTATCGTAACGCTCTTGTCCTGGATAAAATGTATCGCTTGATGCAGTAATACCAATATGAAAATCGATATTTAAGTTTTTACATGCTTGTACCATAGCTTGTGTTGCATAAAAGTCAGACACAGCAGGGTAGCTAAGAGGAGCAAAATGCTGGCTTGCACCGTCTAAACGTACAGACGCTTGGCTAATTAAAATTTCGCCTTCGTTGATATGTGGCTGAATCGCACCTGTTGTACCAATACGTAAAAATTTACGCACGCCAAGTTGTGCTAATTCTTCTACTGCAATCGACGTAGATGGACCACCAATACCCGTAGAACAAACAACCACCGAATGGCCGTTTAGTTGACCTAAGTAAACATGAAACTCACGAGTTTGAGCAAGGCAGGTTGGGTTGTCTAGGAATTGTGAAATGCGTGCAGCACGATCTGGATCGCCCGGTACAATCGCAAGTTTTGCACCTTTAAGATCGTCAATACATAGTCCTAAGTGAAATACCTTTTCCATAGCTAAGCCTTTTTATAATAAATTGTGTCAATCTAGCATCATTGCTAGAAACGTTTATCAAGTACAGGACGATTGTCCGTTTTATCTTAACTCCTCCAATTAAGTCTTAATAATTTTAAGAACTAATTTGATTTATTCATCAACTATGAATATTCAATCAAGTGCTTATACAAGTAGCCTTGTTGTGCTGTTGACATGTTCAAGCAGACATAATAAGTATCAACCAAGCGCGTAACTACAATTAAATAGTTTATGGCAAATATTCATTAATATTAAATTAATTCAATGGCTTAAATTTGTATTAAGCACGTAAAAGATAACGTGTTTATTTATATTAGGCACAGACTTATTTAGCAAAGTGGAATTTATTTGAAGTTTAGGCACTTTTGGTGATTTTGGTGATTTTGCATAACTAATCAAAAGTAATTAGCTACGTACAGAATAAAAATCGAAGGAGTTTATTATGAGCACACAATTTGAAGCATTTAAAAACAAAGTTGAGCACTGTTTGTGCGCACCGGGTGATGGCGTATACACAGTAAATACTGCAAAAGAGCGCAAAGCCGCACTGCGTAATAAACTTTATGGACAAACTGAAAACGTTGATAATTTGTGGCGCGAGTCTTTAAATGAATTACCAAATTCTCCACATAAAGCCGTTATGTTAGGTATTAGCTCAGACTGTGGCGGTGGTATTTTACGCGGTGCAAACTGGGGGCCACTGTTTGTGCGCTCAGCTTTAATTGATCAGCAACCGCAGTGTCACTCGTTTGATTTAGGCGATGTACGTGTAATCCCACATTTACTTCATGATAAATACCTAAATGATGCAACCATTTCTAATTGCCAAAAAGCCCTATACGGTAATGAAGATAACGACTACTACGTAAGCCCATTATCAATCACAGAGGATGTATGCGACAGCTTTTACGCGACATTTAAAGATAAAGGGATATTTGGTATTGGTGGCGATCACTCAATTAGTTACCCACTTACCAAAGCGTACTTAAAAGCAAAACGTGAGCAAGGTAAGCGTACTGCTATTATTCACTTTGACGCGCATACAGATTTACTTGTTGAGCGCCTAGGCATAGATTTATGTTTTGGCTCTTGGTGTACACATATTTTAGAGTTTTTACCAGCGCCACATCATTTAATACAATTTGGTATACGCTCAAGTGGCAAGCCTAAAGCGCACTGGGAAAGTACCTTTGGCGTTAAGCAACATTGGGCACATGAAATCATTGAGCGCGGCGCAGCAGCGGTTGCTGCCGACGCTATTGCACAATTAAAAGCTGATAACGTTGATGAAGTATACGTAAGCTTTGATATTGATGCGCTTGATGCAGAGTTTGCATCTGCCACAGGTACGCCAGAACATAATGGTTTAACACCACAGCATGCGCTTGATATTTTATCAGCCATTGCGGATGAGTTTCCGATTACGGGTGCTGATATGATGGAAATAGCGCCATTTACCGACAGCTCTTTAGTGGGTCAATCAAGCTCTGAAACGACACTTAGAGAAGGCGCTAAAATTTCAGCCTTTTTAATTAGTGCGATGAACAAGTAAGCTGTAGGAGCTATAAATACTAGCACTATCAGCGTATAAGTGTGCATTACATGACTAAAAACTAGCAGTTCATAAAGCCTCAGCTATATTTATTAAATACTTATAATGAGTTAGTTGAGGCCTTGCTAAATGAAATTATTGATCTTTTTATTGTTCATTAGCTGTATTAAAGTTGATGCAACTGAAATCACAATAGTAACGGAAGTATTTCCGGACTTTCAGTATCTCAATGAAGATAATAAACTCGTTGGCCGTTCTGTCGATAAAGTTCATAAAGCGCTAGAAGGCACTGGTATAAAATACACTATGTTGGCGCATAGTTGGGCCATATCTTACAATGTAGCGCTACGTGATAAAAATACCTGTATATTTTCAATTGTTCGATTACCTAATAGAGAAAGTAAGTTTAACTGGGTAGGTGAACTGGAAAGCTTTGATTCAGCCATTTATGGTCTAAAATCTAGAGGTATAAAGTTAAATACTCTCAATGATGCTAAAAAATATAAAATAGCAGTACTGCGTGATAACTTTAGTCATCACTATTTGCTTGAGAGGGGCTTTAGTGAGAACAAGCATTTATTACTCATCGATAGCCTCGATAAAATAGATAAACTCATAAGCACTCGTCACAATATCCTTGATTTTGTTGTTCTTAGCAAAAAGCAATTTAGCTATCGAATAAAAACTGAACCTAGGCTTGAGCTACTCGAGCCATTACTAAATCTAAATACAGCCCAATCTCCATTATTTTTTGCTTGTAATATAAATATGGATCCGGCCTTAGTTGTTCAATTAAAAGTCGCCTTTAAAGGCAATTAAACAGTTTAAAAAAACAGTTTAATCAATGTAACCTCATGAAATTAAATCACTTTAATATATTTTATAAATATAAATTGCCGCATTTTAAAAACCGATTATAATCCAGCTGCTTTTTGTTTAAAAAAGCACTAACTTTTTGGAGCGTTAAATGGGTGATTTAATCGGGATTAGCTTATTGATCTTGATCAGTGCGTTGTTTGCTATGTCAGAAATAGCAATTGCAGCGTCGCGTAAAATAAAACTGCGAGTAATGGCAGATGAAGGGAATATAAAGGCAGCAGCGGTACTAAAGCTACAAGAAAATCCAGGGGCTTTTTTTGCCATGATCCAAATAGCACTCAACGCGATAGCGATATTGGGTGGTATTGTGGGCGAGCAGGCCTTATCGCCTTATGTTGAAAGTGTGTTGGTATTGTTTTATCAAGGTGCACATTTAGAAAAAATTAGCTTTTTATTCTCGTTTTTTACTATTACATCCTTGTTTATATTGTTCGCCGATTTAATGCCAAAGCGTTTAGCGATGATCATGCCTGAAGCGGTCGCTGTTAGAGTGGTTACAATAATGCGCTGGGTTACCTTTGCATTAACCCCGCTGGTGATGTTTTTTAATGGTGTCACTAACTTTGTGTTGCGCTTATTTAAAGTGCCCGCTGAGCGAGAAGACAATGTGACAACTGAGGACATTGTTGCCATGATGGAAGCAGGTGCTGCATACGGTAGTTTGCAAAAGCAAGAGTATGAATTAATTGGCAATGTGTTTGACCTAGAAGCGCGATTTTTATCAAGCGTAATGACGCCACGCGACCAAATTGTATATTTTGATTTAAACGAATCTAGCCATGATATTGCGACTAAAATTATTGACCATCCTCATAACCACTTTTTAGTGGTGTCAGGAAATTTAGATAAGTTGCATGGCTCTGTTGAATCTAAAGATATTTTACGACAAGTACTAAAGGGCGAAGCTGCCAATATAAACGATGATCTCATTGATAAAGATGTTTTTTACTTACCGGAAACATTAAGCCTATCAGAAGCTTTAAATGCGTTTAAAAGCGCAGCAAAACCATTTGCTGTTGTCGTAAACGAATATGCGCTTTCGGTGGGCATTGTAACGGTAAAAGATTTAATGAAAGGGTTTATGGGTGATTTAATTACTCATCAAGGCGACGAATTAATCATAGAACGCGATAAAAATTCATGGCTTGTAGATGGCTTAACCCCAATTACCGATTTAGCAAAAGTACTTGATATAGAAGAATTTCCTGATCAGATGCACTATGAAACGGTCGCTGGCTTTTTAATTTACAATATGAAGCGAATACCTAAACGCGCGGAGCATTTAACTTTTTCAGGCTTTAAGTTTGAAGTTGTTGATGTAGAAGGAATTAGGGTAGAGCAGTTGTTAGTTTCAAGGGTTATTAACCCGCAGAGTGCTAATATCCTTTAAAATGAGGTGTGCGCTTTAGTTTTTATATAAATAGCCAAGCTGTATTTGCTTGGCTTTTTTGTGTCTGTTAAAAACTTCGTTTCTAAAATGAGATATTATTTCAATATGTTAAGTTGTTTTATTTTCATACAGTCTTGATTCTATTTTCATCTAATTAATATTAAATGCAACCTAAGACGTATATTGTACTGAGGAGTGTAAGTTTGTGTAAATTTCTTCTAATTAAGATTCATTATCAGCGCGTTTTAATTTAGAATGATCGTTCACTCTAAACTAAAAGGTATTTAACA
The DNA here is from genome assembly GCF_011378845.1 of Pseudoalteromonas sp. Z9A4. Taxonomy (NCBI): domain Bacteria; kingdom Pseudomonadati; phylum Pseudomonadota; class Gammaproteobacteria; order Alteromonadales; family Pseudoalteromonadaceae; genus Pseudoalteromonas; species Pseudoalteromonas sp. Z9A4. Next base: position 86,869 of record NZ_WTLA01000008.1, read on the forward strand.
TGCAGCGTTCCCGCATCGCTTTATTTGTATTGTCAGCCCTCGTCGGTTCTGTTGCTTTAACTGGTTGCGATCAGGCTGCTGAGCAGTCACAAGCTTCAGCTCCTAAAGCTGTACCAGTGGGTGTACTTACATTAAAAAGCCAAGCGCTTACTCTCAAAAAAGAACTTCCTGGTCGTATCAGTGCATTTCAAATTGCTGAAATTCGCCCACAAGTAAGTGGTATTGTGCAATCTCGTTTATTTGTTGAAGGTAAAGAGGTTAAACAAGGCCAGGCTCTGTATCAAATAGACCCTGCGACATTTGAAGCAGACTTAGCAGCAAGTGAAGCAAGTGTTGCACGTGCTCAGGCGAGTATTTCAAGTAGTAAAGCTAAAGCATCTCGTTTTAGCGAGCTTTTAAAAATAAAAGCGGTAAGTCAGCAAGACTTTGATGAAGCAGATGCTGCATACAAGCAAGCAAAAGCAGAATTATTAACGGCTAAAGCGCAGTTGAAATCGGCGCAAATTAACCTTGATTACAGCCATGTGTCATCACCAATTAGTGGTCAAATTAGTAAATCAAGCGTAACAGTAGGTGCATTAGTAAGTGCCAATCAAAGTACTGCACTTGCTACAGTGACTCAGTTAGATCCAATTTATATCGATTTAACACAATCAAGTAATGAGCTTACCAAACTTAAAAAAGCAATATCATCAGGTGCTCTAAGTGTTGATTCGACGAGCCAAACTGACGTTGAACTTATTATGGAAGATGGTTCTGTTTATCCTCATAAAGGCACATTGCAGTTTTCTGAAGTGACAGTTGATCCAAGTACTGGCTCAGTAATACTACGTGCTAAATTTTCAAATCCAGAAAAATTATTACTGCCAGGCATGTATGCTCGAGCTTCTATTGTGGAAGGTGTTAAGGCGGGTGCTATTTTAGCTCCGCAACGTGGTGTTAGCCGTAATTCAAAAGGCGAACCAACAGCAATGGTTGTCAGCAAAGACAACACAGTAGAAAGCCGCGTATTAAAAGTAGATAGAACGATTGGTTCTGATTGGCTTGTTACTGATGGCTTAATGGATGGCGATAAGTTAATAGTTGAAGGTTTACAAAAAATCCGCCCTGGTGCACCAGTGAATCCATCTGAAATTCAATCGTCTGCTAAAGCCGATCAAGCGCAATAACGGAGAGTTTTAATGTCACGATTTTTTATCGATAGACCGATATTTGCTTGGGTACTCGCTATTGTAGTGATGCTTGCAGGTATTTTGGCGATTAGGAGTTTACCTATTTCGCAGTATCCTTCAATTGCACCACCTGCAGTGAGTATTACTGCAACGTACCCTGGTGCATCTGCACGTACACTTGAAGATACGGTAACGCAAGTTATTGAGCAAAAAATGAAAGGACTTGATGGCCTGCTTTATATGTCATCTACGTCTGAGTCGAGTGGTTCTGCTACGCTTACACTTTCATTTAGCGCTGAAACTGACCCTGATATTGCACAAGTTCAAGTGCAAAATAAACTAGCGACAGCGACTCCACTATTACCAGAAGCCGTTCAAAGGCAAGGTGTTGTAGTTGCAAAGTCAGCGCGTAACTTTTTGATGGTTTATGCTTTTGTGTCTAAAGATGGCAGCATGACCAATATTGATATTGGTGATTATGTTTCATCAAACGTGCAAGATATTGTCTCGCGTGTTGAAGGCGTAGGTGAAGTGCAGCTGTTTGGTTCTCAGTACGCGATGCGTATTTGGTTAGACCCTTCAAAGTTACAAAATTATAAGCTTACACCTGCTGATATTAGTGCATCAATTAGTGCGCAAAATGCACAAGTATCTGCCGGTCAACTTGGCGGTATGCCTGCCGTTGATGGTCAGCAACTTAATGCAACAGTAACGGCTCAAAGTCGATTACAAACGCCAGAGCAATTTGAACAAATATTGGTTAAAACCAATCCAGATGGCTCTTTTGTACGTCTAGAGGACGTTGCTAGAGTAGAGCTTGGCGGTGAAAGCTACCGCGTTGTTGCTCGTTACGATGGGCAACCTGCATCAGGATTAGGTATTAAATTAGCCAGTGGTGCTAACGCACTTGATACTGCCGCTGGAGTTAAAAAAGCAATTGAAGAGCTAAAACCGTTTTTCCCTGAAGGGTTAGATGCTGTTATACCTTACGACACAACGCCGTTTGTATCGTTATCTATTGAAAAAGTTATTCACACCTTAATTGAAGCTGTTGTACTTGTTTTTGTAGTTATGTATTTGTTCCTACAAAACTTTAGGGCAACACTTATACCAACAATAGCAGTGCCAGTGGTTTTACTAGGTACGTTTGGTATTTTGTACACCTTTGGTTATTCAATAAATACGCTAACGATGTTTGCGATGGTACTTGCCATAGGCTTATTGGTAGATGACGCAATCGTTGTGGTAGAAAACGTTGAGCGCTTAATGACCGAGGAAAAACTCTCGGCACTTGAAGCTACGCGTAAATCGATGGATGAAATTAAAGGCGCGCTGGTAGGTATTGCCATGGTGCTTTCTGCGGTATTCATCCCAATGGCATTCTTTAGTGGCTCTACCGGTATTATTTATCGTCAGTTTTCTATAACACTGGTATCGGCGATGGGGTTATCTGTTTTAGTTGCTCTTATTTTAACGCCTGCATTGTGTGCAACGCTTTTAAAACCAAGCCATGTACATAACAATGAGACGTTATTTGGCCGATTTTTTACAGGCTTTAACCGTGGTTTTGATAAAACAAATTCAGGTGCACAAAGCTTTGTAGGCCGTATGCTTACGCACTCTAAACGCTACTTACTTATTTATGGCGTGATTGTGGGCGGTATGGTTTATGTATTCTCAAGCTTGCCAACGGCATTTTTACCTGACGAAGACCAAGGTATTTTGTTTAACCAAGTATCATTACCGGCAGGCTCTACAACACAGCAAACGCTTGAGGTTGTTAAAAAGGTAGAAAATCACTTTTTAAACGATCAATCTGAAGCCGTAAACGGTATTTTTACCGTTACTGGTTTTAGTTTTGCAGGCTCTGGCCAAAACTCAGCAATTGCCTTTGTTAACCTTAAACATTGGGATGAACGTCAACGCGATGACTTATCGGTACAAGGTGTTGCAGGTAAAGCGATGGGTTACTTTTCGACTATAAAAGAAGCGTTTGTGTTTGCATTCCCGCCACCTGCAATTGTTGAACTGGGAACTGCTAATGGCTTCAATATTTTCTTACAAGACCGTGTAGGCCTAGGGCATGACGCACTTTTGGCTGCACGAAATCAGTTATTAGGTTTAGCAAGCCAAAGTCCAATTTTAGCGGGCGTACGTCCAAATGGACAAGAAGATATGCCAGAACTACAACTTGATACAGATTTGGCAAAAGCCGAAGCGCTTGGTGTGTCGCAAAACGATATTAACAGTACACTTTCGACAGCATGGGGTAGTAGTTATGTGAATGACTTTATTGACCGTGGTCGAGTTAAAAAAGTGTATATGCAAGGTGATGCACAATCGCGCATGGTGCCTGAGGATCTAAATAAATGGTATGTGCGCAATGACAATGGCGATATGGTGCCGTTTTCAGCGTTTGCTAGTGCCTACTGGACGTATGGTTCGCCACGTTTAGAGCGTTACAATGGTTTTTCAGCAATGGAAATTCAAGGTAGTGCAGCGCCGGGTTACAGTACAGGCCAAGCAATGGATGAAATGGAGCGTTTAGTTAAACAATTACCTAATGGTATTTCGTCTGAGTGGACCGGTATTTCATTCCAAGAGCGCTCAAGTAGTGGTCAAGCACCTTTACTATATGGCTTATCGCTATTGTTTGTATTTTTATGTTTAGCTGCACTTTATGAAAGTTGGTCGGTGCCGTTTGCGGTAATGATGATTGTGCCACTGGGTATATTTGGTGCAATTATGGCGGCGCTTGGCGGTGGCTTATCTAACGATATTTACTTGCAGGTAGGTTTGTTGACCACCATTGGTTTAGCCTCTAAAAATGCAATATTAATTGTTGAATTTGCTATTCATAAAATGGATGAAGGACTAGGGCTAGTTGATGCGGCTATTGCAGCTGTACGCTTACGATTACGTCCAATACTCATGACTTCGATGGCCTTTATTTGTGGTGTTTTACCACTTGCAATAGCCTCAAGTGCGGGTTCTGGTGCGCAAAATGCGTTAGGTATTTCAATTATTGGTGGCACACTCGCATCATCAATATTAGTAGTTGTATTTGTACCGTTGTTCTTTGTGTTAGTTCGCCGTGTATTTCCTGGTAAAACTAATGAGACAACAAAGGAGAGCGCAGAATGAGCATTAAAACATTCAGCCTAAGTGCCATTGCTTTATTGGTACTAAGTGGTTGCCAACTTGCACCAGAGCAAAAAGATCTTGCTCTACCAGTATCTGATGCTTATGCATCAGGTACTGAGCAAAGCTCTGCACAGCAATTAAATTGGCAACAGTTTTTTAATGATGAAAAACTACAAACATTAATTACGCAAAGCCTTGAGCATAATAAAGACATGCAAATTGCTGTGCTTAACGTGCAGCGTGTTCGTGGTTTGTATCAAATTGAAGATTCTGCTTTGTATCCGTCGCTTGATTTAAACGCATCTGGTACGCGCCAGCGTTTACCTGCTGATTTATCGGGTACTGGCGATGCAGCTATTAGCTCGCAATACAGTGCAACAGTGGGCATTACCTCTTACGAGTTAGATATTTGGGGTAAAGTGCGCAATCAATCGGCGCAAGCATTGCAAAATTTATACTCTACAGAGCTTAGCCAATACAGTACGCAAGTGTCTTTAATTTCCGAGCTTGCAAATGCATGGCTTAATTACGCAACAGACTTACAACTGCTAGAGCTTGCAAAAGAAACGTTAACCTCTCAGCAAGAGTCATTATCGCTTACACAAAAAAGCTTTGATTTAGGTGCAACGTCTTCAATTACGCTTGAGCAGCTTAGAAGTACAGTTGCTACAGCAAAAGTAGACATAGCAACTTACAAACGTTTGTTAAAGCGTGATAAAAGCGCGCTTGATTTATTAGTGGGCAAATCTGTTTCGGCTGATTTACTGCCTAATAAAGACCTTACTAATTTGATTAGCATGCCAGAAGTACCGGTTGGCTTACCGTCTGATTTGCTTTCGCAGCGCCCAGATATTAAAGCTGCTGAGCATTTACTGCTTGCCGCTAATGCCAATATTGGTATTGCACGAGCGGCGTTTTACCCAAGTATTAGCTTAACGGCTAATGCAGGGTCTGCTTCAAGTGATTTAAGTGGCTTGTTTGATTCGGGCTCAGGTACATGGAGTTTTGTACCGTCAATTAGCTTACCTATTTTTAATATGGGACGTAACCAAGCTAATCTTGATGTAGCAAAAGCAGATCAAGAAATTGCAGTGGCAACGTATCAGCAAAAAATTCAAAATGCGTTTCGCGAAGTGGCTGATGCACTTGCTGATAGAGAAGGTTACCAAGAGCAATTAAGTGCCCTTGATATGCTTATAAGTAGCCGACAAATCACATTTGATTTATCAAAAATGCGTTACGAAAAAGGCGCAGATAGCTACTTGCAAGTACTTGATGCTCAGCGTACATGGTACGGCGCGCAGCAACAGTTAATTTCGGGTCAGCAAGCGTATCTTGCAAGCCAAATTAACTTGTACAAAGCGCTTGGTGGCGGATGGAACGTAACCAGTGAAACAGCTCAGGAAGAGAAATAATATTTGCGGCTTTTAAAGCCGCATTACATATTTATATAGCGAGACTATTTATAGCTCTTGCTTTACTGAGTTTATGACTTGGTAGTGGAGTTGAACATGAAGCCTAAAGCAAAAAGGCAAACAGATCCCGCGATAGCACTGGCTAGGCGCGAACAAATACTAACAGCTGCTGCAGAGTGTTTTCGCCGAAAAGGTTACCACGGTGCAGGCATGGCTGAAATATCTAAAACGGCAGGGATGAGTGCGGGCCATATTTATAATTACTTTGAAAGTAAAGAAGCCATTATAGAAAGCATTATTGAAAAAGACATGGAAGAAATGTTTTCTATCTTCCAACAGTTTGAAGATCACCCAGGTGATGTTTTAGCAGCTCTTTTAGATGGCTTAAACATTGGTGTGCAAAGGCACATGGACACAGGGGCATGTGTAGTTGATTTAGATATGATGGCTGAAGCAGGTCGAAATGTTAAAGTAGCTTCATTGCTACGTGATATGGATACTCAAGCACGCGGGCGCATGAGACAGCTTTTAACAAGCGAGCGAAGTGCGCTCAAAGACATTGATGAGCTTGAACTTGAAAGTCGAATTAATGTTATTTTTTCGATGATGGCAGGGTTATTACTTAGAAAGTTACTCTACCCAGAGTTAACCGAAGAAACAGTGTTAATAGCGCTTCGCCCTGCGATGAAAACATTACTGATGCCATTTGATGAAGCGCAGTAACGCTCAAAATAAATAACTAAAAGTAAGCTAGCCAATACTTTGGCTAGCTTTTTTATTTTAGTCTATTTAAAAGCGCTCGATTGACCACTGAAGTGCAATGATTGCGATAGCAACGGAGCCCATTGGCATTAACCACTTTTTATACCAAGTGTAGTGTCGTACATAAATGAGTATTGGTAAGGCTACTAGCAAGATACTAAGTTGGCCGATTTCGACGCCTAAATTAAACGCCAATATACTAAGCAGTTGATAGTCGCTCGACAAGCCAAGTTCGCCAAGTACGCTCGCAAATCCCATCCCATGCAGTAAACCAAAAGCAAAAGTAAGCCAACCTAAACGAAGTACCAACGGCCACACATTATTTAATGCTGCAAATAAAACCGATATAGCAATTCCAAGCTCTACCCAGCGGCTATTTGGTGATACAAAGTTCATAGCTGTTGCGGTAAGCGTAATAGAGTGCGCAAGCGTAAACGCGGTTACTATCCATGCTGTGTGTTTAATAATTTGTTTTTTAGAGCTAATACCTTGCCATGCTTTATCGCTGCGTTTTAAAACACAGGTAAGTAACAGGGCGATTAAAAATAAAATATGATCAATACCAATCCAAATATGTAAAACACCCTGATACACGTATTGATTAAACGTACTTAAATAACTTGTTTGCTCAAAGCTGAACGTTTGTTGTGCCTCGTTGATATTAAATACACGAGATACACCGTTTATATTTACGATGGATTTATGATTGGCATCGGTATTAAAAAAAGCAGAATAGGAAAGGGAGATTGCTTCATTGTCATCACAACTAAACAGCAGCGGAATAACCAAATAAGGCTGATTAAAATGGTTATCTAGCTGATAGATACCTTCACTTTTTAAAGGGCATGATTGCGCGTTTTGCGTGATATTTAAATTTTCTTCAATGAAGTTATTAATTGAGCTGCGTTTTGCTTTTATTTCTGTCCACGAAATTTGCCCGTTTTTATCTAAATCCAGAGGAACTGCGTGCTCTAAGTCGGCTATATTAATTTGCCAGGTACCCGTGTATTGGTTTTTGTTGGTGTCGTTATTGTTCTCGCTATTTAAGGTTATATAACTTGTACTTAGTTGATGGGCAAAGCTGTAAGTTGAAAAAATGCACAGCATTAAAGTGAGTATAAATAGATAAGGCGTTTTCATAGTGTGTCTCGTTGCATCGCTTTTGCTTGAATAAGTAATTGCTCATCGGTGCTCATTTTAGCCTGTTGCCAATTAATATGAGCCCAGTAAAGTGCTTTTTCGCGATTTGGTTGTACATCAAGGTAATATTTAGCTAAGTCACTTGCATGAAAAGAATCTTTACGAAGCTCTCGTAGTGTAACTCTTTGCGCCATTGTATTTTGCCATTTTTTATCGCGTTTATTTAGTTTTTTTTCTGCGATTGAAAGTCTTAACAAAATAGCATCCTCTAAATTACTTTTATCAGGAAGCAGTACGCTTAATGTATTTAATACTTGTTGCGGTTGATTTAGAGCAATTTGAATATCGGCCCATAAAACAATAAGGCTCACAGGGGCTTGAACTAAATCTACACTTTGTAAGTGAGACAACGCTTGTTTGTAGTTGTTTAAACGGTAGCTCATTTCACTTAAAACATGGTTTGTAGCTAGGCTAGTTTGATTATTATTTATAATTTTTACTAATGCTTGGTAGCTGTCTAAAACGCTTTCATGTTGGCTTTGTACATCGAGTACACAGGTGCTAGCAGTAATAGTGCTTACTTGCCCAATTAAGGCTACGCAGTGTTTTTTTGCTTGTGCGAACTTACCTTGAGTCATAAATATATTGGCTAGCAATAAATGGCTATTATTATGTTTTGGCTTGGCAATCAAAACGTTGTTAGCGATGTTAATTGCTTCGTCAAAAAGGTGCTCTTTTTGTAAAACACGAGCATATAGGTAACCAATTTGAGGTGTGGGTGTTTGTTTATATAGCTGGGCTAAACGGGTTTTAAGTAGCCCCTGTAAGCGCTCTGTTTGGCCTGCATATTGGCTATTAGTCACTAATGTATTTATTTCCTCAACAGACAGAGAAGCACTAAGTGTTGAATTACTTGAGGCAATAACTGCGTCATCTTTTGGTGTAAAAGGAGCCGCACTCACCGCGAAAGAGGTTAAGCAAATAGCAATAATAGTGAAGGGTTTAAATACTGATAAATGCATTATAAATATCCTTTGAAAAAAGCCATCCATGGCCTGTCAGCTTAATTACTTGTTTAGTTGCTAATTTAGTTACCGTTTGTTGAAATTAATCCATCAACATCGGTATCGGAGTTTGTAAACACGCGACCATTGACTGATAGCGGCTCTGCATTCGGGCTTTGATTAAATGCATCGGCTGCAAATTGAGCAAAGTCAACTTGCAGCGCCTCAATCGTAATAATTATTGTGGCAGTAACTTGCGAATTAACACCATCACTTACACCAAACATAAAGCTATCTGAACCTGTCGCTTCTTTATTTGGTGTATAGGTAAAATTACCGTCGCTATTAACGGTAACAGTACCGAGTGTTGGCTCACTTGTTAACGAGTAAGTAAGTGAATCGCCATCGTTATCGCTCGCGCTAAGCATATCGGTAATGCTTACTTCAGTTTGTGTTGTCAGCATTGCATCGATTGCTGTAGGTGCGGTGTTTACAACCGGTGTAGGTTGTTTTTTATCGTCATCGCTACTACATGCACCCAATGTTAATGCACTGAGGAGAACACAAATATGGGTAGTTTTTAAATTACGCATTAGTTAACTCCTTATTTAGATCCTGCAATAGGTGTTGCAAGGTATGGGAATGTTGAGTCCATCATTGTTGCATCAACAGGTGCGCCATCAGTAAATGGAACTGTACCCGTATTAGCATCCTCTGGTGTACAAAGGCCTAAGTCAGTGTCTTCGCCATTTACAGGAATAGGATGACATAAACGACCCATCACAACGCGCAGTGCAATATCAACCACATCATCACCTGGGCGACGACCATTTGGGAAACCAGCTAAGTCATTACCAGCTACACCAAATGCAGATTGATCAGCTTGCGCTGTTGCTACTATGGCTGTGTTTAAACGCAGCATTTCTGAAGGTGTTACCGTTGCTTGCTGATTAACGTCTGCAAAACCCGTTAAAAATGCAGTGATTAAATCAGTACGCGGGAAGTTAGTGGGTGCCAGCGTTTCAAAGTTAGTATCTAGTGTTGTATTAACAGCATCTTTAAATAAAATATTTAATAACTCTGGTAGTGCAGGGTGAGATACATAATCTAAAAATTGTGCATCATCTTTCGGGTGCGCTGTTGAGAATGTGTCTTTATCTTTAATGCCAATTACAAGCTCATTTACAAGTGGGTTACCTAGGCGTGAAACCTGAGTTAATGCACCACCGTTTACAGCATTATTTGCAAATTTAGCATTTGGGTTTAATACACGTGCTTGAGGTAAGCTTGCTGTTGTCCACGAGCCAATTACACCGTTACCTTCACCAACAATACAACTCTTTGGTATTTCGATAGCGATTGATGTGACGTTCTTATCTGCAAGATCGTCGTTATCAGCCGATTGCGTTATACCACCTGGAAAACCACCGCCGTCACCAGCACCAGGGGCGCTGTCACCCTCTACAGGTACATAGTTAACTAAATCAAATGTTTTACCTAGGTTAACTACAAACGGGTCTTTACGCTGTCCTACAAAAACTTGTGCCATGCTTTCACAGTTAGGAATTGAAACCTGATACACAAATTGGTCAGCGTAAGTTTGGTAATCGCTCATTGAACCAAATGTTTTATTGCCCACATAATCAAGTGGTTTAGAAAATGTACTTGAGTTTGATGCTGTGTTGTTTAGTAGCGTTGTTTCGCCAGTACGCTGTGCGCCACTAATCATGCTCATTGTGTATGATTCGCTAAAATTTGCAGCGCTGTCATCACCGGCAGATACACCGCCTACATTTTTAAGTGGTACAGACACGGTGCGTTGATTACCTTCAGGTCCAACAGTTAATTGCACACCTTGGTTATCATTAGGAAGCATGCTTTTAAAGTTAAACGCAAATGTAATATCTTCAACAGCATCGCCGTCGTTATCTATATGAATGCTGTAGGTAGCATCTGGGTCCATTGCAAAGTAATTAGGACCGCCGTATGCATCTTGCAGCGGGATATAGTTAGCAATTAATGTTACAAAATCATCACGACCTTGCTCGTAACTATTAAATACATAAAAATCGGTTGAATCTAAAGTCGGGAAACGGCTTATATTTGGCGCTTCTCTGTGGCTTGATGCTTCACTTGGTGCACTTACAAACGTACTACATATTACTACTGCGAGTATTGATGGAGTTAAAGCTTTCATGACTTTGTCCTTTAGTTTTGATTGAAGTCATAGCTAATAACGGGGCAGGATTTAAATTGGATGCAAAAAAGTTAAATTATTTTTATTTTTTGTTAATAAAGTTTTGAAGAAGGTTGGCTGCTTTATGTAAGCAGCCAACTTTGGTCATAATAGTAGGGTTATAAAAGTACTAGCTCTGTGGTGTAAAGCACTTCAGTAGGAGAACCATTTGGTGAGCCGCCAATAGGTTCTAAGCTTACGGCTAGCAATGCAATATCACTTGCGTTAAAACGGTTATCTTTTAATAATATTTTACTGCCTTGCTTGGGAAGTAAACCCAGTGAAATAGGTGCATCTTGCCCTTTTAAAATCATCCACAACTCATAATCTTTATTAGTTTGGGCAACCAATTGGCTACTGGCTTTAATTGAGAGCCCTTGCTCGCTTACATCAATAAACCATAATGATTGTTTATCTTGATTTTGAACCAAAGCAATTTGTTGAGTGTGCATAACATTGGTACTAGGTTGAATAACCAAAAAGGCTAAAACAATACACGCAGCAGTTGCCACAAAAGACCATGTACGCCAAATTGAAGGCTTGGTATGTATGACTGTTTTACTTGTTTGTGGCCTGTTTTCAATACGCTGTAGTATATTTACCCATACATCGTCACGTGGCGTTTGCGGTGTAATAGCACTCGCTAAGTTGTTTAGGTTTTGCTCCCATAGACTTGTTGCTTCACGTGCTTGATTTGAGTTAAGTAACAGACGCTGAAAACGCTTACGGGCAAGCCCTCTAAGTGTGCCAAGCACGTACTGCCCAGCAAGCGCGTCTAATAGTTCGGGTTTATTATAATTCATAATGTTAAACACCTTTGTAGCTGCATAAGCCCACGCCTGATCCAGCTTTTAACTGTACCTAACGGCGTTTCTATATGATCCACTAACTCGCTATGACTCAGCCCCTTATAATAAGCTAAGTGAATAGCTTGTTTTTGTTGCGGCTCAAGCTGTTCGATACAATTAACCAGTTTTGTTTCTTCATCGTAATTAACGTCAACACTTTCATTTTCATATTCGTCATCGCCTAACGACTGCTCTTTTCGTACTTTGTGATAGCGCAGTGAGTCAAGACTTCTATACCTAACTATACTTATCATCCAACTAATAACGGTGCCTTTAGAGGCGTTATATTCAGATGCGTTATGCCAAATTTTTATAAAAGCGTCTTGTAGTGCCTCTTCCGCATAAGCTCTGTTAGTGAGCATATTTAAACTAATAGCAAAAAGTTTGCCGCTAGTTTGTTGATATAAACTTGAGAAAGCATTTTTGTCTCCTTGTGCTGTTGCGCACAAAAGAGGGAGTAAATCATCGTTATCCATAGGGGTCCTGTTTTTCTTATTATCATTGAGTAAACGGTTGAGAGTGTGATTTGGATGCAAAAAATTTAATTGATTTTTAGATTAGCTGCTTTATACGTTAGTACAAGCAATAACCGATCAGTGTTTGAAATTTAGACGTGTAAGTATAATTTATTCACATGTTTGTAAAAAATGCACAAAGAGCAGATTGCACTTAAATTTATTTTATTATTAACATTATATATCAATAGCTTATAATTTTAATTTGAATTTAAAATGCCATTTATATGGCGTGATATTTGCTAAAGAGTACATAAAGCCGTTTAAATTAAAATTAGAAAATCGGAATTATTTACACAAAGGAGAAACTATGTGGGCTGCAATTGGTTATTCACTTTTAGCATTACTACTTATTTTTATTGGTTGGGAAGTAAACTCTGTTTACTTTGCTATTGTTTTTTATTGGACTGCACTGTCACTTTTATTAGTGAGTACCGCATATATTTTTAATACAGCAAAAATATTTAGAAAACGTGAAAATGGGGTGATCCCATTTTATATACGTTGGGCGTTTGTGCCATTTTTATTTGGTGTGCAAATTTATAATGCCTGGTCACGTAAGCGCGATAAAGTGCCGCCAATTCAAAAAATAAACGAAAACCTATTTTTAGCTTGCCGATTATTTCCCTCAGACATAGACACATTAAAAGATAACGGAATTACTGCAATTTTAGACGTTACGTGTGAATTTGACGGACTCGAGTGGAGTTCAACACAAGAGAATATAAATTACTTAAACATTCCGGTGCTCGATCATAGTATTCCTACCCATTCTCAGTTAAATCAGGCTATTAATTGGATACATCATCATATTAAAGAAAACCGTCGCGTAGTTGTACATTGTGCTTTAGGCCGTGGGCGCTCTGTTTTTGTAATGGCGGCTTATTTATTGAGTCAAAACAAAAATGCAGATGTACATGAAGTACTTGCACAAATAAAGGAAACCCGCGAAACCGCAAACTTAAATAAGCATCAACTTCGTCATTTAGCTAAGCGTCATAAAAAAGGCGAGCTGCTGATTAAAAACAAAGCAGTTTTAATTGCAAATCCAGTATCTGGTACACGATTATGGCAAGAAAAAGAGCACTTAATTGTTGCGCGGTTATCGGCCTATTACGATTTAAAAGTACTTACTACTTCACATGACGTTAACGGTATTGAGCTTGCTAAACAAGCGATTACGCAAAAACCAGACATGATAATAGCGTGTGGAGGCGATGGTACAGTGGCCGAAGTTGCAAGCGTACTTGTAAATACACAATGTAAGCTAGGTATTATACCAATGGGGACTGCAAATGCACTTGCGCATGTATTGATGGGGATTAGCTCTAAATTTATTCCTGTTGAACAAGCCTGTGATTTAATAATTGATGGTCAAACAAGCACAATAGATACCGCTTATTGTAATAACGAATTAGTACTTTTATTAGCGGGCATTGGTTTTGAGCAATCAATGATTGAAAAAGCAGATAGAGAGTCGAAAAATAAATCGGGGCAACTTGCCTACTTAAATGGTTTTTTTGAAGCCTTTGGTGAGCAAAAATCACAGCTACTTAGTGTAAAACTCGATGATAATGAGCCGAAAGAAATATGTACAAATAGCTTTATTGTGGCTAATGCTGCGCCTTTTACAACGTTATTGGCTCAAGGTGGTGGGCAGCCAGATCATAGTGACGGGCTTCTTGATGTAAATTGGCTAACACCAAATAATGAAAATTCTACGACAATATTGAGTATTGCAGAACTGATGTTTAGCAGTTTAACGCAAACACATTTAGCTATAAATTCGCATCATACAAATGCAAAAAGAGTCGAGGTGACAGGTGAAGGAGAGCTTAAGTACGTACTTGACGGTGAAGTTAAAACTGCTCACAAACTCGTTATTACTATTGAGCCGGCCTCATTAAATGTGATTTGCAAAGAGCAATAAATCGCGCTAATTACAATCAAAAAAGGAGCTAAATTAGCTCCTTTTTTACATCATTTTTTAATTGATGGCCAAACAAACCCTGTTGTATCCGGGGCTTGAGAAGATGTTTCTCTCGGCGCACTTTTTGGTCTACGAATAGGTTTGTTATTTATAGTGTGAATATAAAGTGCTTCCACTTTATCGCGAGCCCAAGGCGTTTTACGCAAAAACTTTAAACTCGATTTAATGCTCGGTTGATCAGTAAAGCATTTGATTTTTACTTGCTCGCCAAGTGTTCTCCAGCCAAGTCGCTGTTCTAACTCAACAAGTATTTGTTCTAACGTTACCCCATGTAAAGGGTTTTTAGGTTGATTATCCATAGCCATACTACTTATTTAAACTGCGTGCATTGTAGCTCAAATCAGCTTTTAGCGCTAATTCACAGTGATTTTTTTAGGAGCTGTTGGGTAAATAGCATTACCCTGTTTATCTATTTTCAGCCAGATTAACTCGCTGTTACTGTGTTGAGGGTTTTTAGCTCCACACAAAAGTGTAAATGAGTGGATTTGTATTAATGCACCCTCGCTATAGCGTTTGTTGTCGAACCAACAACTAGACCCTTCGTTTACAAACTGGCTTGCGTCAACAATTGAATGGGTTTTGAGCGTTGTTGCTTCACTAATTATTGAATACGATAAACTGCTAAAACAAAAGCATAGAATTAAAAAGTTGCGCATTAGAGACCTTCAAATAGAGAGTGGTTAAAAATAATACATTAAGCTAAAAAACGTGCTAGTGTAAAGTACATAATGTTATTTTAATTATAAACTTAGTTATACGCAGAACAATAAAAAGGTGCGCGCACATGCAATTTAATCAAACAATGATCGAAGAATTCACACTATTAGCAAAGTTTCCTCGCGACAGTAAAATGCAGGGTATCAAATTACATTCAGACGCAGAGCCAAGCTTACTTAGTGCAGCGCAACGCTTATTCGAAAAAGGGATCATAAATAGCCCAGATGGCGGATATTTAACTGATCTGGGCTTAGATTTAATTGACCACATTACGGTTATTCATAGTGCGCTACAAAGTTAGCTAACCTGAACTCTGGTTAGTTACTAAACTAGCTTAATTTGCATCGGGTTGATTTTGCGGTGCAGCATCATTAAATGCAGCTAATTTATTACAGTGTTCGTAAATGGCTGCAATTTTTGGATAAGCGCTCATATCTACGTTAAAACGAATTGCATTAAATACTTGCGGCACTAAACAAATGTCAGCAAGTGTTGGTTGATTACCAAAACAGTAGTCATCATTTTCGTTTAGCATCAGTTCTATTTTTTCAAAACCAACTTCTATCCAATGTCGATACCACTTATTTTTAGTCTCGTCATCAACACCTAATTCGTTCGACAAATACTTCAGCACGCGTAAATTATTAACAGGATGAATATCGCAGGCAATGGCAAAGCTTAAATTTCTTATTTGTGCTTTTTGCCACGCAGTCCCCGTAATTAATGGCGATTGCGGATAAGTTTCATCAAGCCACTCCAGAATTGCAAGTGACTGTGCTAATACACCGTCATCGGTTTCAAGTGCAGGTAGTAACCCTTGCGGATTCGTAGCTAAGTATTCTTCCCCAAGCTGCTCCGATTTTAAAAGGTTAACAATAGCAAGTTCATGATCAATTGCTTTTAAGTTAAGCGCTATACGCACCCTATAGGCCGCTGATGAGCGAAAGTAGCTGTATAATTTCATAATTAATCCTGTGAACCTGTAAATTGTTTTTTAATAGTACGCCAGCAATCGGTGTAGTTTGGTTGGCGTTCTTTACCTTCTAATGCATATTTTGTCGGTGAAATTATATAGCGCGACTCAAACATAAAGGCCAATGTGTTTTCGTATTTTTGTGGTGTAAGCTCAGTATTTGAGGCTTTTTCAAATACGTCGGCTTCAGGTCCATGTGGCGACATACAATTGTGTAAACTTGCACCACCAGGTACAAAACCATGCTCTTTTGCATCATACACACCCTCAATCAAGCCCATAAATTCACTCATAATATTACGGTGATAATACGGCGGGCGGAATGTATTTTCGGCTACCATCCAACGTGGTGGAAATATCACAAAATCGACATTTGCCATACCCTCAGTAGCAGAAGGAGAGGTTAGCACAGTGAATATAGACGGGTCGGGATGATCAAAACTTACTGTATTCATTACATTAAAACGCGATAAGTCGTATTTATAGGGTGAGCTATTTCCTGTCCATGCAACTACATCAAAAGGAGAGTGCTTTATTTCACAGCTAAATAAATTACCGTTGAATTTAGAAACAAGTTCAAAGTCACCCTCTTTATCTTCAAAGGCAGCTACAGGGTATTGAAAGTCTCTGTCGTTGGCATAACCGTTGGCACCAACAGGTCCTCGCTCTGCAAGCTCTAACGCATGGCCATAATTTTCACAAATATAACCACGCGCGGTATCGTCAATTAAATCAACAGAGAACTTAATTCCTCTGGGAATTACAGCAATTTCACCTGGTTTAATGCTTAACTTACCGCACTCGGTGTGAATTAATAACTCACCTTGCTGAGGAACAAACAACATTTCGCCATCGGCATTGCAAAAGTAACGCTCTTGCATTGACTGATTAGCGACATATACATGGATACCAATACCAGATTGCCCATTAGCACTGCCATTAGCAGCCATCGTTACCAAGCCATCAATAAAATCAGTAGGCTGTGAAGGCATATCAATAGGATTCCAACGTAGCATTGTTGGTGGTGTTACTGCTTCAGTGATTGGGGCTGTTCTTATTAGGCCGTTATCAATTGCTTGGTAATCACCTTGCACTACCGAAGGACGAAGGCGGTAAAACCAAGTGCGGCGATTTGAAGCGCGAGGAGCCGTAAATGCAGTCGAACTAAATTGCTCGGTGTATAAATCGTATTTAACCTTTTGTGGACTAAATTGTCCTATTGGCAGTGCACCGGGTAGCGCTTGTGTTTCAAATTCATTACCAAAACCTGTCATATAACTTAATAGTGTCGCCATTACTGACTCCTGTGAGAGGGGGGTTGGTTTAATATTATTTTTATTTCAGTTAAGATACTCTCAAGTGAGACTAATATCAAATGTGCAACTATGCACCTGTGTAAATATTAATGAACACCAAAGTAAGCCTTATAAAGCTGGGATAACCAAAAATGAAAATTGATTTAGCAACGTTCTTACCTTATCAATTAACGAATGTAGCAACACGTGTAAGTAACGACTTTGCCGAGGTTTATCAAACTAAATACGGTTTAAATATTCCCCAGTGGCGAATACTTGCTAATTTAGCGCAGTATGGCCAAAGCAACGCAAAGGATTTATGCACGCAAGCAAATATGGATAAATCAACAGTATCAAGGGCTATAAAAGTACTAATAGATAAAGGTTTGATGAGGAGTGAATTAAATGAGCAAGATAAACGCGTGGCCTTACTTGCATTGAGCCAAGCAGGGCAAAGCTTATATGAACAAATTGCACCCGATGCACTTAATTGGGAAAAGCAATTACTAAGCACTTTGACTAATGATGAACACGAAGTGTTAGTGAGTATTTTTGAAAAGTTAAATAACACATTAAAAGCATAAAAAAGCCCACCGAAGTGGGCTTTCAAAAGATGTTTTAGGTTACAGTTCTAAATTAGAAATCGTATTTGATACCTACTCGCATTTCCCAAAGAGAAGGGTTAACTTCTATACTTGTTCCTGCTGGATTGTTAAAGCTATTGTAAACATATTTACCATCAACAATATCAGCTGTTACGGCACTTTGAAGAGATGAACCGCTTTCTAACACACCCCAGTCATCATTTAACATATTACCAATATTGGCAATAGTAAAGTATGCAGCGCCTTTGTGGCCTTCTTTAAACCCTGCAAACTCTTGTTCTACTTTTAAGTCAAAAGTAACCCACCAATCACCATCAATACTATTTCGCTCTAGTATTTCACCGCGGCTCAGACCTTCACTACTAATCCAATCATTAAATGCTGTTAAATCAAAATCAGGTCCATAGCTAACAGTGCTATCGTCAACCGTTGGTACATATAATAATTGACGAGCATTATCATTATATCCAAAAGTGAAATTATTTTCATTTTCGAATGAGTAAGAATACGGCGATGTTTTCGATGCTTGGCCAAATAAGTTAAATTTAGTGTCATAACCGTCAAATAGCTCATAGCTATAAGCTAATGACATCGTGAAGCGATGTGGAATCTCATAATTTGATGTAGCAACACCTGGGTTTTCTGAGTCAGAAACAGCAATCCCATGGTAATTAGAGAATGCCACAGAGCTTGTCATTGGATGTACGTCTTTAGACTCTGTATAAGCATATGAAAGAGATAGATCAATTCCATTATCAAACGATTTACTCATACCAAATGATAATATATGGGAGTATGCATCGTCACCATCAACGTTTGTTAACAGGAAGTCTGAACCACCATTATAAATAGGGCGTCCATCAGGGGCCGTTCCAGTTTGTTCATATGCTAAATTTTGAACAATCGCTGAGTTTCTCTTATCAGTGTATAAATAATCTACGTTAAATACATAGTTATCTTCAGTGATATAGGTACCACCTAGTGAAAACTTCCACTCTGATGGAATTTCAAAATCAGGGTCAGTAACATTTACATCAGCATCTGCACCACCTAGCCCTACAGTATCATATAAACTTTGAGGAATAT
This sequence comes from Pseudoalteromonas sp. Z9A4, assembly GCF_011378845.1. Lineage (NCBI taxonomy): Bacteria > Pseudomonadati > Pseudomonadota > Gammaproteobacteria > Alteromonadales > Pseudoalteromonadaceae > Pseudoalteromonas > Pseudoalteromonas sp. Z9A4. The sequence goes on from NZ_WTLA01000008.1 coordinate 105,771, forward strand.
CGTAGCCAGGTTGACCATTGCCATTAAATGCTATCGTGTCAGCACCTAAGATTTGTAAATCGTCACCGCGAACTTGGACATTACGCACACCATCGTTCGAATAACTGTTAGAAATCCACACATTTGGATTACCACCTGAGTATAAGCCAATACCACCACGTAACTCTAATTGGTCATTATAAATCCAGTTAACACCTAAACGAGGTTGCAATAAATCAACACCATCAAGATTTTGACTATTTGAATAACCATAGCGGTCTTCAAAATTTTGGTTGAATGTTGGAGTATCATCACTCGTATACCAGTCATAACGAAGACCAACAGTAAACGTTACATCGTAGTCAACTAAATCAAATTTATCTTGAGCATATAAAGTATTTAAAGCATATTTAAACTCACCAGCAGCATCATCTGGATTTTGACTTGCCGCATTACCGTAATATATACGATCAGCTAAACCACTTTCAAAATCTGTTATAGAGTTGAAACGGTACTCACCTTGACTATGCTGTACAAATAAATTGAAAACATCTAGTTCCTCTCGTTCGTAGCCAAACGAGATTTCATGCTCTTCTAAGTAATAAGTACCGGCAAGTTTAAGCGATAAGTTATCGTAATTAAGTTTGTTTGATTGACGTGAATCATCCGGACCAAGGTAAACAGTTACATCACCTGTGTTGATTTGGAATTCACCAAAGCCTGATGCTGCATCTATAGAGTTTTGACGATTATCAAGCTTTGAGTATCCTACACGGATTTCAGTAGAAAAATTATCAGTCCAATCAGAGTAGAATGAAGTTACATAAGATTCTAACTTTGCACCACGTTCATAGAAATGGTTAGACAGAGCTAAACGCTCTGAACCAGTGTCTGATTGTGAAATTGCAAAGCCATCATTGTAATTGTATAAAAAGCTTGCTCGATGGGAATCATTAATATTCCAATCTAACTTCACTAAGATTTTTTCATCTTCAACAGGCATACTTGGGATTAAAGAACCTGGATCGTATGCATAGTTATCAATCGCTATTTGTGTTACTCGATCAATAGTCGCTTGATCTATACGACCATTTACAAAAGGTGAGTACTCAAAAATTTCTGCGCCTTCTAATTTTTCGTATGATGTAAATAGGAATAACTTATCTTCTATAAGAGGAAGACCTACATTAAAGCCATAACGTTTTTCTGAGTAATCGCCTAGATCCTGCTTATTACCTTTAATTGAATCTCCAGACAGTGAGTCATTAGTGTAATCATAGAAGAAACCACCAGTAAGTTCATTTGTACCAGATTTAGTTACTGCATTGATGTTACATGATGTAAAGCCACCGTACTGAACATCAAATGGAGCAAGCTCTACTGCAACTTGAGCGATAGAATCAAAAGAAAAAGGGATTCTTTCTGTAGGGTAACCACTTGAATTTAAACCAAAGTTATCGTTCATGCGAACGCCATCAAGGGTTAGGCTGTTAAAGCGAGGGTTACCACCACCACAATTAATCGCGCCAGCATTTGTTTCGTCAATGTAAATTCGAGGGTCTGCTCGGATTATATCTTTTAAATCGCGATTGATGGCTGGTTTGTTTTCTAAATCACTTAATGAAAATGTTGACGCAGGGCCTGTACCACCAGATTGAGAACTAATAGGTGCACCTGTTACAACAATTTGCTCCATTTGTTCTGAACTCAAAGCAACAGTAACTGGATAGGTTTGACCTAGTGTTAAATAAATATTTTCAAGCTCAGTATCTTGAAATTTATCTGAGTCTACAATTATTTTGTATGGACCACCAACACGTAACCCTTTAGATGAAAAGCTACCAGCTTCATTCACTGTTGTCGTTTTAGTTGAACCTGATGGGACGTGTATAACTGTAATTTTAGTACCGACCGCAGGACTACCATTTGGCCCTGTAATTTGACCTTTTACAGATGATGACGTTTCGTTAGCCATTGCAGCGCCACTCACACCAACACATGCTGCTATAGCAAGTGAAAGAGCTGTTTTGCGTAATTGAGTTTTCATTTAATTTTCCCGTGTAGTTATTAATTAAATTTTTATATTTTTATTTTAAATTTTTCAAAATAAACAGTTGAAGTTCATTTATTCAAAATCCGTTATTAGTGTACCTCATTTATTCGTTACAAATAAAATACAACTGCAATATATTTTTAATAAATAGCACTAATTTTGTCTATTTTAGTGTTTTTTTGAGCAATAGCTCTATATCGGGGTATATATTACGTGGGCTTTATGACAAACATGTGAAATCGAAAGTGGGATATAAAAAAACCCATTACAAATTTGCAATGGGTTTAATGTAACTCACAAATAACTTAACAAGCTATTGATGTAGTTTTTAATGCTTAAAATTTGTAGCTTATACCAATTTTAGCCTGCCAAGCGGATGACGATGAACTGATTTGCGAATAATTTCGCACATCAGCGCCATCATATGCTGTATCGATAATATAGCGTCCTTCATCATCTAAACCACCAAAGTCATAAATAGTTTGGTTTGCATAGCTTAAACGCTTTTCGATTCCCCAGTCACTGTTAAGTAAATTGGCAAAGTTATCAATCATGAAGTAAATTTCACCACTGTGGCCTTGTGCAAAACCAGGAATTTCTTGCTTGATACTTACATCCATGGTTGTTACCCAAGGCTGAGTCGCTGTGTTTTTACCAAGTATTTGGCCTCGTTCAGATATACCTGCTTTATTTAACAGCTGCTCTAACTGATTCCAATTCATTCCTGATTCACTCCAGTTTACGAGAGAATCATCAGCTCCTGTTGGAATGTAAGGTAAGTATGCGCCGTTAGTGTATAACGTACTTGTATCGCCTAAATCACTATCTTGGTACATATTCATCGTGTAGCTAAATGGACGACCTGAGCGACGTTCAAAGTAAACATTAAATTTGGTTGCGTAGCCTGAGAAAAATTCAGTATTGTAACCTAAATTAATTTTAAAACTGTGTTCCACTTCGTAAGAGCCTCGTGCAGCAAGGTCCTCGTTACGGTTAACAGTAACATTATGTTTGTAGTTACCTTCAGCTTGCGATGCTGAACCAATAGAAGATTCAGTTACGTCTTGATGTGCATAACTAAAAGAGGTAAATAAACCGTTGTCCCATTCTTTAGCAAGGCCTGTTGAGATAATAATTGAACGACCATCTTCAGATGAGTTAGTCATTACGATATCAGCATTATCAAAATTGTTGTAAATAGTTTGGTTTATAACACGCTCACCATCGGCTGCTAATCCAACTGGTTGAATTGAAGCATTGTGCCATACCGCTTCATTTTCTTTTTTATGGTAAGCGATTTCTGCTTGCCACTTAAAACCATTACCTAATAGTTCAGAGTCGAATTCATATTCAAAACCAATTTGAGTACGAATACTTGAAGGCAATTTAAAATTAGGGTCTATAAAAGCAACGCTGCCGCTGCCTTTTTCTAATGAGTTTTTAATTTCATTAGGTACCTGCGTAATATCAGCTTGGTTATTCGCGAAGTATTCGTTGATCACGCTAGAAGGAGCGGTTACCTCTGTAATACCGTCAGCTTGGAATGAGTTGTTATACCATACGTTTGGTATCCCACCTTGGAAGCGACCAATACCACCACTTATTGTAAGTGCTTCTGTAGCATAATATTTGAAGCCAATACGCGGTAAAATAATATCTAGTCCGTCAAGGTTCTCTTGATTAGTAAAGCCATAGGTATTAGCAAAGTTTTCATTAAGCGTTGGTTTGTCATCTGATGATAAGCGCTCGTAACGAATGCCAGCAGTCATTTCTAAGTCATCGCCAATGTAAAACTTATCTTCAATATAAAGCGCAAGTTGGTTACGCGTTACATCATAAGCTTTATCAGATGAATTATTAGTATAGGCATTTTTGTACTCAAAAGCGTATGGGTAGTTACCATTTTCATCTTTTTTCGAATCTTTAGCTTCAAAACTTACCATGCGGTTTTCAAAATCATCTAAGCTTTTAAACTGCCACGACCCTAATGAATCTTCGGCAAATAGGTTATAAAGTTTTAATGACTCGTACTGCGCACCAAAGTTAATTTCATGCTCATCCATTAAATAGGTTGCATCAAACGTAAGCGTTAGGTTTTTAGTTTCAGATACGTTAGCGTGGCGGGTGCTGTCTGTACCAAAAGCAAATTGAGCGCCTGTACCACGACCATTTATTTCTTCTTCATAGACACTAACACTGCCTATATTTGAACGTGTATTGCTGTTTGAAGTTACGTCTTTATATGCAATGCCGACCTCAGTAGAGAAGTTGTCACTCCAATCTGAGTATAATTTAGTTGAAAAATTATTAAACTTAGTAACATAAGCGTAAGTGTTAGATCGCATAACAACAGAGTTACCACCGCTACTGCTATTGCGCTCGTCTTGATCGTCTTGCCACTGATACGTGAAATCTAGGCGATGTTCATCGCTAGCATTCCAGCTTAGTTTTACTAATAAGCTTTCGTTGGTATCTTCAGGCGCGCCGGCTAATGAATCGGTCAAGCCGTATTCATTATTTAAAATAGAAATAAAACGGTTATAGTTAGCTTTAGTAGTATTAAATTCGTTAGCCGCACCAGAGCCGTCAAAGCCGTAATCTAGGTCTTGTTCGCTTGACCATTTAGAATAGTTTACAAAATAAAACAGCTCATCTTCAAGGATAGCGCCACCTACGTTAAAACCATATCGTTTTTCTGACTGGATAGGCTCGACATCATAAAAAGAATAAGTTTTATGACCTGTTAATGGATCTAATTCATCTTCTTCACGAATACTTTTTACGTCACCAGCTATCTCAGGAGTAGATATTTCATAAAAGCCAGAGAACTTAAACTCATTTGTACCAGATTTTGTTACTGCGTTAATAGTACCGCCACCAAAGTTACCTTTAGAAGCCGAAAATGGAGATACATCAACAGAAACTTGCTCAATAGCATCAAGTGCTACAGGAGGCTGAGAAGTAGGGTAGCCACCGAAGTTCAAGCCAAAGTCGTCATTTTGACCGATGCCATCAACAGTTAAACCATTCGAGCGAGGGTTACTACCTGCAAAAGTTAGCTCGCCATTACCGTTAATACTGGCAAGTGGGTTTAAACGCGCAATATCTTTAATATCACGATTAAAGCTTGGCATATTTTCAATCGTGTCAGAGCCAAATGTACTGCTAGAGCCACCTGATTGTTGAACGATTTTATAACCAGATACTTCAATCTTTTCGATATTTCGCGGAGCAAGCTGCGAGCTTAAACGGTAAGTTTCACCAAGGTTCAAGTAGATATTTTCAACAGTGGTATCGTTAAACGTATCAGAATCGATGATAACCATGTAAGGACCACCTACACGTAAGCCATTAGCGATAAACGTACCACTTTCGTTTGTAGTTAGTTCGCTAATAGTTCCCGTTGGTTGGTGAACTACTTTGATTTTAACGTTTGCAGCACTGCCACCTGAAGGCGTTGTAATTTTACCACGCATTGCAGATGAAGTATCAGCAGCCATTGCGCTTGTAGAAACACCTAGAGCTAAAATTACCGCTCTAGTTAATTTCGAAAGGCGAAGCTTAGTCATAATGTTGATTTCCCGTGTGTAGGTTATATAAATTTAATACAGTTTATTTATCAGTCGTCATTTTCAGTGCCGTTTCTAACTCTTTTGCAGAAGGGTCAAATAAGGCATTTAGTAATCCAGCTAATCGAATACCCGCTTGTTGTAAGCGCGTTTTTATAATTGGAGTATTGTTATATATGTAGCTATATCCAACTTCGTCGTTGGTGTACTTATAAATTTTTGTTGCTAAGTTGTGCGATTCTTCAACCCAAGTTTTAGGTGAGCTTTGTAAGTACTGTGCAATCAGTTCGCTGTTATTAGTATCGATAAATTGCGCGTATTCAGTGAACGACAAGTTTTCGTTTTCAACTAGCTTTGTATCCCAAAGGCTATGAAGATTTGTTTCTTCATTAAAAAATGAAACCTTTATACGATTACCACCTCTGTCTTCACCTCTGCCTGCATGAAATGGCTGATGGCTATCACCTACTAAATGCACTAAAAAACGTAAACTGAATTGCTTAGCGTCTAACGTGCTGTTGGTATCTGTAAGTGTCTGCATTGAGTAGTGAATACCTTCAAGGATATTACTTACAGATTCTTTGTTTTTAGTATGTTCGTGGTTGAAGCTGAAAGACTTACCCGGTGCTGCATTTATATAATGCCAACGAGATGATTTCTTTTGCCAAAATTCACCAGGAGCAGATCGCATTTCATCAGGCCACGTTGATATTTGAGCTAGTGACTCGCCATCTAAATAAGGCTTAATTGCTGCTTTAGTTGTTTCGCTTATATGAGATTGTGCAATCTGCCCTACAATACGATGGCCATTTTGACCCCAAGCATGTGAGTCGGTGCTTGTGAATATCGCACTAACCAAAAGTGCAGAGGATATCGAGTACTTTATACTGTTATGCATTAGAACTTCCTAAATGAATGTTTCATGGCGTTGCTATAGGCTAATGCGGTCAATTGTCCTCACTTTTCGCGTTGATAGGAAGGACTCATTAAAATTCATAGTTTCTTATTCACATTACTTTTAAATCAATAGGTTATGCTTAACAGGTAAAATTACTTGTTGTAATAAGTAAGTAAAATTGTTCAAATACACTCTATCGTCTATTTTTGAGTGGCATTGCTTTGAATTTTAAGAATATCGTGTTACACAAAATGTTAATTGTTACATTTTTGTTTCTATTATTGGTCGTTACGTGGGTTTGCGGTCAAGTTAGTGTATACAACGATGATTTACATTTTCCAGTTATGATTGAAACCTCAACAGAGTGTCAAACAACTGCAACAAGTAACAAAGGGCAATTAATTGTTTTTACACAATCAAAAAAAATAGCCAAGTTATTAACAAAAAAGTTATGCTTTGACAACGTAGTGACTAAGCAATATGGCTCTGTAAAAGGGTATTGGGGATATAGAACGGCAGACAGCTTTGAGTTTGTTGGTAAAGGAATTGCTGACTTAATTTTGGCTAAAAATAATATTATGGCAGCCTTTAAAGCAGAGTCTACATATAACTACCAGCCCGTTGTTGGTTTTTCTGACTACACGGCTTTTTTTATATCTTCTAAAGAAAAACCACGGATCACCAAACAATACTTTTTAGATAAGCGCATAGGTTTACTTGATTATCCGACCAGCCGATCAGGGCATATTTTACCAAAGCAAACGTTTAAAGAGTTGGATATTAATTTAGCCAATTTAAAAATCACTTATGCTAGCTCTCATAACGAATTACGTGATTTACTCGCCGACGGAAAAGTAGATATTATTGCCTCTTTTTGGAAAGAGAGCGACGAAAAACGTTTTTCAAAAAACTATATTACGCCATTGAGTAATAATATTTCTGGAACAAGATGGTATTTAAAAATGCGGCAAAACAATACTGATTTGTTGTGTGCAGTTCAGGAAAACTTACTTGATATGTCTAAAGATCAAAGTTTGCATTACTATCAAAACGTCCAGCCATTTTGGCGCTGTGGCGCCAGCTTAGTAGGCTTAAAAGAGGAGGTTGGTGATGAGTAAGTATAAGCAATTACTTGTTATTATAAGTTTGTTTTTTATTTTATCGTCTGTCTTTTATGTTTCTGTAACTCAAAAAAGCCAGCAAGTAGCTAAACAAAAAATTACGCAGATAGAAAGGCAAATAGCACTAGATTTACCCTTACTTGATTTATCAAATGAGCTGCTTAAACACTCAGGTAATAAAGACGCGGTTAACAGCTACATTAAAACCTTAAATAGCCACATTAATACGAATGATCTTAGGGTTGTTACTATTGCACCCAAGAGCGAAATGGTAACACCTCTAAAGCCCAGCCAAATAATACGTAGTTTGAGTACAAACAGCGGGTTTGTACTAGTTGTATTTAGCGTTAAGCACACCCACTTTTCATTGAGCCATTTTATTTACTATTTTATATTTTTAGTATTAAGTGTGTTGATTAGTTTTTGGGTGAAATTTGCGTTTATTAAACAAAGCAATAAGCAGTTTAATAATGCACAGCATCAATCAATTGCAGAGCCTACGCCGCTGATACTTATTGTTAACCTTAACGATAAAACATTATCAAGTAGTTGTAATACAGAACAAAAAATGTGTTTAGCCAATAAACCATTGTGCTTTTATTTAGCACTTGTAGAGTATTGTACAAATAACGATGATGTAGCGCTTAGTCATAATAAAGATGTTCCAGGGGAACTGCTAGAACTTGCTAACAAGTATTTTTATAGGTTGATCGAACTCGGCCATACGGTTAGAAAAAGGCCTAACTTTAATAATAGCCTAGAAAAAACCCTGAGCGAAATACGTGCGGCATTAGATGAAGTACTCAGCGAGTATCCTGAAGAAAAAGAGTTATATTACCCACCTAAAGCATACGGGGAGGGTTCTCGCTCTCGTCTGCATAGTTATGGGCTGGCAAATATTAAAAAGGGCAGTATTGAAATAATAGGAAAGTAACAAGGTTACTTTCCTATTATTAGAGGCTATTTAGGAGTAAATTCAGCCGTTTTAAGAGGGCTGTTTTTTGATATAAAGTCTTGAAGTGCTTGAGCATCTGTTTCGTCTGTACTAACAAAGCCTTTTTTATTTGTAAGCGTAGGATAGCCATCGCCGCCTGATGCGTTATAGCTATTTAGACTCATACGGTACGTTTTATTTTTATTCAAAGGTTGCCCATTAATAACCACATTAACTAGCTGGCCATTTTTACGTTCAAACGATAGTTTATGATACTGCAAATAAGCACCTGCATCCGGTGGGAAGCTCGTTACTGTATTTAAATAGTCCCATAAATCACTCCCTTGCCAATCCATATAAGTAATACGATTTTTGAAAGGATGTACTTTTAAAATATCTTTATAGCTTACTTTACCTGCCTCTATTGAGCTGCGAATACCACCGCCACTTATTAATCCAAAGTCTGCATTTACTACATCCATTTGAGCTTGAATAATTACACGTGCAAGGTTTGTTTGTTGGTAACGAACTTTGTTTCTGTCACCTTCTAAGCGAGCATCTACTTCACCAATGGTACCTTCAATTTGTTTAGCGCCTTTAGCTTGGTATACCGCTAAATAAGATTCAAGTTTAGAGTCTGGTTTAATGTACTCGTTTGCTAATACTTCTTTAGTAGAGCCATCAGCTTGTACTTTATCTACATACAAATTAACAGGCATAAGTTTGTAGTCTAGTAACGTCAATTTTCCGTCTTCAAGCTTAAACTCAGCTTTACCAACATACTTACCCCATTCATGGGCTTGCATAATGTAAGTACCGTTTTGCTGGTCTGGTTTACAGGCAAGGCCAGGTTTAAAGTTATCATCATTTACATTTGTATCACTCATACACACAGGTTCTTGTGAATGACCGCCAATGATCATATCAAGCGTGTTTGCAGGAAGTGAGCGAGCAAGTGTTACATCACCGGGTGCGTTAATACCAAAGCTAGCATCAACATAATGACCCATATGAGTCAGCGCAATGGTAATGTCTGGATTATATTTAGCTTTTATTTCTTTAGCTAGCTTTGCGGTAACGTCAACAGGGTCTTTAAACTCTAAATGCCCAATATATTGAGGATTACCAATTTTAGCTGTGTCGGTTGTTGTTAAACCAATAACAGCAATAGTTAATTCATTTTTTTTGAATATTTTGTAACTATCAAACGCATGCTCGCCTGACTCTTTTTCAAATATATTGGCTGATAGGAAAGGGAAATTCACCCATTTTTGCTGTTGCTTTAAAACATCAATAGGGTTGTCGAATTCGTGATTACCTAATGCCATTGCATCGTAACCAATCAAAGACATACCTTTAAAGTCAGGCTCTGCTTTTTGTAAATCTGACTCAGGAATGCCAGTATTAATATCACCACCAGAGAGTAGTAGTACTGCATGACCTTGCTTTTGAGCTTTATTGCGTAAAGAGTCAATTAACGTTTTGCGAGCGGCCATACCGTATTCGCCTTTTTCGTTTTGCCAAAAACGCCCGTGGTTATCGTTAGTGTGAAGTACAGTAAGATATTGAGTTGCAGGAGAGTTACTTACACTTGAGTCGGTTGTAGCCGATGTACACCCAAGTACGCTTAAAAAAACTGAAAATAAAATAATTATTCGCATAAAATACCTGTCTATTAAGGCCCACTTAATTTATTGAGTGGCTAGTTTAAACTAGTTTTATGCGAAAAAAACATACTTATTTACATTTCATCTTAATTACGGCTTGTCGCAGCAGTTTCTCTGCGCTTTAACTCTTTACTCGCATATTCAGATTTTTCATGATTTGCTGCAATCATCCACGTTAAAAAGCTGGCGGGTAGCTTTGTGTAAGCTTCGCCTCTGTGTAAACCAAAGTCACAAATAGTGTGTTGTGTGTTTGACATTATTATTACCAGTGTTTTTTATTTTGTTTGATAGTACCAAAAGTACACACAGGGGAAAGATGATTTAGCTTTAGCTGTTTTGATTTATATAACTTAAAAGAATATAGCTAAAACAGCGAAAACAATGTAATTAAAATGTTATCGATGCGGTCTGATTTGTATCAATATGCAATTTGCTCTCGATTTATTCAGTGAGTAATAATAACCTATCTTTATATTAACAAAGCATTTAAACAATTATAACAACAGGAGTTAAATATGAAGAAGCTTTTCCTTGGTTCACTATTGGCAGCTGCTAGCTTTAGTAGCACTGCAACTATCGTTGAAATGAAAACTAGCCAAGGTATTATTGTGATTAATTTATTTGATCAAGACACGCCTAAAACAGTTGAAAACTTTTTAAGTTACGTTGATGATGAGTCTTATAATCAAACCGTGATCCACCGTTCACTGAGTGACTTTGTTATTCAAGGTGGGGGTTTTACTTTTTCTGACGACTTTGATCCAATTACTACTAAGCCTGCCATTATTAATGAACCTGTATTTTCAAATGTTAAAGGTACTATTGCAATGGCGAAAGTAGATGGCGATCCTAATAGTGCCACAAGCCAATGGTTTTTTAATATTGTGGATAACAGTGTTGGCAGTGCTCAATTAGACACCCAAAATGGGGGTTTTACTGTATTTGGACAAATAACAGAGGCAAGCCAAGCCACGCTAGATAATATTGCAGCGTTAGTTCATTGTGGTGATAGACCCGTTGTAGGTATTAGTTCTGAGCAGTGTTCAAGCAGTGATGTAACAATTAGCAGCACCAATCTAGTTTCTATAGAAAGTGTAGTTGTATTGGATGACGATCCACGCTCGTCAAAAGGCTTAACGGTTACGCTTAATACGTTGATTGATGAAGAGGATACAACTACACCAATTGAATCTGATAGCAGTTCGGGTGGTAGTATGGCTTGGATTTTAGCAGGGGTTTTATTCGTATTACCGCGTTTAAAACGTACTAAATAAAATGTTGTGAGCGGCGTAACTCGCGTCGCTCATCGTTTAATTACAATGACTAAGAAAGTAGAAACGTTAATTTAAAAAGCAAGTACCCGCCAAACCATCGCAAGCCAAATTGAAAACACACAAACACAACCCAGTAAAAACACTTTAAAACGTGCGCGTACGTTGTTTTCACCTAAATGAATAACACTGTGCACAATACGTGTTGCTACAAATAAACAGGCCAGTATTGCCACAAGTGTACTGGCGCTATTTAGTTGCAGTGCAAGTAAACAACCCACGTAAAAAAGCACAGGTATTTCAAACTGATTCGAAAAATTTCTATCTGCAACCCTAACAGTATCGCCAGCTTTATCTAATTGCATTGTTTTAAAATCGCTTAAATTTAACTGTTTGTTTTTAGCTGCAGCAAAGCGCCTTTTCCCCATTATAATCATTACGATAAGTGAGAGAGTTACTTGAACGAACATTGTTAAAATTATTACTTTTTCCATTGATCTTCCTTATTTATTTGAGTTTACAATTGAGTATGAAGATGTTTTTCACAATGTGTTACACAATTAAGCGTTATTTTGTGGCATATCATTAATTTAAAATGTTAGTTTAGCTTTACTATATTGCTTTCAACTGGCGCACTCTATATTTTGCGCGATGATTTTTAATGGAAAATAAAATGAAAAAAATAATTGGTTTTAGTGCTATCGCATTAGCCGTATTAAGTGGTTGTTCTAACATATCATCTGTTTCTGTGGCGCCTCAGGCCTCTTTACTATCAGACACTTTAGTTGTTAGCCCTAACGATAACCGCGAATATAAAACACTTAAGTTGGCAAACGACATTGAAGTTATTTTAGTGTCGGATCCTGGTGCTGAAAAGTCAGCAGCGGCACTAAGTGTAGGTGTTGGTTTACTACACGACCCAATGTCGCAACAGGGTATGGCGCATTATTTAGAACACATGCTGTTTTTAGGCACCGATCGTTACCCAGACACAAAAGGGTATTCTGATTTTATGACCAAAAATGGTGGCGCGCATAATGCCTACACTTGGCTCGATATTACTAATTACATGTTTAAAATTAATAACGACGCGTTTGATGAAGGGCTAGACCGCTTTGCCGACTTTTTCAAAGCACCTAAGTTATACCCTGAATACACAGACAAAGAAAAAAATGCAGTAAACGCAGAGTGGTCAATGCGCCGCGAAATGGACTTTTTTGGTCAATTTAAACTCGCGCGTAAAATGATGGGCGATCATCCTGCTAACCGTTTTTTAATTGGTAACCTAGAAACACTTGGCGACAAAGAAGGTAGCTCACTTCATAAAGAAACAGTTGATTTTTATAATAAATATTACTCTTCAAATATTATGAAAGTAGCGCTTATTTCAAATCTATCTATTGCTGAAATGGAGCAAAAAGCGCAAAAATACTTTGCTGATATAAAAAATAAAAATATCGAAAAGCCAACAGTGACTGCAAAAGTTGATTTTGATAACGCTGGCGGAAAACGCGTGTTTTATGCACCAAATGAAGATGTAAAACAGCTACAACTTGATTTCACCATTGCTAATAATAATAGCGAATTTGCACTTAAACCAAACCGATTTGTAGCGTATTTACTAAGTAATGAAATGCCGGGTAGCCCAGCGCAACTTCTTCGCGACAAAGGGTGGGTGTCTCAGCTTTCAGCTTCAGCTGCACCAAATCAATATGGCAACTACGGTTCGTTAAATGTAAATGTAGAACTTACCGATGAAGGCATGAAAAATCGTGATGAAATAGTTGCAACTATCATGCAGTACATCGATTTAATTAAAAAAGAAGGCGTTGATAGCAAGTACTTCAACGAAATTCGTACATCACTAAATAACCAATTTAAGTTTTTAGAAAAAGGTGATGAATTTAATTATGTAAGCTCACTTACACAAAGTATGCAAGATTACCCGTTAAATCACGCCATTAATGCACCTTATTATTATGCAAAGTTTGATGCTAATGCGGTAAATAAAGTACTTGAGCAGTTAAATGCCGATACTCTTCGTATTTGGTATGTATCGCAGCAAGAAGAGACAGACTCACAACTACACTTTTACGACGGTAAATACCGCATTAGTGATATTAGCGAACAAGAGATTGCAAGCTGGAAAAAACCAAGCGAATTTAAGTTAGCACTACCGACTGTAAACAATTTATTGCCTGAAAATTTTGCAATAAAAACTCAAGCATTTAAAGAGCAAAAACACCCAGAACTTGCTTACGATAAAAATGGCGTAAAAGTATGGCGCCAAGCAAGTCAAAAATTTGCAGAGCAGCCAAAAGGGCTTGTTGAAGTTTATATAAATACTCAACCAGGGTTGAACGATATTAAAGCAGAAGTCCTTTATTCTGTTTGGGCTGATTTATATAATATTCAACAAAGTCAGTTAAGTACCGAAGCAGCAATCGCCGGTATGAGTGTAAGCCTTGCGCCGAGTAATGGTCTTGTTTTATCTATGAGTGGTTTTACAGATAAGCAAGATGTATTGCTTAAACAAGCTTTAACCGGATTAAAAGCCGATGAAACAGCACAAGCATTTAGCCAAGCTGTTGATCGCTTTAAACGTAATTTACTAAACCAACAAAAGCAGTTTCCGTATGCACAAGCATTTGGCGAGTATTCAAAACTAACGCGTACAGGTGGCTTTGATACGGATGCGCTTATTAAAGCCGCTGACTCACTGAGTGTTGCCGACTTAGCACAACTAAAAACAGCTACGTTTGCACAAAACGATTTACGCGTATTTAGTTACGGTAACTACAATCAGCAAGATATAGACGCGATTGCAGAAGAATTAAGTGCAACATTACCAAGTAACCATAAGCGCAGTGAATTTGCACGAAGCAAAGCGTGGTTGCCACAACCGGGCGAAACGCTGGTACTGCAAAAAGATATTGATGTAGCCGATGTAGCGGTGGTTGATATGACCGTTCATCCTGTTGCGGGTTACAAACAAAAAGCAGAAGCGGCTGTATTACAAAGCCACTTTAGAACAGTTGGGTTTGATAAAATGCGTACTGAGGAGCAGCTTGCATACGCAGTAGGTGCATTAGCTCGCCCAATCGAGGATTACTCAGCAATTGGTTTGTATATTCAAACACCAGTTAAAGGACCAAAAGAAATACAAGCTCGTTTTGATAAGTTTAAAAAAGAATACGCAGTTGAACTTGATAACATGAGCGAAGAGACTTTTGAGCAGCTTAAAAATTCAACCCTAGTATCGCTTAAAGAGCAGCCTAAAAATTTAAGTGACGAAATGAGCCCACTTATAAACGATTGGTACCGTGAAAACTTTACCTTTGATTCTAAGCAAAAGCTGATTGATGAAGTTGAAAAAGTAACGCTTGCAGATATAAAAGACTACTACAAGCAAACAATGCTTAATCCTAATGCGGCACGTTTAAATGTGCAATTACGTGGTACTAAGTTTATAGAAAGTGACTTTGCCGATTTACCAAATCAAACTAAAATCACAACGCTTGATGCCTATTACAATGGTATTAAACTACAAAAATAAGCTTTATTTATACAGCTAAAAATAAACCCCAATGTATTGCTACATTGGGGTTTTTATTTATTCAGCTAATTTAAGCCATTATTAAAAAGCCTATAACAGCTAATGCCGCAGCAATTAGCGTGTAAGGCAATTGTGTAACGGCATGGCTCATTAAATTACAACCAGAGCCTTGCGCTGCTAGCACTGTTGAATCTGAGTAAAAACACGCTTGGCTACCAAAAGAAGAAGCCGATAATAGCGCTCCAATGACCAGTGGTATGTTTGCATCAACCGCATTTGCCAGTGGCATAACAATCGGAATTGATACAGCAAAAATACCCCAACTCGACCCTGTTGCAAACGCTAAAATAGCCATTGAAATAAATACCACGGCTGGTAAATATGCTGCGGTCATATAAGGGCTTAAGCTGCCAATAACAAACTGAGGTAAACCAATTAAGTCGCATACGTCTTTGAATATAAACGCCGCTATAACAGTACCAATAGCGGGGATCATACTTTTAAAGCCATCAAGCATGCGCTCAATCATTTCACTTACGCTCATTAATTTTTGTAGCGCATAAAACGGGAGAGTGACCGCCATTGTTGCTAGTAAGCCTTTGTATACGTCTATTTCAAAGTAAACAGTAAATGCGATTAGTAAAATAATCGGCACTAAAAAGTTACGTAATTTACCTTTAGGGTCGGCATCTTCAAAGTTTTCTTCAGCTGCTTTTACTGCGTATTCATCTGCTGTTTGAACGTTATTGTATTGAGCTGGATCGACTTGAGCTTGCTCAATTTGCGCCATTTGTTCTGCTTTTTTCATTGGACCAATCGCAGGAATAACACCCAACACAACAAGTAAAACAACAAGCACTGCAAACCACGCGTAAAACATGTACGGAATAGCTTGAATATAAACAGCAATACCTTTGCCTTCTTCAGCAATACCGTTATCTACCAATAAGCCACTAAAAAATACCGCCCAGGTAGATAAAGGGACAAGCACACAAATTGGTGCAGCAGTTGAGTCAACAACGTAAGCAAGCATCTCACGGCTAACTTTAAATTTATCGGTAATGCGTTTCATGGTTTCACCCACAGTAAGCGCATTTAAGTAGTCATCAATAAAAATAACCACACCTAAGCAAAAGGTCATAAACAAAGATGAGCGTTTACCTTTGGTGTATTTAAGAGCTAGCTTGCCAAAAGCCGATGCGCCACCTGTACGTACTAATAGCGCGATAAGTGCACCAAAGCCACCACATACAAGTATTAGCCAGCCGATAGTTTCGTCTGTCATCACTTTTAGCGATGTACTTGCAAAGTTAGTAAGTACCTGTGCAGGGTCGGCTATAACTAAACCAACTAAAGCACCAATAAGTAAAGATAAAATAGGGCGGCGTAATACAACAGCCAATACAACCACCACTAACGGTGGTAATAAACTCAACGCAGAAGGTTCAAGCATTTAAGTATTCACAAAATTAAAAGCATGCATAAAAATTAAAAATATAATTTTTAAACTGCTTATACAAAAACAAAGAAGATGATAAATTTGTTGTTAAATCATATTCCAAGTCACTGCTTTTGTACGCGCGGGAGGGTCACTAAATGGTTATGTTAAATAGCCATTTTAATGAAACGCGTTGGCTTTGGCGCCAGACGGTGCAAGGAGTGCAAACCGCTATTGTTGTGCCTGTAAAAACATCAGCGCAAAAATAATCTGCTTTTTAATTTCAGTCAATAAATAAATGCATTAAATAACATTTATTTTAATGCTGTGATTAAAAGCTATTTTGTACTGAACTTTCACTCAGTTAAAAAACGAATCATGATGCTTAAAATAAAAAGCCTATGCTGTAAGGATAAATAGCATAGGCTTTAATTATTAATTTGAACTGTAAGTAATAAACCTAAATGTCATTATGATTTAACGGACTCATAAATCCTCTTTATCAGATATTAGGTCAGTCAAAGTTAATAGCGATAGTTAATAACTCATTTTAAAGTGAGTTTAAAAATGTTAACAATGCTAATTGTTCTGATGAAGTGATGCTTTCATAGGCAATACGCGCATTTTCAGCCTCGCCGCCATGCCACATAATTGCTTCATTTATAGAACGCGCTCGTCCATCATGTAAATAGTTAGCGTCAGGTTTACACACATCATCACCCTGATAACCGGTAGGGTTAGTAACACCACCGGTTACGCAGGCTGATAGACCAAGACCCCAAAGAGGTGCTGTTCGCCACTCTGCGCCCGTTGCATTGCCAGCGCCTAAGTTATCAGCTAAACCTTCGCCCATATCATGCAATAATAGATCACTAAACGGGCGAATAGTTTGGTTTCGTAATTCGGCTAATGGTGCAAACTCACTGGTTTTCATTGTGCTGCGATGACAACTTTCACACCCAATCTCATTAAATATGGTTTCGCCTAGAATAACATTATCGTTATCAAGGTCGCGTTGTGCACGAACACCTAACAAAGAAATATATTTAACTAAATTATTTAAATTTTCATCGGACAGCTCACTACCCAATTCATTTCCACAGGTTGTTTGATTAGGGCCACAATCAGGTGTTGGCTTTACCGATGTCATTACTCCCATGTCAGTATTTAATGCACCAGCAACTTGATGTTTAATAGACGTTGCATTGCCCTTGTAGCCAAAACGACCTAAACGCGTTTCACCAGTAAGTGGGTCTATTGATAATCGCGCTTTAC
Source organism: Pseudoalteromonas sp. Z9A4 (assembly GCF_011378845.1). NCBI lineage: Bacteria > Pseudomonadati > Pseudomonadota > Gammaproteobacteria > Alteromonadales > Pseudoalteromonadaceae > Pseudoalteromonas > Pseudoalteromonas sp. Z9A4. Next base: position 123,532 of record NZ_WTLA01000008.1, read on the forward strand.
CCGAAATACCATTTCCATCAAGGTCATCTTGATCTTCTCGTTCTAATATAGTTGCTTCGCTGACAGCCCCAAGCAAACCTAAACCGACTAACTGAGGTGCTAATCGAGCAGAAAAACGTGCGGGTCTACCACTAGAAAATTCATAATTAGGAGAGCGCAGACCATTATTTTCAGTCCATGAGGCAATTGTGACTGTACCTTCACCTAATGCAGAGTTAATACCAATATTACTAGGCTGTAATACATAGCCTCTCAAAGGATCTGGTTGAGAATCTGCATCAGCGATTGCAAATACCCACTTATCTAAAGGAACACCGGTATCAGCTACTGAAGCTCGGCCATTGCGTTCATGGCAACCAGAACAAGATGTATTAACATAATGCGTACCAGCTTTACCTACAAGCTCAGTGAAAATGCCATTTTCAACACTTTCGTCGTGCCCACCCGTGGTAAAATTAGTGTGGTGAATTCGTCGACCTTGTACAAATACTTGACCGTTTACGTTTGATAAATTGGTAGCCATTTGCATAAAGTGGTTATCAGGTTCGTTAGTGTAGTTATAAGGTAAAGTGGTACCGCCACCTAGGCGACCATTTTGGGCAATTGGATATGAATCTTCACGTTCAGAACTCTCGTCATCAAAGTTACCAACGGTTTTCCAAGGGGCTAAACCTTCACCAACAATATATAAATAAGTTGTACCGTAGTAATTCGTACGACCTTCAGGGACTGATACATCTAAAAACTGGCTCACTTCAAACTCCATACGTTGGCCAACGTCTAGAGGCATAACATTAGATGGAGACCAATTTAATGGGCGATAATCATTAATAACTAATGTATATCGATATTGATTACCGGTATCGCTTATTTTATTAAAATCATGATCATAACTACCATTATCTAATTCAATCACTCGACCGCCAAGGTTACCATGGTATTCTGCAACGGTATTTAAACCTCGATACCAAGCTCTAAATTCTTTGGCGTCTAATTTCCACTCTGTGATAAAAGTAATTTCAATTGAATCGCCGCCCTTAGCAACATAATCAACAAATTCGAATTGTGCGGTACGGTGTGTCCAATAATGCGATAAATAGTGATCGTAAGCTTGAAATTGATCCTCTTTTGCATGGCGATCCCGTCCCCTGTCTGCAAAGCGAGTAACAAGTGCATCACCACGGTCAAAAGAAATAGCATGCTCAAGTACTGTTGAATTGTTATATAACGGGACAATACTGCCTAAGTCAGCTTCTTCTTCATTATCATTAGGCTCAATTATACAACCGACTGCATCAACAACTACGTTAGTTGCTGTGTTAGGGCATAGATCTTCGGTGTCATTAACACCATCATTATCTGAATCTGTACTATCAACAACAGCATTAAAAATATAGGTACTCCAAGGTGAGTCTTTTGCTGCTCCACTCTCATCTAAATAAGTATATGAGTACTTAATAATGTCGCCATTGCTCAAGCCCGTTAGTGTTCTGGTATTACGTGAGCCATTTATAATCATGCGAGCATTATGTTGATTATCGCTGTTTAAAATATAATGTACATCAGCCCAGTCAGATGTATTTACAAAAAATGTAATACTCGTTTGTGAGCTTATTTCAATACCAAACTGTTCATTAGCAACAACATTAGTATTTGCACTTAAGGTATTAAAAATACCTTTATTTAATTGATTATTAACCGTTGCATGTACTTGTGTGATTGAACACAAAGTAATACTAATAGCACAGCCAAGCAGTGTGCTTTTTTTCATATTATTTTCCTTAAAAAATATCCAATTACTAAGGGATTAACCTCAATTTTTACTACATCTACCGCTTTTATCTTTTATAAAACAGATAATTAAACGTGATATATAAATGATTTAAAGCTGTTAAATAGTAAGTAGAGTTGCGCAGGTTTTAGGGTTTTATGGCGTTGATTTTTTACTCGCTAAAAACAAATTAAGAATTAAAGAATCATTTACCAACTGCTCAATACCTTTACTCCTTACTATTAAGTTCCTTGCTTTTCGATAATTTATGCCTTGTTATCGACACCGTTTTATTACCTCAAAATAGACCTCTAAATTAAGCGAATTGCTATTAAACTAGCATGCATTAATTACATTCGTGTATATAAATACACAACTCAAAAGAATGAATGCAAAACGCATTGTACCTAAAACGGGGTTTGCAAGGTATCGGTAAATAGTGTGGGGAATGTGTCAGGATTAGGTTTGTGTTTAAATTTAGAAGAGGTATGTATTTAATTAAAAATACTTTGATATTTGAATTCAAAAAAATAATATTAAATTTAAAGTTGGTTGCACAATTACGAATGGGGTTTTAGTGAGGTTTTAAGGTATGTTGGAAATGATATTTGAATCTATATACGGTAGTCAGGTTTAGTAAATATTAGCGAATGTTATGAAATTTTATCGATGTAATATATTTGGAATATACAGCAAATTATGAAAGGGCTCTAACATCTTTCGCGCTCGTTTTTCGCTCAGTATAGAAGACCTTCGACCTTTTTATGAGACATTATGCCTTCACATTTATAACTACAGTTACAACGAGTAACACTATAACTGTAGTTAGTGCTTTTATTTAATCACTTTGTTCTTGTACTTTTTTGTCTTTTAACGAATAAAGAAAAAATGGCACTAAAATGACCGGCAAAAAAAACAAAATAGAGAATATGCTACCCGATAATATTCCTTGTATTTTTACCATTAGGCTACCACTCAAATATAATGATAAAGGAAAAATGACCAGTCCAAATACGATGTAATAACGCGTAAACATTGTGCCTATTTTGTCTTTAGTTTTTCTTTTGGAATTTGTTAAGGCTAATCGAATACCTAAAAATGGGTAAAACATTACATTCCAAGCAATAAAGATACCTAAGCCGAAAGGAAGATCCTTTGTAAGTATAAGCAGATGAGCAAGGATGAAGTAGGTTGCAAATACAATGAACAAACCACCTAAGTACTGAAAAAAAACCATTAACTTCAAGCGTTGGTTTGTTTTTGCTAAAACCTAATATTACGTCGTAACAAATACGATAAAACATAGAAAAGCAGATAACCAACACGAGTGAGTTAATAAGCATAATACCGCTCATAAAAATTTTATGTTGTTCAAGAGAAAGTGCTCTAGATATAGTTAAATGTTGTAATTTTGAACCTATATCTCCATAGGCAAGTTCGTAAAATTGACTCAAATTACTAAAGAGATAATCGAAATTAATGCTCGTTCCGAAGTGAAAATCTTGAATTGTAAACGTAAAAGTAAAAAGGAAAGGAAGGGAGACTGTAACCCAAATAGCTAAGAGTGTTCTAAAAAAAACAGACCTTGTTAAAAACATTAACGGTATGCACCAGAAAGGGCTAGTAATAAAATATAAAGGTTCTATTAAAGGAATATCAAGAAAGAAAAACTTTGCAGCAATAAAAAAGCTATATGCAGCGGCCAATAAAACAAGCCCGCCAACCCCAGCACTAATCATCTTCCTTTGACTTACAACATGAGCTCGTTCATCATTTCCCATTTGCATTAATTCTAAGTCGGTATAAGCGACCTCAACTTCTTTCATTTATAATTCCGTTTTAAGTTATTGAAAAAAGGCAACTTACATGCTTTTAAAATAATAATATATTATGAAGGGATTCATTTTTATTAATTTTAATGACCCCTCATTCTTCTTTTTTAGCTAACTAACAAGTGCTTCTTTAGTGGAAAGCAATGAATAAGATCAAAACTAAAGTCTTGCTTGTTCTATTTCTTTAGCGACATTTAGGTTGATGTTTAGCCATATTTTTTCAAGTGCCGAAACTAAACCGTCATAACCATCATCATCAATAGGTACTACGTTTGAAAAGTTATGAATACTAATTAAACGTCGCCCGGTTTCTGGGTGAGTGTAATATAAGCGCCAAAGCCCCGAGATATCAGCATTACCTTTTAGGTCACCATTAAAATGGTGTATTTCATATTCAAGTTCATAAAATGTTTGTTGATCGAGTTCAGTAATGACCGGTAAGCCCTTTATTACCATCCAATTTGGCATAGCATTAAAAAGAGTTTGCTGGGCTGTTGCAGTGAGCATTACATCCGGCGATTCGCCCCACAAGTTGTAATTAGCAGCATGTATTTGGTTGCTATCTATTTTCATAGCAATACCTAAATTATTTAAAGCACCTCTAAGTACAACTGTTTGTATTCTTAATTGTGCGTCTGTGTCTGTCACATTTCGAGATGATGCACCAATAGGCTGCTCAAACTGATAATACTGTGTGGCAGTTTGTATCGATGAACTACAACCTGCCAATAGTAATAATAAACTTGCAGTTAAAAATAACGATTTCATTATTGCTTCCTTGGTTTTGGATCTGCTGGTAATGATTTATCAAAAATTAGCATATTAGGTTGCTCGTTTAATCCGCGAGTTAGAGGCTGTAGGCCCTCACTTAAACGTTTAAACTCTTTTAATGTTTGCTGTATTTGATGATGAAGTTCAGAACCTGCTTGGTAACTGGCCATGGTTTTATCAAATTGGCGCATAGTTACTTCAAACTGCTCCATACTTTTTGTCATCTTTTCGAAATTACGATTAAAGTCACCTGGTAAGTTTTGTGTATCTTTTTGGCTTAGTAGCTCTCGCATTTCATTAGCAAGCGCTCGGTAATCGGTAAATGTGGCTTGCATTTGTTCTAAGCTATCTTCAACTTTTAAGTTATTTACTTTATTAAGTACGTCAGAGACTTGGTCTGCTAATACGGTTATGCCGCTAGAAATACTCGGAAAAACATCATATTGCACAAGTTTACCTAGGTGCGCTTGCGGTGCATCTGGGTATATATCAAAATCAACGTACACTGCACCCGTTAATAAATTACCAGGCTTTAACGAGGCGCGCATACCACTTTCAATCCAGCCTTTTAAACTACCTTGCCAATACTCTTTAGCTGAGGCACTGTCGTGATACAAGCGTCCGTATTCTACTTTTATAAGTACTGGAACCGCCGTATTATGGTTTCTAAAGTGGGCAGGTTTACCGTCAATAATTACATTGGCAGGGGTTTCAACAACAGTACCTACACGCATACCTCTATATTCGACAGGAGCACCTGTGCGTAGCCCTCGAACTGATTGTTCAAATTCAATGAGGTAGTAATCAAAATCGTAAAAGCGCTCTTCTAGCGCTTCTTTATAGCTTTGGCTTAACGAAAAGCTATGCCCATCTTGTGCTATTTCACCCGGGGCCTGTTGTTCAGGTAAGCCAACCGAAATGCCGCCTTTTAAAAGTTTACTTAAAGAGCCCGTATTAATATTGATGCCATCGGCAGATAGGTCAATTTCAATCCCTGCGTTCACCCAAAAAATAGAGTTCATGGTGATGAGATTTTGATAAGGTTCTTTAATAAATACGCCGTACTTCATTGCCTGGTTTTCCCAATCAAAAGTGGCGGTTTCTATTTGACCTATTTTGTAATTTTTGAAAAATATACCGGTACTCACATCAAGCACTTCAGCGTTGTAACTCATTAATTTAAAACGGCCACCTTTCACATCTTTACCAATGAGGGCGGGTTCGTCTTGTAATTTAAAACGCTCTTTTAGCTCTTTACTTTCACCGGGTGAAAACTCTAAATATACACCAGACAATAGCGTACTCATTCCGCTAATACCCGTTTCATCAATGCGTGGTTTTACAACCCAAATTTTGGCATCATCAGTTAATAAGTTATTGTAGTTTTTGTCTATTTGCGCACGGGCAATAACGCTGTCTTGGGTGTCTGATAGTCGAACATGATCAATTTGACCTATTTTTACACTGCGCACTTTTATTTCAGTTTTACCTGCAATAATGCCCTCAGCTTGTGGCATTTCGATAAAAATTGTAGGGCCTTTATTAGCTTGGTATTGGTATAACATCCACATGCCCACTAACAGCGCAATTGCCGGAATGATCCAGATAGCGGAAATTTTCGGTTCTTTTGTTATTTCGGCAGTTTCGGTCATGCTTTGTTCTCTGATTTTTTGTTTTTAGGGGAATCCCACAACAAGCGTGGGTCAAAGGCATGGGCAGCCATCATTTGGCATATTACCATAACTGTAAAAAATACAATGCCTAATCCTGGTGTTACTGACATTAAATTACCCAGTTGAACTAAGGCAACTAAAATAGCAACCACGAATACATCTATCATCGACCATTTTCCAATAAATTCAGTCAGTTGATAAATTCGCGTGTAACTTTTTGTATGTCTATTGGCAGGCCTTGTTACCATAAAGCATAAAAAGCTCAGTACAAATGCTTTAGCGAGTGGGACAACAACACTGGCTAAAAATATAATCGTTGCAATAGGGTACGAGCCACTTTTCCATAGCGTGATTACACCGCCAATTAAAGTCGAGGGCGATTCGTCTCCTAAGCTGGTGGTGTGCATAATTGGTAAAATGTTCGCTGGAATATAGCAAACAACAGAGGTTATTAGCCAAGCTGCCGCTTTTTGCACGCTGTAAGGATTTCTAACGTGTGTTTTTGTATGACAACGCTGGCAAATATTACCGGTACATAGTTGATGGCACACATGGCAGGCTTTAATATTTTCATCTATTGCACGTTTAGCATGCTCTGCGCCTTCGAGTACTTTTACAGGCTTTATTTGAGCCCATAAGCGTGGGCGATTTAAGTGAACAAGCGCGGCTATGTATAAAATAACAAACCCCACATAAGCCCAAAAACTCGTGCCAAAGCTAATATCAGCCAGCGACATGATTTTAACCATACTAACAAGTACGCCAATTAAAAATATTTCCGACATAATCCAGGGCTCTAACGCAAGGGTGAACTTTAGTAGTCGCCTTGCTATGCCCTCTGGTAATGTTTTTAAAAGCCCAAGATGCAAAGGAATTAAAATAAGAAGCAAACCCATAGGCAGAGCAATAATGCTCAAATCAATAAATAAGCCAAGCAGTTCACTATCGTAATTAAATAAAATTCGAGCCGCGTCGGGCAGAGTAATAGTTTGAGTAATACCACTACTGCTAAAAGAAATAAAAGGGTAAAACATACTGCTCAGCAGCATTAATAGTGCGCTAAAGCTTAGTGCAACTATACGACTATCGTGATTAACATCGGCTTCGCAAAGTTTATGGTGGCATTGTGGGCATATCGCCATTTGTTTTGCGATTATGCGAGGTATATCTATGATCAGATCGCAGCAGGGGCATACAGTTTGCAATTTAATACCAAGCATGAAGAATATTTCTCCAATTTTGCAATATTTAATGCATTAATACAACGCGAACAACTAATAAGCATTTAATGGCTAAACAATTTAATATTGTTTGGCCATACTTTTAGTCAAATAACGCCACTGTTTGACGTGTAAGCGCTATTAGCTCACCCGACTGCGACCATATACAGCCATCTTCTAAACCGTAACCATCTTTTGAATGATGAGTGATTGCTTCAAAGCCAAGCCATTCTCCAGGAGTTAAATTTGGCTCTTGTACAAACTCTAAATACCACGACATACTACTTGCCGGCGCAGGTTGTTTGAACATTTGTAAAAGTGTTGGCGGCCATGCATCGGTAAGTGCAATCACATGGGCTTCAGTTATTTGCTCGGGTGTATGTTTAAACCGCATCCAGCCACCTAAGTGAGAAGTTTCTGCACTACTAAATGGCATAGCACCTTGTTGGGGGCATAAATCAACATGTTGGAAAAATTCAGGCATCTGACCTTTTATAAAAGGTAATGTATGGCGCTTATCTACTGGCTTTAAACCCAAAGATTTTGAAACAGGTACATTAATACCTGACTCTCTACTTTTAGCAAAACACGCTTGTACAATTACGCACACTTGTTCATTTTGAATCGCTTTGGCGAGTACCTGTGTGCTACTTTTACCTTGGCGTAGTATTTCAACCGACAACGAAAAAGGAGTATCGGCAAGTAAAGGCCCTACAAAATTAGTACTGAGTGAAAGTAAGCGACGATCACCCGTTACCTTGCCTCTGATTGCTTGATATAACAGCGCAGCCGAAAGCCCACCAAAAGCAGTTCTGCCTTGGCACCAGTTTTCTGGGAATTGCATTGTGTTAGTTGATTGTTCGGTATTGTCTAAATTTCCAATTTTTGAAGCTTGGAGAAGTAATTGTTCAAAATGCATAGAAGATGTCCTTTTATAGTGCGATTTAATAAATTTATAACACAATCAAACTGGTCAGACTAGTAATTAAAAGCGACTCCTGCGGCGTAAAAATCACCATTCCTTACAATTATTAGGGTTATTTTGTAAATAAATCATAAAAAATGAATTTTTTTTCATTTTTACAGTTGAAATAAGTTTGGCGCATCCCTATTTACTATGTCATCGAACGTATTAACGAATATTGAAGTTGGAGAAGTTTCATGGGTAAAATTATTGGAATCGATTTAGGTACTACAAACTCTTGTGTTGCAGTACTTGATGGTGGCAAAGCACGTGTTATTGAAAATGCGGAAGGCGATCGCACAACCCCGTCTATTATTGCTTATACGCAAGACGGTGAAACATTAGTAGGTCAATCTGCTAAACGTCAAGCGGTTACTAACCCGACAAACACATTATTTGCAATTAAGCGTTTAATTGGTCGTCGTTTTGAAGACGAAGAAGTACAACGCGATATCGGCATCATGCCGTTTAAAATTGTTAAAGCCGACAACGGTGATGCATGGGTAGAAGCGGGCGGCGAAAAACGCGCTGCACCACAAATTTCTGCTGAAGTACTGAAAAAAATGAAGAAAACAGCTGAAGACTTCTTAGGTGAAGAAGTAACTGAAGCCGTAATCACAGTACCTGCATACTTTAACGATTCACAACGTCAAGCTACGAAAGATGCTGGTCGTATTGCGGGTCTTGAAGTTAAACGTATTATCAATGAGCCAACTGCTGCGGCACTTGCTTACGGTATGGATAAAAACCGTGGCGAAAACGTAGTTGCAGTATATGACTTAGGTGGCGGTACTTTCGATTTATCAATCATTGAGATTGATGAAGTTGAAGGCGAGCACACTTTTGAAGTACTTGCTACAAACGGCGACACTCACTTAGGTGGTGAAGATTTCGATAACCGCGTAATCAACTACTTAGTAGCTGAATTCAAGAAAGATCAAGGCTTAGACCTTAAAAATGATCCACTTGCAATGCAACGTGTTAAAGAAGCTGCTGAAAAAGCAAAAATTGAACTTTCATCTGCACAGTCTACAGAAGTAAACCTTCCGTATGTAACTGCTGATGCATCGGGTCCTAAGCACATGAACGTGAAACTAACACGTGCTAAGCTTGAGTCACTAGTTGAAGATTTAGTAACTAAAACAATTGAGCCACTTAAACGTGCACTTGCTGATGCTGATTTATCAGTAAGCGACATCAACGACATTATTCTTGTTGGTGGTCAAACACGTATGCCTTTAGTACAAAAAATCGTTGCAGAGTTCTTCGGTAAAGAGCCTCGTAAAGATGTTAACCCTGATGAAGCAGTAGCCGTAGGCGCAGCGATTCAAGGTGGTGTACTTGCTGGTGATGTTAAAGATGTACTATTACTAGACGTTTCTCCATTATCTCTAGGTATTGAGACAATGGGTTCAGTAATGACTGCATTGATTGAGAAAAACACAACGATTCCTACTAAGAAATCGCAAACGTTCTCAACAGCTGAAGATAATCAATCTGCTGTAACAATCCATGTACTTCAAGGTGAGCGTAAACGTTCAAGCGACAATAAATCTCTAGGTCAATTTAACCTAGAAGGTATTCGTCCAGCACAACGTGGTACACCACAAATCGAAGTAACATTTGATGTTGATGCCGATGGTATCTTACATGTATCTGCGAAAGATAAAGATACAGGTAAAGAGCAAAAAATTACGATTCAAGCATCTTCAGGCTTAAGCGATGACGAAATTGAAGCGATGGTTCGTGATGCAGAAGCACATGCTGAAGACGATAAAAAGTTTGAAGAACTTGTAGCTGCTCGTAACCAAGCTGACGCTTTAGTTCACGGTACACGTAAGCAAGTAGAAGAAGCTGGCGATGCATTACCAAACGAAGACAAAGAAGCAATTGAAGCTGCTGTTGTAGATTTAGAAGCTGCAATTAAGAGCGACAATAAAGAAGAGATTGAAGCTAAAACTCAAGCTCTTGCTGAAAAGTCTCAAAAACTGATGGAAATTGCTCAAGCGAAAGCACAGCAAGGTTCAGCAGACGCAGGCGAGCAACAGTCAACTAAGCAAGATGATGACGTTGTTGATGCAGAGTTCGAAGAAGTGAAAGACGACAAGTAATTGTTGCTAACGCTTCTCGCTAACCAAAAGTACTTAACTCAGTTAGGCGCTTAGGTTAGGATGAACAATTGAGGCGCGCGAGCAATAGCTTGTCGCGCCTTTTGCATGTATTCAAGGTTTAAAAATTCAATGATAAATCGATGCGATTTATCGATTTATCCTGCAGCTTACGCTGCAAACAGAAAAGAGTAGTGTGATAGATATGTCAAAACGCGATTATTACGAAGTCCTCGGCGTAAGCAAAGATGCGAGTGAGCGAGACATAAAAAAAGCGTATAAACGCTTAGCGATGAAATATCATCCAGATCGTACCGCAGGCGATAAAGATCTCGAAATAAAATTTAAAGAAGTTAAAGAAGCGTACGAAATACTAACCGATGATCAAAAACGTCAAATGTATGACCAACATGGTCACGCAGCCTTCGAGCAAGGTGGCGGTGGTGGTCACGGTGGTTTTGGTGGCGGACATGGCGACTTTGGTGATGTATTTGGCGATGTATTTGGCGATATTTTTGGTGGCGGCGGTGGTCGACGTCAATCTCGTCAACAACGTGGATCTGATTTACGTTACAACATGGACTTAAGCTTAGAAGAAGCTGTTCGTGGTAAAGAAGTTGAAATTAAAGTACCTACATGGGTTGGTTGTGAGCCATGTGATGGCAGTGGTGCTAAAGCGGGTTCTAAGCCTAAAACATGTACTACATGTCATGGTGCTGGCCAGGTGCAAATGCGCCAAGGTTTCTTTGCTGTTCAGCAAACGTGTCCAACGTGTCAGGGACAAGGTCAAATTATTTCAGACCCTTGTAACAGTTGTCATGGACAAGGCCGCGTAGAAAAAACTAAAACGCTTTCAGTTAAAATTCCAGCGGGCGTAGATACAGGCGACCGTATTCGCTTAACGGGTGAAGGCGAAGCCGGAATGCATGGCGCGCCGTCGGGCGACTTGTACGTGCAAGTATCGGTTCGTGAACATGAAATATTTGTACGTGAAGCGAATAATTTATATTGTGAAGTACCAATTAGCTTTACTACCGCAGGCCTTGGTGGCGAAATTCAGGTTCCAACACTTGATGGTCGTGCAAAACTTAAAATACCGTCTGAAACTCAAACGGGCAAAATGTTCCGTATGCGTGGCAAAGGTGTTAAGTCTGTACGCAGTGGTGCACAAGGCGATCTAATTTGTAAAGTGGTAATCGAAACGCCAGTTAATCTTAACGAGCGTCAACGTGAACTACTTCAAGAGTTAGATGAAAGCATGGGCACAGATAGCTCTAAAAACCGTCCTAAAGAGCAAGGCTTTTTTGACGGTGTTAAAAAGTTTTTTGATGATTTAACTAAATAAATTTAAATTATTATGAACCCAAAAACGACGCTTTTAGCGTCGTTTTTTTTGCTTTAAACTTAATTTTTGTTACTGTGAATAAAAAAGATGAAACAGCATGACACCAGCAATAGATCTACTTAAAAAGCAAAAAAAAACCTTTGAAGTACTCAGTTATGAGCACGATAAGAGTAATAGCCACTACGGGCTTGAAGCCGTTGAAAAGTTAAATTTAGACAGTGCACAAGTATTTAAAACCTTAGTACTTGAAACACATGAAGGGCAACTGATTGTTGCTGTTACGCCTGTATCTCAACAAGTTAATTTAAAACAGTTAGCTAAACTATGTGGTGCTAAAAAAGTAATTATGGCTGCCCCACAAAAAGTACAAGTTAGTACTGGTTATATTTTAGGAGGGGTGAGTCCGCTTGGACAAAAAAAACGTCTAGCTACGTTTATTCATAGCAGTGCTTCTCTCTTTGACACTATTTATGTGAGCGCCGGAAAAAGAGGCTTAGAAATAGCACTCTCGCCAACTGATTTAGCCTTATTGACCAATGCAAAATTTGGCGATTTATAAATTTTATTTTTATAATTACCTTCTATACAAAAAATTAATTCAAGTTAAGGCATTTGCTCAATATCCTATTTATAACTACATTGGGAGTATCTTTATACCGTGAGTGTTTATTCACAACGGTATTACACATTTTGTATACGGCTGTTTGTATGAACCTTTTAGATGTTGATTACTTTGCGGTACTAGTCGCTGCACTATCTTCTTTTATGCTTGGCGGTATATGGTATTCAAAAGCTCTCTTTAAAAATGCATGGCTAGAAAGTATTGGCTTAACTGATCTGGATTTACAATCGGCTAACCCTAAGTTGATATTTGGTGGCAGTTTTTTTTTAGTTTTTATAGCGGCTTTAATGCTATCTCTTTTTTTAGGTAAGGATGCAAGCGTAGGTGAAAGTATAGGAACCGGCTTTGTGATCGGCTTTTTTTGGATCAGTAGTTCATTTGGATTGAGTTATATATTTGAGCAACGCCCTCTAAAGCTTTTTTTAATTAACGGGGGGTACCATATTTTACAATTTTCGTTGATGGGGCTCATTTTAGGGGTATGGCCGTAAGATTTAAATAATCAGCAAATCCAAATTTGATCCTTATCTACGAGTAGAGTAGTTTTATATAATCCCATTATACAATTTGGTAAAGAAACTAATGAAAATATTAGTTGTTGATGATATGCCACTCATGCGACACGTATTAATTAATATGCTTAGAAAACTAGAGTATAGCAATATCGTTGAAGCAACTGATGGATTGCAAGCTTTGGTATTTCTGCGCAACCAGCATTTCGATTTGGTTATTACTGACCTTCATATGCCAAAAATGGATGGAGTTAGTTTACTTACTAACATTCGAAAAGATAAAGAACTCGCTGATATTCCCGTTTTAATGGTTACTTGTGAAGACAGTACAGATAAAGTTAAGCAAGTTATTGCAGCTAAAGTATCAGGATTTATAGTCAAACCTTTTAATATGAATGTATTGTCATCTCAGTTAAATCGCTTCTTTTTTAAAGATTAGGATGTGTTTATTTTATAAAGGTTATATGTAATGGGCCTTTATAGATTAAGTCTGCCGTATCTAAATTCTAAGTCAGAGGTGGTAACCTTTACCCATCTAAACTGATATAATTGCTAATTACTCTTTATATAATACCGCAGGACGTAATGGCAAAACCCAACAAAAAAGGCCCTACTAAAACGGTTGATATTTTTTGCTCTGCTTGTAAAGCCTCTTTATTTAAATATCGAAAAGGGGGAAAAGGAACATTAATTAAGTGCTTTAAAGAGCGTATTAGCCAAGACTTTACAACAGAGGCTTGTATTTGCCCTAACTGTAGCCGGCCATTTGCCCGAGAAGCGATTATTCGCGGTGCGCCTGCCTATAAAATAATTGGTGGTAAAGTAACCTTTAAATAAGCTGTGTGAAGTAATACCAACCCACAATAATACTTAATTAAGCGAATTAGTATAAAGGCTTTTGTATGCGGACATATGGCCTTGTTAGAATTTACCATATTGATAGAATCGCCCGGTTTGCTGTTTCAATGAATGAAAAAATACCCTCCCCATGGATCGGGCCAGTTTTTTGGGTTATTTAAAAATGCATAAAGGATAGTTTCGTGATAGCACTCTTATTTGACATCATAGGTATGACAGGCACTTTTTTAGTAGTTGGTTCATTTTTTTTGTTGCAACTAGGTAAAACGTCTCCAGCCAGCCTAACGTATAATATGATGAATTTAACAGGGGCGATTTTATTGTTAATTAGCCTTTGCTATAACTTTAATTTAGCGAGCTTTGTGATTGAAATATTTTGGATAGCCGCGTCATTAATCGGTTTATACAAATACCTAAAAAACAGATCAACTTTAGCTACAAATTAATAACGTATTAGTTTTGTTCTACATTTTAAACACTGCAAACATAACTGTTTGCGGTGTTTTTTGCTTTTAGGATTAAATTTAGTTTACAAGGGTAATTAAATGCTTTTGTTAACAAAAATTTTATATCGCTGGATCATATAAGTCGTTACACTACCGGCCTTAAATTCTTTAGGCTATTTTCGGGCAGGCCATGTTTTCGTTTTCTAAAAGAATAATTGCAGTAGGTTTATTATTGATATTAATTTTAGTTGTAACATTCTGGGTAGGCCGTGCTCATGATATTGATAAAGCAACTGTGCAAGCACAGGGTCAAGTCACTCAATTAAATAATTATATTGATACTGAGTTAGTTCGTTTTTCTGCTATCCCACAACTGCTTACTTATAATCTGTTAATGATTGATTTTGTAAGTGGTGAGCACCAACACTACAACGCTATTAATAATTATTTAGCCGACATCCAACAGGCAAGTGGGTCCTCTGATATATTCGTACTTAATACGCAAGGTGAAGTAACCGCAAGTAGCAATTGGCAAGTCGATAACACCTTCTTAGGTAGTAACTTTGCATTTAGACCTTATTTTAAACGTGCTTTTGCAGGCGAAAAAGTGGCATATTTTGCCTTAGGTATGCGTTCAAAAGAGCGAGGGATTTACTTTTCACAAGCTATCTACCATGAAAAGAAAGCCGTAGGTGTTGTGGTTTTAAAGGTGAATGTGAGTAAATTTGAAAATGATAGAGAGCTTTTAAACACATCAATGGCGAGTCATTTTTACTTGCAGCTTGCTGATGACGTTATTGCTATGTCGGATGTGCAAGCCTGGCGTTTAAATAGTTTTCGTAAGTTTGATATAACACAGCGCCGTAACATCAAATTACGTAGAGCGTATTTAGATCACCAACCTACTTATATTGAGCAATTTCAATATACTAGTGAAGGTGTAATGCATTATAAAATAGACAATAAGCTGTATGTTAGCGCAGCCAAACCATTGCGTTATTTTAGCGCAAATATGTATGTGCTTGTTGATGTAACCTCTGTAAATCCGGCTCAATTACCTCGGTTATTTTGGGCAAGCATCATTTACGGTTTAGTAACTATTATAGGATATAGCTTACTGGCTCGTTTTGCTGGCTATAAAAAACTTTTATATTCAAGACATAGCCTTGAGGCAAAAGTAATTGAGCGAACTCAAGAGCTTGAAAAAGCACAAGTAGCGTTAGTGCAATCTGCTAAGCTGGCCACAATAGGGCAGCTAAGTGCAGGAATCAACCACGAAATAAACCAGCCGCTCAGTGCTATTAATACTTATTTAGCTTCGGCAAAGCGTTTATTAGCTAAAGGAAATACTTCAGCACTTGGTGAAAGCTTAGTAGTGATTGAGGGATTAGTTAATCGAGTGCACCAAATTGTAGGTCAGTTAAAGCATTTTAGTAAACCTTCAAAAATGCAGCTCAGACCTTACCCTCTTGCAGGGCTTGTTAATAACGCATTAATGATTTCTAGCGCGCAGTTAAAGCAAGATAACGTACAAGTAGAGCCACCTCAGTTTGATGAAACAGTCGTTGTGTGGGTCGATTCGCTTAAATTTGAACAAGTACTCGTTAATTTAATTACTAATGCTAGCCAAGCTATGAATGGCGCAATTATTCGTAACTTAAGTTTTCAGCTGGAGTGTTTTGAAGAGCGAGTAAAACTGTCGATTTTAGATACTGGCTCTGGTATTGAGCAACATGCATTTGGTAATTTATTTGAACCTTTTTATAGTACTAAATCAAGTAAAGGTTTAGGCCTTGGTTTATCTATATCAAAACAAATAATAGATTCGTTTAATGGTTGTTTGAGCGCGCACAATCGAGTTGAAGGCGGGGCTGAATTTATAATTAGCCTCTCTAACAGGCAGGAAAATAAAGATGATTGATAGCTCCCCATGTAATCACATAATAGTCATTGATGATGAAGCAATGATCAGAGACTCTTTAAAGCAATTGCTCACTCTCGAAGGATACGCCGTTGAGTGCTTTAATGACGCAAGTACCGCTCTTAGCAAACTCAATAGGCGCTTTGCTGGAGTTGTGCTGAGCGATATAAATATGCCGAACATGGATGGCTTAACGCTTTTAGAGCAAATAACGGCTTTTGATAGTGAGCTCCCTGTAATATTTTTAACTGGTTACGCTGATGTATCGATAGCAGTTAAAGCGATGCAATTAGGTGCGTATGATTTATTTGAAAAACCAGTTAACGAACATCTTCTTGATTGCATAGCACGAGCGTGCGACAAACGAAGCCTTGTTATGGAGAACCGCGCATTAAAAGTGGCTGTACAGAAAACCTCAGCCCCAGGTGTACGCATACTAGGTGACACACCTAAAATGCAACACATGATGCACTTATTAAACACAATTATAGATACCCCAACCGATGTAATGATTGAAGGTGAAACTGGCACAGGTAAAGAACTTGTAGCGCGGTATCTACACGATCAGAGTAATCGCTCTAGCTGTAATTTTGTTGCTATTAATTGTGGCGCAGTACCAGAGCAGTTAATAGAAAGCGAATTGTTTGGTGCAGCAAGTGGTGCCTATACAGGGGCTACTCAAAGTCGAAAAGGTAAGTTTGAATATGCACAAGGTGGTACGGTCTTTTTAGATGAAATAGAAAGCACTCCAATGGCACTGCAAATTAAGTTATTACGCGTATTAGAAGAGCGAAAAGTAACACCTGTAGGCGATAACAAAGCAATTGATTTAGACATCAGAATTGTTGCAGCTACAAAAGTAGACTTACTTGCGTTAGTTGAAAAGGGTGATTTTAGAGCTGATTTATACTACAGACTTAGTTTGGTTAACGTTAATATTCCGCCATTACGAGAGCGAAAAGCTGACATATTACTTTTGTTTAAACACTTTAGCTCTATTGCTGCAACTCGCTATCATAAGCCGCCGGCGGCAGTAAATTACGAAATACAACAGCGGTTAGTTGCCTATGACTGGCCGGGCAATGTGAGAGAGCTAAGAAATCAAGCAGAGCGAGCTGTATTACTTGGTGCCGAACTTGCCTTTGCTGAAGTTAAAACACAACAATTAGGTGGCTTATCTCCCGATTTAAGTTTATCTGAAAAAGTCTCTTTTTATGAGCAGTCACTTATTGAGTACGCGCTTGAGCAAAACCACGGCAGTATTAAAAATACCATGGAAACACTGCAAATTGCTCGTAAAACACTTTACGATAAAATGAGTAAATACAATCTTAATAGAGATATGTTTACTGACTAAATGTGTGGGTTTGGTGACAAGACCCACTTTCTTATGTGTGGTAATTCACACGTTTTTATTTAAATCAAACGATTTGCTTTAGTAAGTTATTGAAATATATTGCTTTTATAAACTTGGCAGTAAAGTTGCGTTATAAGCGCTACAACAAGTAGATTCTAATAATTAGGGCACACGATGACAAAAACTACACACACCTGTATTTTATTTCTATCCTATGGTTGCTTAGCTACATTTTCACACACATCTTTTGCTGCAGAGTACGCTGTATACGGTAAAGCTGAAGTACAAATTGCCAGTACTGATACGGGCATAATGCGTTATGCCGAAGAGGGTACTCAAATTGAAGCGCCATACTCGCGTATTGGTATTAAGGGCGATCATAAACTTAACGAATATTTAAGTGCTGTTTTTAAATATGAGGTACAAGTTAAAGGTTTTGAAGAAGATGATACGCAAGAACCTTTCACAGCACGTAATACTTACTTAGGTTTAAAAGGCGCGTTTGGTGAAGTTGTTGTAGGTCGTAACGACACTCGTTTTAAATATTCTGAAGGTAAACTCGATAACTTTAACGAAACTCAAGCCGATATGGCACAGGTTATAGCAGGCCAAGATCGCCTCGGTGATACTATAACTTACACCTCAAACTATTGGCATAATACGCAGTTTTCATTTACCTACGCTCCTAAAGACGATAATAAAGATAATGAAGCAGGTTTTGCTGCTACGCTTATTTATGGTGATCGTAATTTAAAAAGTACTTCATATTACTTATCGTTAAGCCATGTTGATTCACTTAATAATATTACTGCAAGTAGAATTGCCGGTGTTTATAAGTTCGAACAATTACAACTTGGTGCGCTGTACCAGCATTCAGAATCAGTAGATGGCAGTAAGTCGGGCAATGGTTACGTATTAAGTGCCAGTTATACACTTGATAAGTGGGTGCCAAAAATTCAATTTGCAAAGGATGACTCAACTCTTCGTCAAGCATCTGAGGCAACGCAATGGAGTACAGGCCTTGATTATGTATTTGATAAGCAAACTACAGCTTATCTTTTATATACCGATCTTAATTTAGAAGAACAAGACGACAGCAGTGTTGCGCTTGGTCTTAAATATAAATTTTAGGAAAAGTAATGACTCAACAAATTTTAAAAAACAATTCTCCTAAAAAACAGAGTATGCAATGGTTTTGGCTATTACTGGGCCCAAGCGTTATGTTGCTTACCTGTCTAGTAAACCCACCTGAGGGTATGTCGGTTGCTGCATTTAAAACAGCAGGCTTAGCATTTTGGATGGCATCGTGGTGGGTAAGTGAAGTAGTGCCAATTCCAGCAACAGCTTTGCTTCCTTTGGTAATATCACCACTTGCTGATATAGAAGCCATAAAAAGTGTGGCTGCACCGTATGCGCACCCGCTAATATTTTTATTTTTAGGCGGATTTTTAATCTCTATCGCTATGGAGCGATGGGGGTTACATAAACGTATAGCGCTTAGCACCATGTTATATGCGGGTAAAAAGCCAAGTTTGCAAATTTTAGCAATGATGCTTGTAACTGCATTTTTGTCGATGTGGATGTCTAATACCGCAACAGCCGTAATGATGCTACCTATTGCACTTTCAATTACCAATTTGGTTAAGCAATCAGACCCAAGTAATGAAGGGTTTGGCAAAGCATTGCTACTATCAATTGCTTATGGTGCAAGCATTGGTGGTATTGCTACTTTAATTGGTACACCGCCTAATGCATTAATGGCTGCATACCTATCTGACAGTTACCAAATTGAAATAGGCTTTGCTCAGTGGATGATTGTAGGCGTACCACTGTCTTTAAGTATGCTTATTATTAGTTGGGTTTGGCTTACCAAATTTGCGTATAAAGTAGATGCTAATGTTAAAAACGATCAAAAAATTGATACAAAAGCGGTGTTTTCAACGCAGCTAAAAAGCCTAGGTATAATGCAACGTGCCGAAAAAGGCGTGTTATTTGTGTTTGTTTTAGCAGCACTGTGTTGGATATTTAGACCTATACTTGGCGACATAACAGGGCTTAAAATTTCTGATACGGGTATTGCGATTGCCGCTGCATTATTACTATTTGTTTTGCCTGCAAACAAAGGCAGTGACGAACGTATTCTTGATTGGGAAAGCGCAGCTAAAGTGCCGTGGGGCGTTTTATTATTATTTGGTGGCGGGCTTACACTTGCATCTCAAATTAAGTCATCAGGGCTTGCTGAATTTATTGCTCACCTAATTGAAGGCGCTAGTGCCATTCCACTTGTTATGAGTGTACTTGTTGTTGTGGCATTAATTACATTTTTAACTGAGATCACTAGCAATACAGCGACTGCAGCTGGCTTTCTTCCTTTGTTAGGACCCGTTGCAGAGTCTATAACAGGTTCGCCTTTAGTTTGGGTTATTCCTGCAGCTATAGCGTGTAGTTGTGCGTTCATGATGCCGGTAGCGACACCACCAAACGCTATTGTGTTTGGCTCAGGGCAAATTCAAATGCGCGACATGATAAGAGCCGGCTTTGTGCTAAATATTGTCGCCATTGTATTAATTACGCTAGTGACAATGACTATCGCAGCGCAAGTATTTGGCTTTTAAAACTGTACTAAATTAGTTCCAACCAACCTATATCAGAGTAGTTTTGTTTAAAGTTATAACTTAAAGCAAAGCTACTCTTTATATCCAATCTATTTCAGTTAAATTCACGCCATTAGTGTTCAAAAGAGTTGCTTAGGGTAGATTTACCCTTAAAAACTCAAGTTATATATTACGCTTTCAAGCAAATTAGTGTTATTGCTCGAAAAACAGAACAAGGTTATAGTCTGCGGTAACTTTAAAAATTGAGTAATCTATTTTGAGCACCGACACATCACAGGCAATGCCTTTAATTCCTCAATTTGATGAATTGCAAAAAAGCTTTCTCGAAACACCTTACTTGCCAATTGATAAACGTCTCGTTTTATTAAAAAAACTCCGTGTACGTATTGTTGAACTTGAGCAAGAGCTAGTGGATGCTGCTTCAAAAGACTTTGGTTACAGAACCGCTTTCGATACTCTACTTGGCGATATATTACCTACGGTTCAAACACTCGCGCACATTATCAAAAAGCTACCAAAATGGGCAAAGCCAAGTAATCGCTCTGTGGGTTTAAGCTTGTGGCCTTCAAAAGTAAGTGTTAATTACCAACCTAAAGGTGTGGTTGGTATTATTGCACCGTGGAATTACCCTATTCAGTTAGCGTTAGTACCTGTGCTTACCGCCATAGCTGCTGGTAATAGAGTTATGCTCAAATTAAGCGAGTTTACACCTCACACAAACGCCGTTATCGAAAAAATATTTAAAGACGACATGCAAGCGCATTGCAAAATAATACAAGGCGGTAGCGACGTAGCCGCGCAGTTTTCATCACTGCCATTTGCTCATTTATTATTTACGGGGTCATCGGCCGTTGGTAAATTAGTAATGGCGTCAGCGAGTCGTAATTTAACGCCGGTAACGCTTGAGCTCGGTGGTAAATCGCCAGTTATTATTACGCAAAATGCCGATATTAAAAAAGCGGCACAAGCTTTACTGTTTGGAAAAATGGCCAACGCAGGGCAAATATGTGTAGCACCCGATTACGTATTTGTACCCAAAGCGCTTGAGCATCAGCTGGTTCAGCAATTATGTGAGCTGTATAAAAAGCATTTTAAAGACGGTGTTGAAGGTAAAAACTTAACTTCTATTATTAGCGATGCACACTATAAACGTTTAGCAACCTACTTAGAGCAAGCCCAAGAGCTTGGCGCAAACATTATTAAGCCACTTGAGCAAAACCAGCAAGATGAGCAAAAACATCGTATGGGGCTGCACTTAGTGACTCAAGTTACTGACGAAATGCAGCTTATGCAAGATGAGCTATTTGGCCCAATACTACCAATAATGAGTTATGACAAGCTCGACAGCGCAATTGACTATATTAAAGCCCATCACCACCCGTTAGCGCTTTATATTTTAGGGCAAGATAAGCACGCTCAAGAATATATTATGAAGCAAACAATCAGTGGCACTGTGGCGATAAACGATACGTTAGTGCAAGTAACTGCTGACGATGCCCCTTTCGGTGGTGTAGGGCATTCAGGAATGGGGCATTATCATAGCATAGAAGGGTTTTTAACGTTTAGCCATGCTAAAAACACGTTAGTATCGGGCTCGTTTAATCCTCGTATTGTTATGCTGCTAAAACAAAGCAAACTTCTTATTAAGCTACTAAAGTGGCTTTACATAAAATAAGAGTATGTTGATTTTGTAAAGTTGAATAGATTTTGAACTTGCTAAATCAAGATATTAAAAAGGCTGAATTACGTTATGTAATTCAGCCTTTTTAGATTAGTTTCAAACTAAGGTTAAGGTCTTAAACTCTTAAGAGTCTTAAACTTTAAAATAAGCGACCTTCGCCAGCATAAGTACCCACTTGTATTTTTGCATAAATGGCATCGGCTTTTTCTTTAGCTTCTTCAATTTCTTTAGGCAGCATTTTACGCTCATCAAGTTTGCGGCTATGACTCGCTTGCATATTGCCGTTGTACTCAGCGATAGTATTCCAAATGTATGACTTTACTAAATCTTTTGGCATACCTAGCCCTTCAAAATACATGAGGGCTAAATTGAATTGTGCTAAAGAGTAATTGTTTGCAGCTGCTTTTTCGTACCAGTTGCGTGCCGCTTCATAATCTCGCGTAACGCCCACGCCATTGGAATACATTACACCTAAATTAAACTGAGCCGCAGGCAGGTTTTTATTGGCTGCTTTTTCAAATAAGGTAACAGCCATTTGGTGATCAAGCTTTACGCCTTTACCTTCGTCGTATAAAACAGCTAACGCAAACATTGAATCCGGATGGTTCTTTTTAACGCCTTGTTGATAAAGCGCAGCTGCCTTGCGGTAATCGCGTGTTACACCGTATCCACCTTCGTATAATTTAGCTAGTTCGTAAATTCCTGGCGCAAAACCTTTATCGGCAAGGTATTGAAATTCTTTTAGGGCGACTGCAAATTCACCTTCGTTAGCTGCTCTTATGCCATCTTCTAATGTTGCATGAGCGAAAGGGCTGGCAAGTAAAACGCCAGCAAGAACGAGTGCTTTCAAATTAAACTGTGACATATTAATGTCTCCAATTAGTAATAGTTACGATAGGTTTTAGGGCCAGTATATCTTGCCGCGATTAAATAGCGCCTAAATAGAACAAGTTTTAATCCCGACAGGTAAACAGACTTTAGTTAAATGCTAAATTATTAAATTTTTGCACTATTTGCGCATTTTAAACGTTTAATACTCAATGCATTTAAGTAGAGACTAAATCGGTTATTATAAATAGATGCAAAAAAGGGTGTCTACTGTTATGTTTTACGCCAGCTTTAGCGCAAACGCAAGGCGATACCTTATCAGATCGTGCGTATAAAATGTAAATAACAGCGCGGTGGACTTTTAAGGTAAGTAAACGAGTTTAAGAAGTGTAAGATACAGATTTTATAGAAAATTTAAAGAAATAAAAAAAGCCCGTTAGGGCTTTTTTGAGTCATATTAACCGTCACTAATATGAGCAATGTAGCAAGTAAATATGATATTTGATGTTATTACTTGGGTCGAGTAAGTAATAACACGAAGCGGCACGCTCTTCTTTTAATGTGTCAGCATCCTTGCTGAATATTCTTCCGTAGGCACTGAGGTCGTTACACTGTGTTTGTGCGAACGATTATCAGTTAGATCTAAATGCAAGTCAATACTTAAATGATAATTATTATCAAATGAGTTTTGAGCTTCGCCACAATATAAATAATAGAGAAAGTTATGCTTAATAATTTCAAAGCAAAAAAACTAAAACAGATATGCCTTGCTGTAAGTATGTTGTTTTTATGTAGTTGTTCGGCATCTTTTACTTACAATAATTTGAGTTGGCTTTCATCGTTTTGGGTTGACGATTATGTTGATTTAAATAAAAAGCAAAATACACAGCTAAAAAACATAATTACAACAACACAAAATTGGCACCGAACTACCCAGTTACCCGCCTACAGACAAGACATACAAAATATAAAAGTATTGTTTAACCAAACATTGGAGGCTAAACAATTAAAAACACAGGTTGTGCTTGCAAAACAACATTGGCAGAACCTACTTGGATACGCAAAGCTGCCTTTAGCTGAGCTTGGGGCAACCTTATCAAGTGAGCAAAGAGGTGAGCTTTTAAACAATATCCAAATAAAAATTAACGACGAACGCGAAGAGTTTAACGAACAAACCCCGCTTGAGCGAAAAAGTGAGCGTTTAGAAGAGCAATTTGAATACTACGAGCAGTGGATAGGCAAGCTTAATAAACAACAAAAAGCGCTGATTAAATCGACTAATGAGCAACATCAAGACTCAGGAGCGCTGTGGTTAGAGTACAAGCAAAACCGTTTGAATGCAGCCAAACAGGTATTTACAAATGCTGAAATTACAAAAAAAGAATTTATAAATCAGTTAAGTACGGTTATTGAAGAGCGCGAACTTTATATGAGCAACGCGCTATTGAAAAGCAATGAAGTAAACTTAAATTTATATATAAATTTACTCTACAAATTAAACCTAACTCTAAATGATAAACAACGCCAAAGTGTTAATGATCAATTTGATGAGTTAATTGAGACCTTAAACGATATAATAGAAAACTAAATTGTGCGTGAATTATTAAGTTTTAAATTAGCTGTTTAGGCTGGTTTGTTTTTAAACGCAAAAAATGCTTTTTAAAGGGCAATATATGGTTACAGATTTGAAAAGTATCTTAAACACTTGGCATCTCAATAGGGACAACCAAGAATGGGTTTTAGCTACTTTGTACAAAATTGAAGGCTCTAGCTACAGAAAACTAGGGGCTATGATGCTTATTTCGAGCCTAGGCGAGCGCTTGGGGATGCTTTCGGGTGGCTGTTTAGAAGCTGACATACAGCGCCACGCTAAACAAGTAATGAGTACTTTAACCAGTAAAACCATCAGTTATGATGCTACCGACGAAGACGATTTAACATTTCAACTTGGCATTGGTTGTGGGGGCATAGTACACATTTTATTGCAGCCCATCCACAAGGCTAATGACTATTTACAGTTAGAGCTTGTATCTAAAGCACTTAATGAGAATAAACCAGGGCGATACCTTCAACAAGTAAGCCCCATTTTGCCAGCCGGTAGTGGTGTATTTACGCAAAATGATGAGTTACATGGTTTATCAATGAACCGCAAAGCGCAGTTGGTAGAATTACAAGGCGCTACGTGCTTGCAAACTTCTATTTATCCGCCTCCTCATTTATTAATAGTGGGTGGTGGGGCCGATGCAGTTCCGGTTTATACATTTGCCAAACAACTTGGTTGGAGTGTAACTGTATGGGATACACGTGCTGCCAATGCAAAAAGGCAATATTTTAAAAATGCTGATGCTATTTTGCGCATCACACCGAGTGAGTTAAAAGAATATTGCATAACTAATAAAGTAGATGCTGCTATTTTAATGGCTCACAGCGTTGAGCTCGACGCGAATACGTTGGCTCAATTTAAAGATGTTCCGTTTAAATACATAGGGTTATTGGGTCCTAAGCACAGACGTGAACAAGTTTTAGAGCACGCAAATACGCGTGTTTCACAAATAAAGTCTCCTGTTTTTGGGCCTGTCGGTTTAAATTTAGGCGGCGACTCGCCAGAGAGTATTGCACTATCGCTGATCAGTGAAATACATGCAGTGCTGTGTGACAAAAACGCCCAATCGCTAAGCCATTGGGGGCAAGAGGCGTGCTAATTGCAAAAGTTGTTTTAGCCGCAGGTCAATCATCTCGCTTTAACGGCTGTAAATTAACGGCTGATATCGGGTTTGGCAAAACAATGATTGAGCATGCAGTAAATACACTTCAAGCACTTGATGACACGCCGGTGTATGTAGTTACCGGGGCATGGCATAAAGAAGTATCACAAGCACTGGCAGGTTATAAAAACATAGAGCTCATTGAGAACAAGCAATGGAGCCAAGGTTTAGGTAATTCAATCGCGATAGCTTCTCAAACAGTGTTTAAAAATAAGTCCTTTGATGGGGTTTTATTTATGCTCGCGGATCAGGTTGAGCTAAAAGTAGCGCACTTAAGTGAGCTAGTTACTGGTTTTACACGTAATCCATCGCGCTGGTGCGCAAACTATGGTGAGCGTTTAGGCGTACCCGCTATATTCCCAGCAGTTGATTTATCTCAGCTTACAAGCTTAACTTCAGATAGAGGTGCACAGCAATTACTGCGCTCCAGCAGTGAGGTCGTCAATACAATTAGTTTACATAGTGCGAGTTTAGACATAGATACTCAAAAGCAGCTAAGTAATTTTATAGCTAAAAATGAGTGAAAAAGTAGTAGTAGGGCGAAATAAGTTTTAGCTGCGCTAACGCTTTAGTGCAGTGGTTATGGTATTTAGCTGTTAATGTAGCTGATGCGGTAACTATATGTGTTATGGATTAGTAGTTACAACAATCTTAACTGTTATAACCTGCGTTTAAATTAAATAATTTAAACGCAGGTTATAAAGCTTAATCAAGGGGCAAGCTATGGTGACGTTTACAATTAATGGCAAGGTGGTTGAATCACACGCAAGTGAAGATACACCATTGTTATGGGTTATTCGTGATGAAATTGGATTAAAAGGTACGAAGTTTGGTTGCGGTATTGCAATGTGTGGTGCGTGTACGGTGCATTTAGATGGGCAAGCAACTCGCTCATGTGTTTTACCAATTGGCGCAATTGCAGGAAAAAACATTACCACAATTGAAGGGCTTAATAACGAACACCCACTTCAAAAAGCATGGGTTGAAGAGCAAGTACCACAGTGCGGTTACTGTCAGTCGGGGCAAATAATGCAAGCTGCTACATTACTGGCAGCTAATCCAAGTCCTTCAGATGAAGAAATAGTAAGCCATATGAATGGTAACTACTGTCGCTGTATGGCTTATAAACGTATTAAAACTGCTATTCAACGCGCTGCAGATGAGTCACAAAGTGTAGTAAATATATTTGATCCAAATGCACAAGACGCTTAACTGGAGCCGATAATGAAAAAATTATTTCAAAAAAATAGCGAAACCGTTAATTTAAATCGTCGCTCGTTTATGATTGGCACTGCTAGCGCAGGTTTAGTCATGGCGTTTGCCCCTGCGTTATTTTCGGGTTCGGTCAGTGCAAAAGAATCAATTGCGCAACAGGCTTTCTCACCAACCATTTGGTGGACTATGAGCACCAACGGCGCCGTAGAAGTGAGTATTGCAAAAGCTGAAATGGGTCAACATATTGGTACTGCTCTTGCGCGTATTGTGGCTGATGAGCTTGAATGTGATTGGGATAAAGTATCAATTACCTACGTAGATACCCATGAAAAATGGGGCTTTATGGTAACGGGAGGTTCGTGGTCTGTATTTCAAAGCTTTAAGCCATTATCTCAAGCCGGTGCTGCGGGTCGAATTGCATTAATAGAAGCTGGAGCTAAAATGCTCGGCGTGCCTGCAGACAAATGTCGTGCTGAAAAGGGCTATATTATTGCAGGCGAAAAATCGGTTAGTTACGCTGACATAGTTAAAAAAGGCGAGTTTAATCGTACATTTACCAGCGATGAAGTTGCAAACCTTCCACTAAAACCTGCTAATAAACGTCATTTAACTGGGCTTAAACAAGACTTTAAAGCGCTTGATATACCAGCCAAAACAAATGGCACCGCAGTATATGGGATAGATGTAGAAGTTGAAGGCATGCTGTACGCGCGACCAGTAATACCGCCAACCCGTTATGGCAGTACAGTAACAAACGTTGACGATAGTGCAGCAAAAGCTATTAAAGGTTACAAAGGCTATGAAATTTTAAATGACCCTAGTAACACAGTGCAAGGCTGGGTTGTTGTATTAGCTGATAGTTACCCAAGTGCCATTAAAGCAGTAGATGCTTTAAAGGTGAGTTACAAAAAGGGTGAGTCAGCAAATATATCTGAAGCTGATATTCAAAAAGAAGGTAAGCGATTATGCGAGCAACGCGACTCGGGTACTTTATTTGTTGATCAAGGCGATATAAAGAAAACCCAAGCAGACGCCAGTGAGTCGTTAGAATCAATGTATACCACAGCGACAGCGAGTCATTATCAGCTAGAGCCATTAAATGCGGTTGCAGAATTTAAAGACGGAAATTGGATTATTCATACTGGTAACCAATGGCAGTCACTTACGTTACCTGCGCTTGCTAAAGCACTCGAAATAGAACAAAACAAAGTAATTATTCGTCCTTACTATTTAGGTGGTGGTTTTGGTCGTCGATTATTTGGTGATTGGACTGTACCTGCAGCTCTAACTGCAAAAGCAGTAGGTAAACCAGTAAAACTGGTATTTACACGAGCAGACGATAGTTTATTCGATCAGTCTCGTTCTGCATCTGCTGCAAAAATGACGGCGTCGTTTGATAAAAACGGTACTTTTACTGGTTTAGAGCATGCATTTGCTGCAGGTTGGCCTACTAAAGCAATGGCACCAGGGTTTTTATCACCGGGTGTGGATGGTAAAGGTAAATTTGATGCATTTTCGGCATCGGGCGCTGATCATTGGTACAGCATGAGCAGTCATCGTGCACGTGCTATTAATAACGAAGTTGCACAAAGCACCTTTACTCCTGGTTGGTTACGTTCAGTAGGGCCTGGCTGGATTGCATGGAGCCTTGAGTCGTTTATTGATGAAATTGCCCATAAGCAAGGCAAAGATCCAGTTCAATTTAGAATTGAAATGTTAGACGGTAAAGGCAAGCAAGCGGGTAAAGCACCTGAGAGCGTTGGTGGAGCACTGCGCTTACGTAATGTGCTTAAAACGGTGTCTGATAAAGTAGCTTCTGTTAAATTAGCTAAAGATGAGGGCATTGGTTTTTCTGTAAGCTCAGGGCAAGAACGTACCATGCCAGCATGGCTTGCAACCGCAGCGCATGTTCACGCTAACCGTGATAGTGGTAAAATAACGCTTAAAAAGCTCTATGTTGTTGTAGATGCGGGCTTAATAGTTCACCCTGATGGCGCACTGGCGCAAATTGAAGGGTCGTTACTATGGGGCAGCAGCCTTGCATTGCATGAATCAAATACGTATAAAGATGGACAGGTATCAGCGACTAACTTTAATACTTACTTACCGCTAAGAATGCAAGATGTGCCAGATATTGACATTGAATTTTTACAAAGTGATGAGTTTCCAGTTGGTTTAGGCGAACCTGGCGTTATAGGGGTCGCTCCTGCTATTGGTAATGCTGTGTTTAATGCAGTAGGCGTGCGTTTACGTGACCTACCAATGAAGCCAAGCGAACTTAAAAAAGGCTTAGAAGCGTAAAACAAAAATAACTAAAGGGGGTATGCTTTAAGCTGCCCCTTTTAGTTATTAAATATATTTATGTAATTATTATTTATGTATCAATAAGTAGCGTTGTTTATACCAATTTGCTTAATTAAATGATTAAGTATTATTGCAAATTGGTATTAGGTTGTTATTACTTGTTGATATTAGTTAAGGTTTATTTATGCTAATCGACCCAACAGGGCGAGAGTTTAGTTACTTACGTTTGTCTATTACTGATGTATGTAATTTTAAGTGTGTTTATTGTTTACCAGATGGTTATCAGGGCGGTCATGACCGTGGCTTTCTCACAATTGATGAAATTAGCAACACGCTTAAAGCGTTTGCACACCATGGTATCGAAAAAGTAAGGATCACTGGCGGAGAGCCAACTCTTCGTAAAGACTTTATAGATGTTGTTCGCGCGGCAAAAGATGTCGCGGGCATAAAAAAAATTGCAATGACTACGAATGGTTTTTCCCTTCATAAGAATATTCATGACTGGGTAGATGCAGGCTTAAACGCCATTAATGTAAGTATTGATAGCTTAGATTCACGCATGTTTAACACCATTACTGGGCATGACAAATTTACCTCAGTAATGAAAGGTATTGATACTGCGCTTGAAACGGGTATTGATTCGGTAAAAATAAACAGCGTGCTGATGAAGCAATACAACGCAAAAGAGTTTGATACATTTTTAAATTGGGTTAAACACCGTCCCGTTACCATCCGCTTTATAGAATTGATGCAAACAAACGACAACAAAGCCTTTTTTGATGCTAACCATGTTTCTGGGCAAGTTTTAAAAACTCAGTTATTACAAACGGGTTGGCAGCAAGTTGCGCGTAGTGCATCAGCAGGTCCTGCTCAAGAGTTTGCCCACCCTGATTATCAAGGCAGAATTGGTTTGATCATGCCTTACAGCAACGACTTTTGTAGTACCTGTAATCGATTAAGGGTTACAGCTAAAGGAAATCTGCACTTGTGTCTGTTTTCTGAAGAGGGTATTTCGCTAAGAGAATATATGAACGACAGTTCAAACAGTGAATTAATGGCATTGTTATCTCGTTATATTAAGACCAAAAAACCAACTCACCTTTTACACCAAGGTAATACGGGTATCACTACTAATTTATCCATGTTAGGTGGCTAGTTGTTAAAGCCACTTAGTGATACTAAATCACCAAACGTGTCTCTAAAATACGCTATATCATCCTAAAGAATCAAATAACAGGTTGTGTTTACATGCTCTATACCAACAAGGCTTGTTAAATTATATTTTCACGTTAAACTTACTTTTTATATTTTATCAAGTGATTAGAATGGATATTGCGGCACTTAACAGCACTAAATCATTAAGGAAGAGCGTTCTTAGATGGATGTGTCTTTGTTTTGGTTTTTTATCGCTAGTATTTGCGAGTGTTAATTTAACCGTAAATAACTTTCCATTACTTGGCTATATCGAAATATGTTTTTCCGTTTATTGTATATTTACTTATATTTCAGTTACACGCCGTCCACTACAGTTTTGGCAATCCTTAATAATGTGCGCACTGGTAACGTTAATCATTATTTTAGGTACATACTTAACATCGCCACGTAATGGTGTGTTTGTATGGTCGTTTGCATTACCTATTTTGTACTACCTGTTGTTAGGTAAACAATACGGTGTAATTTTCTCTGCAAATTTATTAGTTATCCAAGTGCTTATTTTAGGGAGTAAGTCTACTCATGCCCCCTTTGAAACTTTTAACTTATCCCTTAATTTAATCTGTGCTTATTTTAGTATTTGGGCGATTTCTCATGTTTTTGAAGGAAGCCGCTCGCATTTTTCAAAGCGCCTTAAAAATTTAGCGTTACTTGATCCATTAACGGGTGCAGGTAACCGCCTTTCAATGAACCACTACTTTGAAGTAGAACTAAAAGATAAGTCGCAGTTATATTTGTTTTTACTCGATTTAGACTTTTTTAAACAGGTAAATGATGAGCATGGCCATGGTGTCGGTGACCAAGTACTTATCGAAGTGGCCACTTTACTAAGAGTTGTGCTTGGTAGAGGGTATGTATTTAGAGTAGGTGGTGAAGAGTTTGCTTTATTTAGCTCTTTTGCAAATGAAGAGGCTGCACTTAATACCGCTGAACAAATAAGAGCACGTTTTGAAAATACCACATTTGACATTGACGGCCTTGCAATTAATGTTACAACCAGTATTGGTGTTGCAAAATTTAAAAGTACTAATTCATTGGAAAGCTTTGTAAACCAAGCAGATAAACAGTTATACAAAGCAAAACAATTTGGTCGCAATAAAGTGTATTGTAAGTTTAAAAAAGAACACGACGATGAGACGGTAGTTGCTTAAGCAGGGTTACTTAATACATTTGCTCAAAATTGGGGATCCCGTTTTCCCAAATCGGTTTATCTTTTCCTAAATGCTCGCGCACAGCATCAAAAAACAACCGGGTCCTCACTGGTAAATCTCGGTGCGGATATACGGCATACATCGCACTAAACTCCATCAGTTTTACATCGGTCAATAAAGGCACTAGCTTACCTTGTATTATTTCATCACCAATAATAAATGCAGGGGCGACAAAGTAAGTTGTACCCGATAATGTTTTCATTAACAATGACTCGGCATCATTAGCACGAAACACACTTTTTATTTTTTGCTCGCAGCGTTCACCCTTACTATCGTAGTAATCTATGGTTTCTACTCGAATAGAATTACTGGCATAGCTTGCTGCTGGTAATTGCGCTAACTCTTCGATTGTCTTTGGCATACCGTAAGTTTCAATAAACTGCGGTGCAGCTAAAATTAATAATCGGTTACGCGCTATTTTACGTGCAATAAGTGACGAATCTTTAGGCTCACCTACACGAAAAGCCAAATCAAATCCTTCAGAGACTATATCTACTAATCTATCGTCTAAACGCAGTTCAACTTCTACTTGAGGAAAGCGTTTTTGAAAATCATTAAGTACAGGTTGTAAATAACGACGACCAATCAATGTTGATGACGTGATTTTTAACACCCCGCGTGGCTCTAAATGGTAGTTTTCAGCCATGCGTACTGTTTCGCCGAGCAACTCTCTAAGCTCAGCGGCTTTTTTGATCATTTCGGCGCCCGCCGCTGTGAGCGAAAACGAACGCGTTGTGCGGTTAAGTAACCTAACGCCTAACTCATCCTCTAAACGGCTAATTTGTTTAGATATAACAGAGCGATCTATGTTGCGTAATTCTGCAGCTTTTGCAAAAGAGCCTTGCTCAACCACTTCAAGTAACATTAAAAGTCGACTTGTTGTATCCATTATTACACCTTAACTAATTCATTGATGCCATTTTGGCATTAATGAATTTAAAAATCTATGGTTTTTAAACACGGGTTAAATCCGTATTATGCGAGGCTAATCAACAATGGAGCGTCTTCATGAACAAACATCTAATTGCTGCTGCACTTACTGCGGCATCTTTAACACTAGCAGGTTGTGCCGATGAGAGCACAGCTCAATCAGCACCTGCACAGCAACTTCAACCAATTGATGTAGCACAGGTGCTTGTTAAACCAGTACAAAGCTGGCACACATATACAACTCGTTTAGAGTCTCCACAAGAAGTTGCTTTAATGCCGCGTGTATCGGGAATCATCGATAGCATTGAATTTAAAGAAGGCGATGTGGTTAAAGAAGGCGATGTTTTATTTCAATTAGATGCTCGTCCATTTGCTGCTGTGGTTGCTAGTTTAAAAGCGCAAATCAACAGCGCACAAGCTGCCTTAGAGCAAGCTAAAAGTGAAGACAAACGAGCGGTACGATTATTAGACCGTAAAGCAATTTCTACTGAGCAAGCACAAGCGCGTACTTCAACACTACGCCAACGCGAAGCACAGCTTTCTGCACTTCAAGCACAACTTACTTCAGCAGAGCTTGATTTAGAGTTTACGTCAGTAGTATCACCAATTGATGGCATTATTTCTCGCGCAAATATTACCAAAGGTAATAACATACTTGCGGGTCAAAGCGTATTAACGTCAATTGTTTCAAACCAAGCTATGTACGCTTATTTTGATGTTGATGAACGCACATGGAATCAATCTTTTAATGATGTTACTGCTGCGAGTCAGCAAACTGTTGTAATGCAAAAAGTGGGTCAAAGCGATTTTGCATACAAAGGCTACATTAACTTTATTGATAACCAAATTAATTCATCAACAGGTACATTACGTGTACGTGCAGTATTTAATGAAGACAGCAACCAGTTACGCGCAGGCTCGTTTGCACGTATAAAGCTTGCTGCAAATTCTATTAGCGACGCGATTATTATCCCAGAACGTGCAATTGGTACCGACTTAAAAAATCGTTTTGTATTAACGGTTGGCGAAAACAACGTACTTGAATACAAACTTATCACTACAGGTGAGCGTTACGGTGCCTTACGTGCGGTTACATCGGGCCTTAACGAAGGTGATGTTATTGCTGTAAATGGCCCAGCTCGCGTAGGCCCTGGTATGCCAATCTCTCCGCAAACAGTAACAATTGATACAAGTGGTGTGGCATTTACATTGTTAAATGACAACGCACAACTTGTGGCTAAGCAATAAGGTTTATTGATGAAATTCTCGCATTTCTTTATACAGCGTCCAATATTTGCGGCCATGCTGTCATTGGTTATTTTAATTGCTGGTGGTATATCACTATTCCAACTACCAGTAAGTGAATACCCAGAAGTAGTTCCTCCAACCGTGGTTGTAACCGCTAACTACCCGGGTGCTAACCCGACCGTTATTGCGCAAACAGTGGCAACACCGTTGGAGCAAGAAATTAACGGCACTGAAAACATGTTATATATGTTTTCGCAAGGTACCAGTGATGGCCGCATGACACTAACGGTAACCTTTGCATTAGGTACCGATTTAGACCGTGCTCAAGTACAAGTACAAAACCGTGTAAACAGTGCGCTTCCGCGTTTGCCAGAAGAAGTACAACGTTTAGGTGTTGTGGCTGAAAAGTCATCACCAGATTTAACCATGGTAGTGCATTTATATTCACCTGAAAAAACGCACGACACAGCGTACTTATCTAACTATGCCGATTTAAACATTAAAGATGAAATTGCACGTTTACCGGGTGTAGGTGATATTCGCATGTTTGGTGCCGGCAAATACTCAATGCGAGTATGGCTAAACCCAGATGCACTTGCTGCACGCGAATTAACAGCAACAGATGTAGTAACAGCACTTCGCTCGCAAAACCAGCAAGTTGCTGCAGGTAGCTTAGGCGCGCAACCAATTTCAAACGACAGTCAATTTCAAATATTGTTAAACGTTAAAGGTCGTTTAAACAGTATTGAAGAATTTGAACAAGTTATTATTAAAGTAGGCGACGAGGGTCAGTTAACGCGTTTATCTGATATAGCCCGTGTTGATTTAGGTCAAGACACTTACTCACTTCGAGCAGAGCTTGATAATCAACCAGCACTTGCAATGCCAATATTTCAACGCCCTGGTTCTAACGCTATTGAGCTATCTGATCAAGTACGCGAAACAATGGCGCGCTTATCTAAAGATTTTCCTACCGGTGTTGAATACGACATTGTGTACGATCCAACGGTATTTGTTCGCGGCTCAATTGACGCGGTAATTGCCACTTTGCTTGAAGCAATTGTATTGGTAGTTATTGTTGTTATTGTATTTTTACAAACATGGCGTGCATCAATTATTCCGCTAATTGCTGTGCCTATTTCACTTATTGGTACGTTTGCCGTAATGCAGTGGTTAGGTGTCTCAATTAATACCTTATCGTTGTTTGGCTTAGTATTGGCCATAGGTATTGTTGTAGATGATGCGATTGTAGTTGTTGAAAACGTAGAGCGTAATATCGAAAAAGGCTTATCGCCACTTGAAGCAACCCGCGTTGCAATGAGTGAAGTAACAGGCCCTATTATTGCCATTGCGCTAGTACTAAGTGCTGTATTTATTCCTACTGCGTTTATTACCGGTTTATCAGGTCAATTTTATAAGCAATTTGCACTTACAATTACTATTTCGACTATTATCTCAGCGTTTAACTCATTAACGTTATCGCCTGCGCTTGCTGCATTGTTATTAAAATCGCACGATGCAAAACCAGATGCGTTCACGCGTTTACTTAATAAATTGTTTGGTCGTTGGTTATTTAAACCATTTAACCGCGTATTTAATCGTGGTGCTAAAGGTTACGAAAAACTGGTACAAAAACTAATTCGTATGACCGTTGTTGTTATGGTGGCTTACATAGCACTTGTTGGTGGCACAATTAAGTTATTTGATACCGTACCGGGTGGCTTTATTCCACAGCAAGATAAACAGTATTTAGTGGCTATTGCGCAGTTACCTGATGCATCAAGCCTTGATCGTACTGAAGATGTGCTTTCTCAAATGCAGCAAATTGCATTAGAAGTACCAGGCGTTGCACATACAGTTGCTTTTCCTGGCTTATCAGTGAACGGTTTTACTAATAGCCCTAACAGCGGCATTGTATTTACACCACTTGAAAGCTTTGACAAACGTACCGACCCAAGCCAATCAGCGATGGCGATTGCTGCCGAGTTGAATAAACGTTTTGCTGCCATTGATGAAGCATTTGTAGCGGTATTTCCACCGCCGCCAATTCAAGGTTTAGGCACTACCGGCGGTTTTAAACTGCAAATAGAAGACAGAGCAAATAAAGGATTTGAAGCCTTATTTAATAGTCTGCAAGCTGTTATCGGTAAAGCGCAACAAGACCCAGCATTAATGGGCTTGTACTCAAGCTTCCGTATTCAAGTTCCACAAATGGATATTGATATTGACCGTGAGCAAGCGCTAATTCAAGGTATTCCACTTGATGAAGTATTTAACGCACTGCAAATTTACTTAGGCTCTGTGTACGTAAATGACTTTAATATGTTTGGCCGTACCTACCAAGTAAATGCACAGGCTGATGCTGACTACCGCTTAGACCCTGATCAAATACTTAATCTAAAAGTACGTAACCGCTCAGGAAATATGGTGCCACTAGGCTCTGTATTAACAGTAACACCAACAATTGGTCCTGACCGTGTTATGCATTACAACGGTTACCCAAGTGCAGAACTAAATGGTAGCCCAGCGCCAGGTTATAGCTCTGACCAAGCACAAGTTGCTATTGAAAAAGTACTCGCAGACACACTACCAACAGGTATTGAGTATGAGTGGACTGAAGTAACGTACCAACAAGTACTTGCCGGTAACACCATGGTTTATGTATTCCCGTTAGTTGTATTACTTGTATTTATGGTACTTGCAGCGCAGTACGAGAGCTTACGTTTACCACTGGCAATTATATTAATTGTACCAATGACTATTTTCTCAGCCTTATTAGGTGTGTGGTTTGTCGGCTCTGACAACAACATATTCACCCAAATAGCGTTAATAGTACTGGTCGCGTTGGCTTCTAAAAATGCGATATTGATGGTTGAGTTTGCAAAAGATAGACACGACTCAGGCTTATCGCACTTAGAGGCAATACTTGAGGCATGTCGTATGCGCTTGCGCCCAATATTAATGACCTCAATTGCATTTACAGCAGGTGTTGTACCGTTAGTTCTTGCTACCGGTGCGGGCGCCGAAATGCGACACGCAATGGGTAACGCAGTATTCTCAGGGATGATAGGTGTAACCGTGTTTGGCCTATTGTTTACGCCGGTATTTTATATGTTAGTGACTAACAAAAAAGAGAAAGCGCAGGAGAATACTCATGACTAAATTAATGCAAAAAAGACTTAAAACAAGTCTGACCGCCAGTGCAGTATTAGTTGCTGCGTTTTTAGCAGGATGTGCGAGTAAAATAGACACCATGAGCGAGCAAAAAGCCGTTAACGAATTTGTTGCTAAAGCTAATATTGCTAGTAACGTTAGCGTTGCTGATGAGACAAACTGGTGGAAAAAGCTTAATTCTGATCAACTAAATGAGCTTGTTACTGGTGCGCTTGCAAATAACTATAATTTGCAAACAAGCCAGTTAACACTTAAAAGTGCATTAGCGCGATTAGGAGAGCAAAAAGCCCAATACCTGCCGCAAGGTGGCGTAAATGTTGGCGCAGCTCGAAGCGATGCACCAAGCGTGTTTGACCGCCAATCAAGTGCAAACGTTGCACTTGATTGGCAACTAGATTTATTTGGTCGCATAACGGCGTTGGTCGATGCTGCAAATGCATCAGCCATGAGCCAAGCAGAGCAAGTACGTTTACTGCAAATTGAAGTTGTTTCGTCAGTCGTTAAAGGCTTTGTAAGTTATCAAGGTAATGTTGAAAAACAACACATTGTTACGCTACAAATTGAAGCGCTTGAGCAAAGTATTGACGTACTACAAGCTCGTGTTGACGAAGGTGTAGCAAACGAGCTTGATTTAAACCGTACGATGGCGCAGCTTAGGCAGCAACAAGCATTAATGCCTGCTATTGAGTATGCAAAATACAGCGATTTATCTGCGCTTGCAGTACTAAGCGGTAAGCTAGCGCAAAATATTGCTATTGAAAACGAGCAAGGCGTGCTTGAACGTGACTTTAGCGTAGCACTAAAAAACGCTAATAATGCCATTGCCTTGCGTCCTGATATTAGCCGCGCGCTGTTTGATTTTAGCCAAGCAAATAGTTTAAGTGTTGCAGCTAGCAAAGCGTTATTACCCGATATTAGCTTATCTGCATTTGCAGGGGTTGTGAGTATAGATAGCACAGGCTTAAAAAATACCGACCAACAGTGGCAAGTAGCGCCGCAATTGCAATGGTCGTTATTAAGCTACCCAGCATTATTAGCACAGCGCGACGCGCAACAGTTTTTAAGTGAAGCTGCGTACAGCGATTATCAACAAGTAGTATTAACTGCACTAAGTGAAAGTGAACTTTCACTGCAATTGTTGGTCAATCAAGCACAGCAAAAACGCTTTGCCGATGAACGTTATGACTTTGCTAATAAAGCATTTTTACAAGCACAAGCAATGTACGAAGAAGGTCAAATTCCTTACCTTGAGTTGTTAGATGCGCGCCAGGATGTTTTAATAGCACAAGAAAATGCTGTTGAAACAACAATTTCTTCACTGCTTGCCAAAGTAAATGCTTACCAGTCATTTAATGGGCAATGGAGTTATGCGTTAAACGACACTAATAAGTAGAGTTATATTGATGCCAAATACTGAAAATTTACATGAATACATTATCCCGCAAACTATGCGCGCTATTGTACTGCCAGAACCAAATGAAGCAATTGACTTAGCGGATGCTGAGCTGCCTGTTCCTATTTGTGCAGATAACGAGCTGCTTGTAAAAGTAGAGTACGTTGGTTTAAATCCAGTTGATGGTCAATTTGCTAAAACAGGCTTTTGTAAATGGCAGTATCCACACATTTTAGGCTTAGATGCCGTAGGTGTTGTGGTTAAAGCTAATAAAGGTGTGTTTCCAAATGTTGGCCAGCGCGTTATGTGGCATGCCAACATTGGTGAGCAAGGTGCTTTGAGCGAATACACCAAGGTACCTAACTTTGCAGTGTCGGTTGTGCCAAGCGGTTTAAACCCGGCCATTGCAGCAACACTTCCATGCGCCGGTATGGCAGCACTTATTAGTTTAGATAAAATAGGCATTAGTGAAGGCGATACTATTTTTATTGAAGGCGGAGCCGGAGCGGTAGGGCAGTTTGCTATTCAATATGCAAAACAGCGCGGTGCAGACGTATTTACCACAGCATCAAAGCGTAATCATAAGTTGGTTAAGCAGTTAGGCGCTGATGTGGTTTTTGACTATAGCGATAAAAAGCTATGCGAAAAAATCCGCAGAGAACTTGGCCCACAAGGCTTTGATGCGGTTATTGATACGATTGGTGGTGAGTGTACTCAGCGTAATATTGAGTTAATGCGTTTTTGCGGACGTATTGCCTGCTTAAATCCGCTCCCTTGTTTTGATCAAGACTTAATGTATCACCGAGCGCCTAATATTAGCGTAGTATCAATTGGTGGAGCATGGCTTGCTAATAGTTTATGTGCACAACAACGTTTGAGTTTTATGGGCAACCTGTTACTTGAAGGCGCTGTTAGTGGCGACATTAAACACCCAGAAATAACGCCCGTAGATTTTAGTGCTGACTCAGTATCGCAAGCGCTTAATAAACAACTTGCTGGTGGTTTTACCGGCAAGCAAGTTGTTAAAGTTGCTAAGTGAAGCGCTTATACAATTTGATTTAAATTTAGGTAGTTTTAGCTAGATTAACTAATAATGTAGCCTCTACAAATTGAATAAAAACGTAGCCTATTTGTGCTGCGTTTTTTTATGCCCATAAAAAAATAGATACAGCGCTAGAGCTTTTGCTGTTTTATTCATCATTTTAATCAAAATACTTTTTTTCAGCGTACAACTGTAAGCCTTTGTGTTTCAACAGTTTACGTTCAGGTAAAGAAAATAAATTGAAAAAACTGTTAATTAATTGAATAGAGCAATTGATCTAAACGATTTTTTATGACGTAATGTAGGTATTATTTAGCTGGTCGGATGAGTTCAATCATGAGTTTACGTACAAAACTAAAAAAAGTATTACCAAGTATTTCTATCACAGAACAAGAAGCGCTAGACGCGGGTGATGTATGGCTTGAAGGTTCTATCTACCAAGGTAAACCTGATTTCAGTGCACTTCGCGACGTACCTGCTGCTACATTAAGCGCAGACGAGCAAGCATTCTTAGACGGTCCAGTAAAAGAGTTATTGGGCATGATTGACGATTCAGTGATTCAAAACGGCATTCATTTACCAAATGACATCTTAGAATTTTTGAAAAAAGAGCGTTTTTTCTCGCTTATCATTCCTAAGTCGTTTGGTGGTTTAGAGTTTAGCCCTTATGCAAACTCTACTATTGTTGGCACAATTGCGACTAAAAGCTCAGCAGTTGCGGTAACCGTCATGGTTCCTAACTCGTTAGGCCCAGGTGAATTATTACTTCACTTTGGTACGCAAGAGCAACAAGCACATTATTTACCACGTCTAGCAAATGGTACAGACATTCCATGTTTTGCATTAACAAGCCCAGAAGCGGGTTCTGATGCAGGTGGCATTCCAGACATTGGTACAGTTACTAAAGGCATGTATAACGGCGAAGAAGTACTTGGCCTTGAAATCACATGGGACAAGCGCTACATAACGCTTGCACCTATTGCTACCGTACTTGGTTTAGCTTTTAAAGTAATGGACCCTGATGGTTTATTAGGTGGTAAAGAAAGCTTAGGTATTACCTGTGCACTTATTCCTAAAGAGCACCCAGGTGTAGAGCTTGGTAATCGCCACGACCCAATGGGTATTCGTTTTTACAACGGTACTACACGTGGTAACAAAGTATTCGTACCAATGGATTTTGTTATTGGTGGACAGAAAAACATCGGCCGTGGTTGGCAAATGCTGGTTAGCTGTTTAGGTGCTGGCCGTGGTATTTCATTACCTGCGCTAGGTGTTAGTACAGCACAAGTTGCATTTAAATCAGCATCTGAATACGCAGCAGTGCGTGAACAGTTTGGTTTAGCCATTGGCCAGTTTGAAGGTATTCAAGAAAAACTAGCCGACATTGCAGGTAAAACATACCTACAAGAAGCAATGCGCGTACTTACAACTGAAGGTTTAGGCATGGGCTTAAAACCATCAGTAGTAACTGCAATCGCTAAATACCACATGACAGAGCTTGGTCGCGACGTGCTTGATTCAGCAATGGATATTCAAGCGGGTAAAGCGATTCAAAACGGTCCACAAAATACATTAGCAAGTGGTTATGTTGCTCAGCCGATTGCCATTACGGTAGAAGGCGCGAATATTCTTACACGTAACCTAATGATCTTTGGTCAAGGTGTTATGCGTTGTCACCCATATTTACAATCTATGGTTGAGTCAATTCACAGCGAAGACAAAGGCGCAGACAAAGAATTTAACGGTATTTTACGTAAAACAATTGGCTACAGCACAGCAAACAGCTTACGTGCTTTCCGCTTAGGTGTTTTACCATTTACAGCAAGTGCTAATTCTGAATTACCAGAAGTACGCGACTACGAAAAAGCAGTACATAAATTATCTGCAAAACTTGCAGTGTACGCAGACTTTTCGTTACTTGTACTTGGCGGTAAGTTAAAACAAGCAGAAATGCTATCGGCACGTTTAGGCGATGTAATGAGCTTCTTATATGCAGCTATGGCATCAATTAAATACTACGAGCAAAAAGTATCAAGTAGTGACCGTGAGCAAGCAGCACCTTATTTCCATTACGCGACTCGTTTTGCACTACAAAGTGCTGAAGAAGCATTGCATAAGTTTTTAGATAACTTCCCTGCAAGTGGTACACGTAAGTTTATTCGTTTTATTACAATGAACTACTCAACTAAAATGCCAAAAATTAGTGACGATTTAATCCGCGAACTAGCTAAGCAAGCTCAGCTAGATACCGCATTTAAAGCGCAAATCACGCATTTAGTTAAACCAGTAGTGGGCGATGGCCATCATATTAATGAGCAAGCTTACAAAGCTAAAATGGCATCACTTGGCGAACTGGCTAAAGTTAAAAAAGCATTACGTGCTAAAGTAATTAAACCAGGTATACGCTTTAACATCACGCTTGATAACGCACTAGCGGCAAACGTAATCACGCAAGCTGAACACGTTCAGTTAATTGATTACAACATCAAACGTGAAAAAGCGATTCGTGTAGATGAGTTCGATTTTGATATGAACCTACTAGACGATAACGCACAGCCGATTAATCCGCTTAAAAGCGTAGTTAATCAGTAAGTTAAAGTAATAAAATTCAATGATGCAAAGCGCCCGCAGTATCGGCGCTTTTATTTTTGAGTAAAAAATTAGTGTGGAGCCCCGCTTGTGTAAAAACAAGCGGGGCTTTTTTGTGTTTTTTTAAAGTCGAAATTGATAGCTGTATTGATTCGTAAGCGAGTATGTATGCCTAGAGGATTAAAAAGGGACGCTTATAATCTTGAAAAAGGGCTAACAACCCCGTTAGCACCTTGCTGCAGTACATGGGTATATATTTGCGTAGTACGCACATCACTGTGACCTAGCTGTGTTTGTACTGTGCGGATATCAGCGCCGCTTTGCAGCAAATGCGTAGCGAAAGAGTGACGCAAAGTATGTGGCGTAACGTGTTTGTTAATATGTGCATCAAAAGCGGCTTTTTTAACAGCGCGTTGTAATTGCTTTTCATCGATATGATGGCGCCTTAATTGCTTACTCTCGGGATCAAGACTTAATTTATGTGATGAAAATAAATATTGCCATCCCAGCTGCTTATTATGGTTTGGATATTTTTTACGTAACAAATGCGGCATATAAGCGCCGCTATATAAGGGGTTTTTCAGATCTAATTGCAGGTAACTATCAACTAATTGTATTTGAGAACGTAATTGCGGTATGAGCTCTACTGCAAGCGTTACAACACGATTTTTACCTCCTTTGCCATCCCAAATTCGAATGCAGTTATAGTCAAAGTCAATATCGTGAACTCGTAAACGCAGTACCTCCATTAATCGCATACCACTGCCATAAAGTAATCCACAGGGTAAATAATGCTTTGCTACACAGTGTTTAAATAGCGCTGAAACTTCTGTTTGAGTAAGCACAACGGGTAGTTTTCTTGGGCGTTCACTTTTTACAAAGTCTAATGATAATGAAAGGGGGCTCTTAATTATTTCTTTATATAGGAAACTTAGCGCATTTAGTGCCTGCGCTTGTGTGCCTTGCGCTACGTTTTGCGAGTTTACTAAATGGTTCAAATACGATTCTACTTGAGTGTCTCCCATAGAGCTTGGGTGCTGCATATTATTAAAGCGGATATAGCTAGCTATCCAAAAAAGATAAGCTTCAATAGTGCTCTTTGCATACCGTTTGCTATACATATGGTCTTTAATCATGGTTAGAAAGAGAGATTTCATAAATGATATTCAACTTTTAAAAACATACTGTATATATAGACAGTTGTTCGTGTTTTGTCCAATAACATTATTAAAAGTCGTTTTGGTGTATTTTAACAACAATAACTTTACAAAATACGTAATTACCTGTTTACATAGAAGTTGTTTAGTGGAATTATTAAGCAATGTAATATACGCCGTTTTGGGGTGTTATAAACCCCCAAAGTGGTGTTCAATAAGCTGTTAAATGGCTACCTTCATATCGGAGATATTTTGAGAAATCCATATACAACTAATAGAAACAGATTGGCGGATGTAATTGCTGCTATTCAAGTAATGGCAACTTACAAGTTTTACAAAGCTGATCATTCTACTTGGGCTAAAAGAATTGAGGGTAATGAGTCCAATGG
The DNA here is from genome assembly GCF_011378845.1 of Pseudoalteromonas sp. Z9A4. NCBI lineage: Bacteria > Pseudomonadati > Pseudomonadota > Gammaproteobacteria > Alteromonadales > Pseudoalteromonadaceae > Pseudoalteromonas > Pseudoalteromonas sp. Z9A4. The sequence continues at coordinate 166,685 of NZ_WTLA01000008.1, forward strand.
TGAATATTGGAAAACAATATTTGAAGATCATCCTGAGTTTTTTCGTTTAGGTGGAGGTCGTAATAAAGCGTCTTTAGTTTGGCGAAGAAATTATCAGAAACTCTATAATGTCGACTTAGAAGAAAAAATTTCGAGAGAGAAATTTAAAGCTCTTACTGATGAGCAGAGAGTTCGTATTTCTAGAGTACCATTAAGCAACGATGATATTTCGACGTTAATTAACACTGCAATCAATTTACATTCTAGCGAAATAGATCATAAAAAAGACTCTAGATGGTGGGTCGCAATAGTATCTGGGTTAGTTGGTATTATTATTGGTTCTTTAATAAAAGTGTTTGCATAAAATCCATTTAACAAGCGCATTAAATCTGACGTCACACATTGTCCTATTTTTTGCTTAAAAGAAAATGACGCAAAAAAGCATCCAACATGTTCCGCAGCTTATGCGGGCGTTGAGGCTGTAGAATTACTCTTTTTAGGAACGTATCCAACTATTTTTTTGTTGGTTGCTTTTTAACCTTGAATCCATCTGTTCGC
>NZ_WTLA01000009.1:0-143044 GCF_011378845.1 Pseudoalteromonas sp. Z9A4
CAATATTGCCCAGTCCATCATCCACGGTCGCTGTTACGGTGTATGCGCCTTCGGCTAGTACACTGGGTGCATCGACGCTCCATACGCCAGCCGTTACCGTGGTCGTTACAGTGGTCGTGTTATCAGTACTGTCAGTAAAGCTTAAACTGATAATTGTGCCATCGGCTGCATCACTCGTCCCGCTAATTGCTGGCGTGGTGTCGTTAGTGTCCAATAGCGTGTTGATACTAATACTCGGTGCATTTGTATCAAGTGTCGCGCCTTCACTTAATGTGGTGGTGTTACCTGCGCTGTCACTTACGCTTGCTTCAATCGTAAGCGGACCATCAATAAGCCCATTTGGCACATCTGCTGACCAACTGCCATCGGCTTGCACTGTTGCAGTAAAGGTTTCTGTATTATTTGCATCCGTGACGTTAATCGTTATAACAGTGCCTGCTGGCGCGTTACTACTACCACTTATGGTTGGCGTGCTGTCGTTAGTGGCGCCTACAGTGTCTAACGTCAATGTTGGCGCTAAGGTATCTAAGTTGCCAGTTTGCGTTGCACCGCCGGTGTTGCCCGCATCATCGGTGATACTGGCTTGTACGGTGTAGCTGCCATCTGGTAATTCAGGGCTGGTTGCTTGCCATTCACCGTTTGCATCGACCGTGGCTGTAATGGGGTGCTCATCACCATTACCGTCGATGATAACAATATTTACAACCGTGCCCTCTGGCTCTGTTGATGTACCACTAATAACTGGGGTGCTGTCGTTACCTAAGCCCAGTACATCAACGGTGACAATCGGTGTAATGGTATCAACATTACCACTACTGCTCACAGTGGTGTCGTTGCCTGCCGCATCGGTAATGCTGGCAACAACGCTAACGTCACCTTGTGCAAGGGCTGTTGACACTTCGATTGCCCAGTGCCCATCACTTTGTACAACGGTGGTAATCGTTTGCTCAGCGCCTTCGCTATCGGTGATAGTGAGCGTAACGATGCCGCCAATTTCATTACTGGTGCCTTGCAGCTCTGGGGTTAAGTCGCTTACATCGCCCACTGCTTGAATGGTGAGTATTGGCGCTTGTGTGTCGATGGTAATAGTATCTGTGACTGTCGTGGTGTTTTCTGCAGCATCAGAGACGCTCACTGTTACTGTATTATCACCCTCATTTAGTTCAACTAGAGGGGTTACTTCCCAATTACCATTTACATCAACAGTAGTAGTTAATGTTTGTTCAACTCCATTTTCATCAGTAATAACAACAATGATACTCGTGCCTATCTCTGCATCGCTAGTACCTGATATTGTTGGTGTTGCATTGTTTGTTACTGCATCGAAGTCGACTGTTAAGCTTGGATCCGTAGTATCAATATTGCCTATTTCTGTGTCTGAAGCGCTATTTCCTGCTACATCTGATACTTCAGCCTCTACAGAAAAGTCACCAGAAGCCAATGCTTGAGGTAACTCTAAGCTCCAATTACCGTCAATATCAGCTGCAGTATTAAATAAGCGAATAACGCCTTGCGAATCTGTCACTGTTAAGCTTATAACAGTGCCTGACACGACACCTGTAGCATTACCAGAAATAACTGGTGTTGTATCATTACTCGTTTCTAATTCATTAATTTGTATTGTTGGTGGTGTAATATCAATAACACCATTAAGCTCAGCTGTAGCAGTACCACCACCTAAATCGGTCACTGTTGCATTGATTAAAACGGTACCTTCACCAAGATCAGAAGGTGGTGTAACACTCCACAGCCCGTTAGCATCAACAAAAGTAGTTAGAGTAATTGTTGCACCGGTAAAGTCAGTGATCTGGACATCAACTTGCGAACCCACTTGAATATTAAAAGTATCACCTTTTATTTCAGGGGTTTGATCGTTAGTTTCACCAATAATATCTATGGTAATGGTAAGTGCGTTTGTATCAATTGTACCTGAAGTGTTTGCAGTACCTTCATTACCTGCGTTATCACTTATACTTGCATCAACAGAATAGTTACCTTCGGCAAGTGCAGCTGGTACTTCAGCTGTCCAGCTTCCATCAGCAATTACTTGTGCTTTGATTGTTTGAACAATACCGTTAGCGTCGGTCACTATTAAAGTAACTGTTGATCCTGCAGGCTCACCGCTAACCGTACCTGAAATAGTTGGCGTCGTATCGCTAGTATCACCCAGCGAATTAATGGTTATTACTGGCGCTGATGTATCAACTAATCCAACTGCCGACGCAACCCCGTTGTTATCTGCAGTGTCAGTTACTAGCACATCCACAGTATAATTACCTTCCCCAAGCTCATTTAATACATTAGCAATCCAGCTACCATCCGCTAAAGTTTGAGCCGTAATTGTTTGTGAAATACCATTTACATCGGTTACCGTTAGCGTCACGGTGGTACCTGTAGCCACCCCCTGTACAGAGCCCGAAATAGCAGGTGTGGTGTCGTTGGTATCTAAAAGCAGATCAATTGTGACTATCGGCGCGGAGGTATCTATTTCTCCTGTTGCAGTTGCTGTACTTTCATTCCCCTCAGTATCTGTTACTGATACGTCTACACTGTATTCGCCTTCGCTTAATTCATCTGGTACATCTGCAGTAAAGGTGCCATCAGCGAGTACTTCTGTAATAATTATTTGTTCGTTACCCGCGTCATCAGTTACGGTAATGGTAACAACCGTGCCTGCTGGCTCGCCAGTTGCGGTACCTGAAATAGTCGGTGTGGTGTCGTTGCTATCTGTCAGTGCATCTATCGTAACAGTTGGTGCAGATGTATCAATTTCTCCAACCACAGTGTCATTTGCTTCATTGCCTGCTGCATCAGTGACTGTTGCAGTAACTGTAAATTCACCTTCACTGAGACCTGTAGTAATATCTGCGGCATAAGTGCCATTGGTATTTGTAGTTGTTGTGAGCGCTTGTTGATTACCCTCGCTATCGGTAATTACTAATATAACTTCTGTTCCTGCTGGCACACCACTTACATTGCCGCTCAAAGTAGGTGTAATGTCATTTGTATCTTCAATTGGGTCAATCATTATCACTGGAGCTGTTAAATCAATTTCTCCAGTTTCACTTGCAGACGCAGTATTACCCGCAGCATCAGTTACTGTTGCAACTATACTAAACTGGCCTTCAGCTAATTCGTTACTTGCCTCGACTGACCAGCTTCCATCAGCACTAGTAATTACTTGTATGGTTTCTTCTGCACCATCGCTTCCTGTAAATATAACTGTAACTAATGCGCCAGGCTCTACGTCTTGGGTAGAACCGCTAACCGTTGGCGTTGTATCGTTAGTATCAATAATAAAATTAATACTTATAGTTAAATCGACATTACCTACTGCAGTGGCTTGCGCTTCGTTACCCGAGTCATCTATAACAGCAGCAACTACGCTAAAGTCCCCCTCAGGTAGAGGGGTTGTTACTTGTGCGCTCCACGAACCATCTTCTTGCGTCACTGCAAGTAATGTAAATGTACTGCCACCGCTTACTGTAATAGTTAAGGTAATTGTTGTACCTGCAGGCACATTGCTAGTATTACCACTTAAAAATGGAGTGGTATCATTTGTATCCGCTATTGAATTTATTTGAATAGAAATAGGCGCAAAAGTAACTTCGCCATTCGTTTGTGCCGATGCCTCATTACCTGCTGCATCGGTTACAGATGCTACAACTGTAAATTCACCGCTCGGTAGCAATTCAGTGGCATCAACACTCCATGTGCCATTTTCATTTAATAAGGTCGTTAATGTTTGCACATTACCGTTGATATCAGTTACTACAACAGTAATAACTGAACCAACAGAAGCACCTTCCACCTGACCTAAGAATGTTGGCGTAGTATCGTTTGTATCAGCAATTGCAGTAACTGTAATTTCAGGTGCGGTTAAATCAACATTCGCAACCGCTTGATCTACAGCCTGATTACCCGCTGTATCTATTGCCACTGCGCTTACATTAAACTCTCCTTCAGATAAAGGTGAGGTAGTAGTAATAACCCAATTTCCTAGCGCATCAACCTGAGTAACAATTGTTTGTACCGTACCTGCACTATCCGTTAACGTGACTGACACATTATCACCAGTGTTCAACCCAGATACAGTCCCTGTAATTGTCACTGTTTGCGAAGCAGAATCGATAACAGGATCAATAGCAATAAGCGGAGGTGTTGTATCAATTTCTATAGAAATAGTATCGTTTATAGGGTTGCCAACAGGATCTGTCGCTTCAACAACAACGGTCACAGGGCCATCCGCAACTGGAGTCGGTAAGGTTATTTCAAAGGTACCATCAGGGCCAATCACAACACTCACTACTTGAGAATTTCCATCAACATCAGTTACCGTTACATTAACCGTTTCGCCAATTAAGTTTTCACTCGTACCGGTAATTGTTGGTTGTGATGAATTAGTAACGCCCTGCTCATTAAGTGAAATAGAAGCTGTAGTTGCGTCAGGCACAATACCATCAGAGGTGTCTCTTAAATTAAAAGCTTCAGTAACGCTTTGATCAAAAGACGAGTCAAAAGTAACACTATTAGGATCAACACTTTCAGAAATTCGAGTTAATTGTACAAACGAGCTACCTCCACCTGCACCCGCAGCGTTACCACCACCAGCAGCTGTTGCTTCTAAATTATCTAAAATGTCCCCATCACCCTCTAATGCATCTAAAAAATCAGTTACATCTGAATTAGCTGCTGTTGATGAGTTTTGTTCTGTACCTAAGCTTGCGATTGCTTCATCTAAACTTTCGTCAAAAACGGTTGTTTCGCTAGAGTCTCTTGCTTCTTTAGCTAGTAGATCTGGGGTTATTTTTACTTTTTGGTTTGCGGGTATAGATAAGGTTTCACCTTGTACATCTAGTTGTAAAGATGACTTTATCGCTGTCACAACTAAATCACCTACGGTAATAATGTCACCAATGTTTAATGCCCGTATTGAACCATCATCCAACACAACACCAGCAGAACCCTGAATATCAATAACTAACAGTTGATTTGCTTCCATTTAGGTACCCTCAAACTTTTTAAAATAACAATCTTATAAATTAAAGGTAGAACAAAAAAAACATACAGATACTGTACCCAAGTACAGGTTTAGGAGAAAAAATAAAAATCGACGAGAAAGTGGTAGAAATTTTTTATGCTAATCAAAATGATTAGTTGCAAAAATAGTATTCCTTTACTAGATATTAATTAAGTATTTGCAGTCTGAACTAAGTATAAGAGGCCGAAATGATTACAAAAAATACTTTTAAAAAGCACCAAGGAACTATGGTAATCGGATTAATGATTACAGCCGTAACTTTATCAAACTACGTGCATGCAAACGAACAATCAGCAATGCCACTTACATACGTCTCAAGTAAAGCGATTGAAAACAATCCTGAAGTACAAGAAGCATGGCATGCTTTTAAATCTTCTATTTATGGAGTGGATGCTGCCCGTTCAGGTTATTTACCAAGTGTTGATGTATCAGCAAGTGCAGGATATGAAAGAAGAAATTACGGTATTGAAGAAGAATATAACCGTAATACAGCCGAATTAAGCGTTACTCAAATGCTTTATGACGGTTTTAGAACATCTAATACAGTTGACCGTTTTAAACGTATTCAACTTATTAGGTACTTTGAGCTTATTTCTCAAACAGAACAAACAGCACTTGAAGCCTCGATTGCACTACTTGACGTACAAAAATTCAAAGAGTTAGTACAACTTGCAGAAGCTAATTTACAAGAGCACGAGTCTGTATACCAACAAATAGAGCAAAGCGTAAGCGCCGGTGTAGCGCGCGCAGCAGACCTAGAACAAATTAGTGGCCGTTTATCTCTAGCGCAATCTAATGTATTAACGGAGTACTCAAATTTACATGATGTAAGCGCTCGCTACCTAAGAGTTGTAGGTGAGCTACCTATGAACGATATAAAGCAAGCTGACCTTGATGAAAACAATATACCAATTTCGGTTAACCAAGCGCTAGACGTCGCCTACAAAAACAGCCCTTCATTTTATGCCTCTTTGTATAATATTGAAGCGCAAAAGGCGAACGCCAAAGCACAAAAAGCGGCCTTTCATCCTAACGTAGATTTATCTGCCCGCTACGGTAGCCAAGATAGAGATGAGCTTGGTCAAAATGAAACCAGAACAGAAGCGCGAGTCGGCATAGATATTAGTTATAACTTGTATAACGGTGGTCTTGATAGCGCTAATTTAGAACAAGCTTATCAAGATATAAACATTGCAAAATATCAACGAGATCAAGCCTGTATTGATATTCGTCAAAGTCTGCAAATTGCCTACTACAACGTCACTATACTAGAGCAAAAGTTGCCAGCGCTTAATCAACACCGCGAATCATCAACTAAAGTTAAAATTGCATATAAAGATCAATTTGATATAGGCCAACGAACTCTACTAGACGTACTTGATGCCGAAAACGAATCGTTCCAATCAACACGTTCATACATAGTTGCGCTATACGACCGCCAATCAGCAATTTTAACTATGCTAAAAGAAATGGGGAAATTATTGCCAGCACTTGACGTAATGTCAGGTAAATACCCTACATTAAAAGAGCTAACTGACGATCCTATTGTGCATAACGCACAAAATATTTGTCCGAGTTACGATGTAGCAACCACCTTTAGCCGCAAGGCATTTCTACAAAAAAAAGCGAAGCAAGATAATGCCTACATGAGTGTAACCGCTATGCCAAGGTACTTAGATATACCGTTGGAAACCGACACTACACAAAGTAGCTTTTTAGATGATGATGGTGACGGCGTACCAAACGAGCAAGACACTTGTCCGAGTACGCCGCTGTCAACTAATGTTGATTTATCTGGCTGTACAATTTATAGCGCATCAACCTCGAATATAGAGATTGGTATCCCTTTTTCTGCTGACTCAAGCGATGTAAGGTCTCAATATATTCAAGAAATTAGTCGGCTTGCAGATTTTTTAAAAGAAAACCCAAATAAGCAGGTTGAAATACAAGGTCATGCTTCTCTAGATGGAGATCGAACATATAACCGCAAACTATCTGAAAAACGTGCGTTTGCCGTTGCTGAAATTCTAATTAAACAATTCGATATAAAACCAAAACGTGTTAAATCGTTCGGGTACGGTATTGATCAACCTCGAGTAAACGAAATATCAGTAAGAGCAAATGCTGCGAATCGACGTATCGAAGCTGTAATTACTGATAGCTAAGTCAATTAACGTTATGTAAATAACTAGGGTCTGTTGATCTTTGCGGATTAAAATTTGTTCAAACTAGGGGCTGTTTAATCGCGGCGCGAGATTTGTAACCTAGTGGGCTAAGTAAAAACCGAGCAACAAAGAGTAAATAGCCCCTAGGAAGAACCCTTTGGGCAGCGCCTGTTTGGCATTAATGCTACGTTATCACCCATTTATGGGGAATAACCACACTGCATAGGCTCTGCCTTGCCTAAATACCAAACAGACTGCTGCAAATTTAACCTGAAAGATCAACAGACCCTAAACTCGGCTTGAAATATTTAAGCTAAATTTATTTCTCGAGTTTAGGTTTAGTAGTAACAACCGCATGCAGTTCTACATAACATTGGATGGTTTATGGAATTAAACGATGTACTTGATCACGGTGGCATACTCGTTGACTGCCTAGCAGTTTTATGTCGCCATCATGATAAAGAGTTTTCAAGAGAAGCACTATTAAATGGACTTCCTCTAACTGATGGAAATCTTACTCCATCAGGTTTTTCGCGCGCAGCTAAGCGCATTGGCTTTAAATCGAAAGTAGTTAATAAGCCACTACAAAAAATTAATACAGCACTGCTACCTGCCATCTTAATTTTAAAAGACAATCAAGCCTGTGTTATTAATTCTATTGATTACGATAAGCAGTTGGTGAGTGTAATTTATCCAGAGCTTACCGAATCAGTTATCGAACAAAGCATTGATGAATTAGCAGGCAACAGTGTTGGTTTAATTATTTATGCACAACCAGAATTTGCATTTGATGAGCGAACACCTGTACTTGAAAAACTATCAAAAGACGGATGGTTTTGGGGAGTAATTAAAGAGTGCCGCTCACTTTATAAAGACGTAATCATTTCAGCTATTGCGTTGGGCTTTTTGTCGGTTGCCATGCCTTTATTTGTAATGAATGTATATGACCGCGTAGTGCCCAACCATGCAACAGAAACCCTTTGGGTACTTGCCATTGGTATTTTGATAGCACTCACTGCTGACTTTGTTTTACGCTTAGTAAGAGGCTATTTTGTAGAGCTTGCTGCAAGCAGAATAGATGTAAAAGTATCGGCTGTAATTATGGAGCGGGTATTAGGTATGAAACTAAAAAACCGTCCATCATCAGCTGGCTCCTTTGCTAGCAATATTCAATCATTTGAAGCTGTACGTAACTTTTTTAGCTCCATAACGCTTGTCGCATTAGTCGACTTACCATTCGTAGTTTTATATTTAATTGTTATCGCCATTATTGGCGTACCTCTAAGTTTACCCATTATAGCGGGCGCACTTATATTATTAGCTTACGCTATAGCCGCACACCGCAAACTTGAAGCCCTTTCAGAGCAAACAATGAAAGCAAGCTCAATGCGAAATGCAGTATTAGTAGAAAGTTTAACCAGCATTGAAGATGTAAAAAGCTTTCACTCAGAGTGTAAAACACAATCTGTATGGGAAAAGTCGACCATTTACATTGCGCAAGTAAACGCACAAAGTCGACTCGTTTCTAGCTCTATATCAAATACAGCATCGTGGATACAGCAATGTGTAGGCGTGATAATAATGATAATAGGCGTACACCTCGTTATTGAAGGTGAGCTAACTCAAGGCGGATTAATTGCAGCCTACTTATTATCATCTCGTGCTATGGGCCCTATTGGGCAGTCAGCCGCTGTTTTAGCGCAATATCATCATGCCGCAATAGCAATGCAGTCACTAAATGAGATTATGGAAAAAGAGGTCGAGCGCCCACCTGGTAAGCATTGGTTAAGCCACCCTATTTTAAAGGGCGATATAGAATTTAAAGATGTATGTTTTAAATACTCTGACGAATCTCATAATGCACTCAACGGCGTTAGCTTTAAAATTAAAGCTGGTGAAAAAGTCGCAATTTTAGGACGTAATGGCTCAGGTAAAAGTACATTAGAAAAGCTTATCTTAGGGCTATATGAACCCTGTTCAGGAGCAATTTTGATGGACAATAACGATATACATCAAATTGACCCTGCAGAGCTTCGCCATAATATTGGTTATGTACCGCAAACCGTTGCCCTGTTTTATGGGACCTTAAAAGACAACCTTACGATAAGCGCTTGGCATGCCAAAGACGAGCAAATTATTGAAGCCTGTGAGCGAAGCCAATTATTTGATTTAATTAATTCGCACCCAGACGGATTTGATCTACAAGTAGGCGAGCAAGGCCGCCAATTATCAGGAGGGCAACGCCAAGCTGTAGGTATGGCAAGAGCCATAATTAACGACCCACCAATACTATTACTAGATGAGCCAACTTCATCGCTAGATCACAATAGTGAAAGTAAAATTATTAACAATTTAAAAAATTATTCTAAAGATAAAACCCTAATTGTAGTGACTCATCGCTCATCATTACTCGAGCTTGTTGACCGTATTATAGTTTTAGATAACGGAAAAGTAGTTGCTGATGGACCAAAACAAAAAGTAATTGCGGCGTTAAATAATAAAACCGTGGAGCAAGCCTCATGAGTGATAACAAAAAACCACTTGAACAACGCTCTTTTGAATCTGTTAGCAAAGCAATAGAAGCAAGAAAACAAGGTAAGCCATCCGTATTTAATAAACTATTTAAAGGATGGATTTCACCGCCAAATACTCAAGACTGGGTAGTAGATGCACAGTGGGAAAAAATGCAGCAGGAACCAGCAAGCGCTAGGTTACTACTTTATCTAATTTGTTTAACGTTTATATGCCTTATTGTGTGGTCTGGCTTTGCTAATTTGGATGAAGTTGCTCGTGGCGAGGGCCGTGTTATTCCCTCTAATAAATTACAGCTTATTCAATCTTATGACGGCGGTATGGTCGAAAAAATAAATGTCCGAGAAGGCCAAATAGTAAACGAGGGGGATGTACTCATTAAAATAGACCCTACCCGCTTTATTTCTAGCTTTAGAGAAAATCAATCCAAGGTTGAATCGTTAAGTGCAAAAGTTGCGAGGCTCAGAGCGCTCACTCAAAAAAAGGAGCTCGTATTTAACGAAGATGTTATAAAAAATGCACCTCAGGTGGTTCAACACGAACGCTCTCTTTATTTGAGTAACAGCCAAGAGTTGGAGCAACAGGTAAGTATACACAAACGCCAACTAGAGCAGCGACACCAAGATTATATTGAAGCAAAAGCGGCACTTCAGCAGCATACCAGCGCGCTACGCTTAACAAACAGGGAGCTTAAAGTGACCCGCCCATTGTTACGCACCGGTGCTATTTCGGATATAGATATTATTCGTTTAGAGCGTCAAATAGTTGATTTAAACGGCGAGATAAACAGAACCAAAGCAGTTATAAATAGGAGTCTTTCGGCCATTAACGAAGCTAAAAATAAGGTAACCGAAGTTGAGCTCGTTATGATTAACCGCTGGAACAATGAACTCTCCGAAGCGCTACTGCGACTAGATTCAATTAAAGAAACTGAATCTGGCTTAGCCGATAAAGTAACTCAAACTGAAATACGCTCTCCTGTTAAAGGCACTGTACAACGATTATTAGTTAATACTGTTGGCGGTATTTTACAGCCAGGTAGTGATGTTATGGAAATTGTCCCGCTTGACGATCAACTTGTAGTAGAGGCAAAAATCCCGCCTAAAGACATTGCATTTTTACGCCCTGGGCAATCTGCAATGATAAAATTTAGTGCCTACGACTTTGCCGTATATGGTGGCCTTGAAGCCGAAGTATTACATATAAGTGCCGATACAATTACAGATGACCGCGAGAATACCTTTTATTTGGTGCAGCTAAAAACCACCAAAAATAATTTTTCAAAAGAGCTGACTATTATTCCAGGAATGACCACTCAAGTGGATATTATTACCGGTAAAAAAACCGTACTTGAGTATATTTTAAAACCGGTTCTTAGAGCTACATCGCAAGCAATGACAGAGCGTTAAAACATTTTATAAATGGAGAAGTAATGCGCCAAAGTATTTTTATTACACAGCCTGAATTTGAATCGAAACACTGGCATACAGCGTTTCCTGGTTGTTTGATATTCACAAAAGAACCACACAGAGTCACGGCATCAAGTATTATTTGGGTTTTAGCCGGCACACCTAATTGGCTTGAGCTTGTTAAAAAGTATTCTCAGCAACGTTTACTGGTTATAGTTATGACTAACGAACTAGAAATAAATCAACTAAGAAGTGCGCTTGAAGCAGGAGCTAGGGGGTACGTAGAAGCACTCGCTACTAAAGTAATTATTGAACAAGTACTTGAGACAATTTGTACCGGCGGAATATGGTTACCAGGGCAATTACTATCTAACTTAGTAGGAGCTTTATCAAATACACCGTTTAAATATGCGAGCACATGCGAGCTTGATGTACTCACAAAGCGAGAACGTCAAGTAGTTGATATTGTTGTAACAGGTGCAACTAATAAGCAAGCTGCAGAATCTTTAAATATTACAGAACGCACAATTAAAGAGCATATGAGCTCTATATTTAATAAGCTAAAAGTTCGCGACCGAATTCAATTAATGTTAGTTGTAAAAGGGCATTAACCGCACAGTTAATGCCTATTACTTACTCTTTAATAACCCCATCAAAACCTAAGTTAATAAGCGTATCTATATCATCTTGGCTTGTTACACCTTGAGCCACCACTTTAATGCCAATAGAATGCGCTAACGTGCACACTCCTCGCAGAAATGTTTGGTTATCTAGGCTGTAACTAATATTGTGTCCGTAAACGCTATCAACCTTAATCATTTCAAGACCAAATTCCTGAATTTTATTAATTTTAGTAAATTCAGGGCCCACACGTTTTAATGCTACCTTAGCGCCCATACATCGAGCCTGCTCACAAAAATCTTTAAATATCTCAATTTCGCTAACGGCAATACTTTCACGAATATCAAAACAAATTTTAGAGGCTAAATCAGGAAACGCCGAAAGGTACGTAAGAATCGAAGCAAGTGCAGCATCATCAAGTAGCGTCTGAGCAGATAATTCAACCGAAATCAGTTCACTTGGTGGCTCAATACTATAATGAGCCACCAACGCCTTAATTAAACCCCAATCTAAACGCGCTAATAACTTTAATCGGTTAGCCCACTGGTAGTAGTAACTAGCACGGTATACTTGCCCACCAAGCTTTAGGCTCAACCCTAATTGATTTTGCATTACCTGCCCTGTAAAGCTCGTTACTGGGTAAGTATTTATTTCTAAATTATTATTGTTGAGTGCCTCTTCTATGGCATTTTTCCAGCTAGTTGCATTATCAAACAGCTCACTTTCTTGCTTGATTTGAGCTACTTTTGCTTGTACATCAGATTGTTTACCCGATGATTTTAAAAGTTCATCCGCGCGCTTTAATACATCAAATCGCGTGTCGTCTTTTTGAATATAAGTACAGCTGTGAGGTATCGCTAGCTTAACGTTTTTATACTCTTCAACAAACGATTGATGCATCAATAAAATACGTTCACTGATTGCTTGAATATCATCAATATCACTAAATAAAACGGTAAAATCGCTGTGAGAAATACGTGCAATGTAATTTTCAGAAAAGTGTTCTTGATTGCTCTCTAAGAAGCTAACCAACATCTGTGAAAATCGACGTAGAAAGTTAACCATTTCTACTCGTCCCACTTCCTCACTTACGCGATCGAGGTTAACAACCCTAAATAAAAACAAGGCACCATGGGCATGATCTTTCGATTTTTGTAAGTGAGCCTCAAGCGTTGCACCAAAGTATTCTCTATTTGCTAAACCAGTTAGCTCATCGTGTTGCGATTTAAATCTAAGCTCTTCTAAACGTTTATTATCTTCTTTAATAATACGGCTAAAACGGGTAGATAATTGGTTCATTGATTGCACTAAACGTGCAAACTCAAATGTGCGCGGAACGCTCGATTTAATAAAACGTTTTTCACCAAATGCATTAGCCTGATACACAACATCATCTAGTGGTTTTAATATCCTACTTAAAAAGTAAGCACTAACTATACAAGCAAAAAAAGCGACAATTAAAAAACTAAAAAATAGTTTAAGCGCACTTTCCCATAAGGCTTGCTCAGCATATTGACTATGACTTTCTATAAACAAAGTACCAAACTGCTGCCAACCATCATTTACTTGCCCAACCCCTGGCTGTACATTTAATCCATACATTGCTCTAAACCACTGCGGAGCCGTCGCTTCGAGTTCATCGGTAAACGTGCGTTTAACAATCACCTCACCATTAGGGTTTTGTAGTTCTATTCGCTTATAGTGACCGGTATCAAATGTGGCCGATACTAATAACTCAAGCTCAACGGGGTCCTTGTCTAATTGGCTGATCATTAACGCGAGTGAACTGGCGTTATCTACATTTTTTAAGTACAGCTGGGTCGAAAAATAACTTTTAGCCGAATTAGTGCTAATTAAAACACTACTTATAAAGCCTACAAAAATAACAATTAATAATGCAATCCACAGCTCTTGCCTGAGTGTTATTTTTCGTTTTTTAAGATACTTAGATAAGGAAAATGATGCCATTACCACATAACTCCTTCTTTGGTTGTCTGCTCCAAAATTTTACGCCAGCGTGAAAGTCTTGCTGTTGGGCTGGCTACACTTTTGGTTGAATTATTAGCCCATAAACCTTGGCTGTTAAAGCTAAAAACAGGGCTTAAATCTACACGTTTTGCAGCAGGTAAAACCTTTGTTATTAAACTGTCTAAAATAAGTGGCTGATCGTTTGGTGTAGCAAAATAACCTAACACCATATGTGCTTGCGTTTTGTTAGTGCCCGCAATTTTTGCTTTTACATAAATAAGGCGTAACTTGTCGTCACTCACCCCTAGGGCTCTCAAGCTTATATACTTTGCTATTGCGTAATCTTCACAATCACCTAAGCCTCTGCCTAACGTTTCTAAAGGGGTTGCCCAATAATCGTTTTGTTTCCATAGCAAAATATCAGTTTGGTAGCGTAAATTACGCGCAAAAAAATCATTAACAATAAGAATTTGTTGTTGCTCTGGTTTGTTTTGAGTTTGTACCAACATACTTTGCCAGTTACGTGCAACAGCCGCTCGCGCAGGTCCATATTTTTGACCCATCAGCTCAATAAAGGTATTAAATTGAATAGTTAGTCGGCTTGCAAGCACACCACTAGAGAGTACAAAAAACAGTAATAGGTAGCGCAAATTGGCTTTGCACCATATAAATAATTTAGGATTTAAATGAGTTGGCTTAAACGCCATTTACAGAGCCACTGTTAATATAAGTGGCAATAAAATACATCTGTTGAGCACTACGCAATCTGCTTAAAAATTAATCCTAACAACAGCATAGCACTCAATATAAGAGGATGAGATATTTTGAATAACTTTTTTAATCATTAGGGCGTGTTGACCTTTGTGGATTGAGATTTGTTCAATCTAGGGGCGATTAAATCGCGGCGCGAGGTTTGTAACCTAGTGGGCTAAGTAAAAACCGAGCAACAAAGAGTTGATCGTCCTTAGAAAGAACCCAAAGGGCAGCGCATGTTTGGTATTTATACTACGTTATCGCCTATTCATCGGGAATAACCACACTAAATAGGCTCCGCCTTGCCTAAAAACCAAATATACTGCTGTAAATTCACCCACCAAAGATCAACACGCCCTAGTAATAAGTTACTTTTTTAACTTCGCGTGGTTTTACTTCACCTATGTATAAATCGTGCACACGCTTCATATTAAGCTCAAGCTCGGTCACGTAAGTGTCATCTACCGCGTAAGTTTTAATTATTTGTGCACCTTTAATAAGCCCCTGCACTTTACTTTCTAAGTAATCGTCTTGAGCAATTGAACCTTCCACCGTTGTTCCTGCGGTAATTTTTTGCCCATATACTTGCTCAGTAAGCTCGCGGTAAGCCTCAAGCTTAGAAGCCTTAATTGCCATAAGTTGCTTTTGTGACAGGTTAGCGCCTTTTTGCAGGCTAATAGGTGCATACCCTATCGCTTTTAAAACGGGGTAATTATTTGGCTCTACATATTTATATTCAACATGCTTATCAAAAACGCTGCTACAACCGCCTAAGGTTAAACACCCAAGTGTAATAAGTAATGAAATTGCTCGCATAGCATCTAGCCCTTGTATAGTAATTAGCAGTACATATGCACGTTTAATGCCATTTATAGCATTACTAATAATTACCAAATAACATTGGTACAGTCCTTGCTGTACCTAGTTAATAGCTAACGTTTAATTGGAGTAAAAGTATGAAGTCGTTTTTATCATTGGCATTTGCAGGATTAAGTGTAACGGCATTATTAACCTTCTCCCCTTTTACTAAAGCACAGTGGTATGAATCAACGGGTCATGCGAACGTTCAAAATGGTGATACGAGCGCAGCTAAATCTGCCGCTATAAAAGATGCGATTACACAAGCGTTAGTGTTCTCTGGCGCACGGGTTAGCTCTGTACAAACCCTGGTAGATGGCGTGTTAATGCAAGATCAGCTAAAAATTAGCAGCCACGGCGAAATTCAAAAAATTGAACTAGTCAGCGAAAATAAATACGACAATAAATTTGCCGTTACATTACGACTCGATATTTTTTCTCAAACAGAGCAATGCCCACAAAATAGTTTTAATAAGTTTGTGGCCGTTACACAAAGCCAACTTGTTCATCGTGAACACGCCAAAATGGGTCAAATATTTGACGTAAGCAAAGCGATTAGCAAAAATATTTTTACCTCTCTACAAAAATCAAAAATGAGCGCAGTGCCTATTGCTTACTATAATAATGCAATAAGCGTTGATAAATACTTTTCGCAGCAGCACGACTATTCAAACGCTCAATTAGAAGAAATATCTTCGCGCAGTAACGCTCAATATGTTCTGCTTAGCCAAATAACCAGCCTTTCAACTAGCGACAAACTCAATAACGATTATGCATTTTGGCAAGACGAGGCGTATGAGCGCAGTTACAACATTGAGTTTGCACTGTTTGATGGCACTACCTATGAGCAACTTTGGCAAAATAGTTACCATACTCAAGCAATTTGGCCATTTGAAAAAACAACCATAGTTGATGTTAATAGTGATAGGTTTTGGCAATCACCTTATGGGCAAAGCATAACCGATATCAACCAAGCAGTAAGTTATGACATTCAAGCAGCCATGGCGTGTTTACCTACTCAAGGTAAAATAATGCATATGGAAAATAGCAAAATCGTTATTAACTTGGGTAAAGCTCATGGGTTAAAAAAAGGCCAAATGCTAAGCATTGCGCACCATAACTATTTAACCGACGCGGCAGGTAATATTATGCCGCACACCATCACCACGCTTAATAAAATTCGCGTAGAGCAGCTTTATCAGCAAACCGCAGTAGCAGTCAGTATTGATGACAAACCGCTACCTGGCGTGCAAATTAACGATGTAGTAGAAATAATCAGCCAAGATCTTTAGAGTTTTTTACTCAATTTAGCTTTTAAATTAGGGTGAGCCGATAACCACTCGCCCAATTGTTCTACACCAGATAAATGCGGATAATGCTTTCTGCATGCAAACACCACATTACGCTGCTGATTAGGGAATATAGGCAAGTAATCAATCCCTACACGGTCGGTACATGCCAACTTTGGTACAAATGTAATACCGTCATCCATAGCCACTAACGCTAATAATGTTTCTAAACTATTACCTTTATACTGGTTAGATACATCGACTCCTGCAGAAAAACAAAACTTTTGGGCTTGATCTTTAAAGCAATGGCCATCACTTAACATTAATAGGCTGCATCCTTGAAGATCGCTCAGCGCTACTTTTTTATGCTTAGACAGCGCGTTATCGTGTGATACCGCCACTAAAAAATCTTCTTTGTATAAAGCAACCGTATGGTAATTAATAAGCTCTGGCACATCGGCTAAAATAGCAAAGTCGAGTTCCCCCTTGTTTAAAGCTTCTAAAATTGTTGCTGTTTGCATCTCAATAAACGAAAACTGGCTATCAATAAAGGCCGCTTTCATCGATGTTAATAACGCAGGCAACAAGTAAGGCGCAATGGTAGGAATAATACCAATAGTTAATTTACCTTGTAGAGGCTCGTTAGAAGTAGCAGCAAGTTCTTTGAGTATTTGCGTTTGTTCTAAAATAATCTCTATTTGCGTCAACAAACGTTCACCTTTTGCTGTTAAGGTAACTTGCTTGGTTGAGCGATCAAACAAAGTAACGCCAAGCTCATTTTCGAGTTTTTTTACTTGGCCACTTAATGTAGGCTGACTAACAAAACATGCATCGGCAGCTTTGCGAAAATGTTTATATTGCGCTATTGCTTTTACATATTCAAAATCTTTTAAGTTCATATTCAGCTCTACGTGATAGTTTATAACTATCAGTTTAATACAAACAAACGATTGGAACTATATTTAATTATTCACCATAATGGCTATCAACAAATCAAGAGGAACAAAAATTATGTTAAACAATATCGAAGGTCAAACAATCCCAAGTGTTACATTTGCAACTCGTCAAAATAACGATTGGAAATCAGTAACAACAGATGACATTTTTAAAGGTAAAACTGTTGTAGTGTTTTCACTACCAGGTGCATTCACACCAACATGTTCATCAACTCACTTACCACGTTACAACGAATTAGCAGGCGTACTTAAGCAAAACGGCGTTGACGAAATTGTATGTTTATCAGTAAACGATACCTTTGTAATGAACGCATGGGCTGAACATCAAGAAGCGCAAAACATTACTTTATTACCAGACGGCAACGGCGAATTTACTGACGGCATGGGCATGTTAGTAGACAAGAACGACCTAGGCTTTGGTAAGCGCAGCTGGAGATACTCTATGCTTGTTAAAGATGGCGTGATTGACAAAATGTTCATCGAACCAGATTTACCAGGTGACCCGTTTGAAGTATCTGACGCAGACACAATGCTTGATTACATCAACCCTAAGCAAGCTAAACCAGAACCAGTAAGCATCTTTACTAAACCTGGCTGTCCTTTCTGTAAAAAAGCAAAAGAGCTTCTTGCAGAAAAAGGCTTCGCATATGAAGAGATTGTTATGGGTGCAGGCGCATCACTAACAAGTCTAAAAGCTGTATCTGGTCGTGACACTGTTCCACAAATTTTCATTGGTGGTAAACACATCGGTGGTTCAGACGACTTAGAAAAATACTTTGCTTAATTAATAAGTAAATTAAATACCTAACGTTAGTAGGTAAAAAATAGGGGCTTTTATGCCCCTATTTATTAGAGGAAAAAATACTATGAAAGAATTGCAAACCGATGTTGTTGTTATAGGCGCAGGCACTGCTGGTTTAAGTGCTTATCGTAATGCTAAACAGTTCACACAAAATGTATTAATGATCGAATCAGGCCCATACGGCACCACATGTGCACGTGTTGGTTGTATGCCAAGCAAGTTATTGATTGCAGCCGCTGAAGCTGCACACGCAATTGAAATGGCACCTGCATTTGGTGTTCATAGCTCAAAACCTATCATTGATGGCAAAGCAGTTATGGCACGCGTTAAAAGTGAACGAGATCGTTTTGCAGGATTCGTAGTAGAAGCCGTAGATGAATTACCAGATGGTGATAAAATTCGTGGTTACGCTAAATTTTTAGACACAAACCGCATACAAATAGACGACCACACAATTATTACAGCAAAACGCTTTGTAATTGCCACCGGTTCACGCCCTTCGTACCCTGGCGTATTTAATAACTTTGGCGACAAACTTATTATAAACGACGACGTATTTGATTGGGATGACCTACCAGAATCAGTCGCTGTATTTGGCCCTGGTGTAATAGGTCTTGAAATTGGCCAAGCACTTAGCCGTCTAGGCGTAAATGTAAAACTATTTGGTGTAGGCGGCGCAATTGGCCCACTTACAGATCCAGTAGTAAAAGACTATGCAAATACTGTTTTTGCTGAAGAATTTTTTGTAGATACCGACTCAAACGTATCTGACATGATGCAAGTTGGCGACAAAGCACAGCTAACTTACACCGACAAACAAGGTGAAAAACACACCGAACAGTTTGACTACGTACTTGCAGCCACAGGCCGAGTACCTAACGTAGATAAACTAGGCCTTGAAAACACCGGCATTGAACTTGATGAACGCGGCGTACCGCACGCAGACACACATACAATGCAGTGTGGTGAATCGAACATATTTATAGCAGGCGATGCGAGTAACATGCTCCCATTGTTACACGAAGCATCAGACCAAGGTGCTATTGCAGGTCAAAATGCCGGGCGCTTCCCAGATGTGCGTATAGGTCTGCGCAGAGCTAAAATTGCAGCTGTATTTAGCGACCCACAAATAGCAATGGTAGGCGAAAGCTACAAGAAAATTACCGACCGTTTAGGCCCATGCGGTTGTTTTGAAGTAGGCGAAGTCAGCTTTGAAAACCAAGGCCGTAGCCGAGTAATGCTTAAAAACAAAGGTCATATGCGTGTATATGCGGAGCAAGGCACAGGCTTATTTTTAGGTGCTGAGTTTATTGGCCCACAAGCCGAACACATCGCTCACTTATTAGCATGGGCTGTACAAAACAAAATGACCGTACCAGAAATGCTTGATATGCCATTTTACCACCCAGTAATTGAAGAAGGGTTACGTACCGCCCTTCGCGACTTAAATGCCAAACTTAAATTTGGCCCAGACATTGTAAATTCATGTATGGAATGTGGTCCAGGCGCATAACCTATTTACTACACATACAAACTTACTAAGTAAAAGCCAAAACTAACGTTTTGGCTTTTTTTTATAATTTTTTTAAGCTGACCTCTCAAAAAAAAATTTAGCTGTTACACTTAATTGATAATTCAATTAAAAAGATGGAATAGCTATGCCCAATAATAAATTTAGACTAGTCACTCGCAGCGATTTTGATGGCTTAGTTTGTGCCGTATTGCTTAAAGACTTAGACCTAATTGACGATATTTTATTTGTTCATCCAAAAGACATGCAAGATGGCAAAATAGACATTACCGAAAACGACATTACGACCAACCTCCCCTACGTTGCAGGTTGTCACATCGCATTCGATCATCACCTTAGCGAAACCGTTCGTAACTCAAGCGACATAAAAAATCATATTATTGATCCAGAAGCCCCATCAGCAGCTCGCGTAGTTTATGACTATTATGGCGGCGCTGAAAAACTTCCAAATATTTCTGTTGAAATGATGGACGCGGTAGATAAAGGCGATGCTGCTCAGTTTTCAAAAGACGAAATATTAAACCCAACCGATTGGGTATTAATGAACTTTATTATGGATGCGCGTACAGGACTTGGCCGTTTTCGCGAGTTTAAAATTTCAAATTACCAATTAATGATGAAACTGATTGATGC
Organism: Pseudoalteromonas sp. Z9A4; assembly: GCF_011378845.1. NCBI lineage: Bacteria > Pseudomonadati > Pseudomonadota > Gammaproteobacteria > Alteromonadales > Pseudoalteromonadaceae > Pseudoalteromonas > Pseudoalteromonas sp. Z9A4. Next base: position 20,559 of record NZ_WTLA01000009.1, read on the forward strand.
GTGTAAAGATCAGAGCATACAAGACATTCTAAAAATGGAAGATGTAGCCGAGCGTGTTGCTTTATATAACGAGCATAACGAAAAAGCAAAAGAGCAAATTTCTCAATGCGCTACCGTGCATAAAAACTTAGTGATCCTTGATTTAACCCAAGAAGAAACTATTTACGCCACAAATCGATTTGTTATTTATGCAATGTACCCCGACTGCAATATCTCGATTCATAAAATGTGGGGCCTTAAAAAGCAAAACGTAGTGTATGCCGTTGGTAAATCTATCACTAACCGCAGTTCGAACACCAATGTTGGCGAGCTGTGCTTAAAATATAATGGTGGTGGCCACTTAAATGCCGGTACTTGCCAAGTAGAAACAAGTAAGGCCGAAGCGGTACTGAGTGAGTTAATCAATACAATTACGAGTGATGGTTAATATTAACTTACAATAACCAGAGTCATATAATAGCTCTGGTTATTTTATTTTAGTAGAGTGAGTTTTAATCGCTCTCTTTTTCATATAAATTTCTGTAATAATAAAAGAAATAATGACCTCATGTTAGATACTAAAAACTTCGAAAAAACACTTTATCAAGATACCAAAAAAGCATTTAAAGACATCATTCAAAAATATGGTAACGATCTTTATGTAATGGGTTTTTACCACACAGGCAGCTACTCATTACTTCCAATGTTTAATACCTTATCGGATTTAAAAAAAGTATTTAAAGAAGAGTACGACAATGATGTAAGTAGTTTTTACATGGCTAAATGGAATCCAGAAGACTACCCTACGCTTGAGGATTATTCCGAATACTTTGATGAAACAACTCTAGAGTGTCAAAAACTAGAAAACAGCATTGATTTGTTTCAATCAGATATAGAAGCAATGGATAATTGGCATCAATGGCTTACAACCATGGAGAAAGTGCTCATACAATTAGATACCGAAGGAATATTTTCAAATGGTATCGAACGCGAAAAAATTACTTTAGCAATACTCGCCTATGATGAAGAAGAAAGTATTCAATTTAAAAGAATCAAACGACTTAACCCACCAACTGTTCTAGCACAAATTCAAGCTGACTTTGAAGCCATGATTACAGAGCGTGAAAAATGCGGGCAAGAAGCTTTAAACGCCTTTAATTAAAAAGTGCAACACTACTACATATACGCTATACACAAAGTATAAGGGAGGGAGGTTAAAATATAACTTATTGATTTAATTGGTAGCCCCTGCAAGAATCGAACTTGCAACTGCCCCTTAGGAGTGCATTTTCTTAATGTATTCATATAAACCCCAATGAACAAGCAAAAACAAAAAACCAACTTAACCTATTGTTTTGTAATAGTTAAAAAATACAAAAACAATACACCATTGTTCTTCCTTGTTCTTTGCGGCACAATGCACCTGCTACATATGTGCTACACAGGAAAAGCCGCATGCCAATCAAAGCAAAAATAACATTGTCGAGTATTAAAAGCTTAACGCCAGCAGATAAACGATTAAATGATACAGAAGTCACAGGTTTCCATGCGCGCATTTCGAGTATTGGAGCTATATCCTACTTCTTGTTTTATAGGCACAAGGGTAATCAAGTAAATTATCACTTAGGTTATGATGGGCAAATTACTCCAGCACAAGCTAGAGACTTAGCTAAAAATAAAATCGCTGAAGTAACCCAAGGGATTAATGTTCACGAAGTCAAAAAGCAAGACCGTATTAAAACTAAAGAATCAAAGCTATCTACCTTACAAATCTTTTTAGATGAGAAATACTTTCCTTGGCTTTTATCTCGTAACCCCAAAACAGCAGATAAAACAAAAAAAGCATTCCTGTCAGCATTTAGCAAATTTATGGATTTTCAGTTATCGGCTATTACAGCATGGGAAGTCGAAAAATGGCGTAATAAACGTTTGGCTGATGGAATAAAACCAGCAACTACAAACCGCCAAATAAATTTAATTAAAGGCTGTTTGAGTCGCGCTGTTGAATGGGAAGTAATTGATAGCCACGATTTACAGAAAGTTAAGGCTCAAACTGTAGATAACGCAAAAGTTCGCTATTTATCAAAAGATGAAGAATCTCGTTTACGTGAAAGCCTTGCTAAATTCGATATTAAACATCTAACGACTATCGTTATACTTGCTATAAATACAGGTATGCGCAAGGGCGAAATTCTATCGCTGAATTGGAATGATATTAACCTAGAAAACAAAGTACTCACTGTTGATTTTCAAAATGCTAAATCAGGCAATACTCGCCACATACCTTTAAATACTCAAGCATTTAATGTTTTGAGTGATTGGCAAAAACTATCGGGGAATGTTGGCTATGTGTTTAAAGATAATAATCAGCAACGAATACTAGATTTTAGATATGATTGGGCGGCTTTGTTGGAAGATGCAAGCATTACCGATTTTAGATTTCATGACTTACGCCACCACTTTGCAAGTAAGCTAGTAATGGCAAGTGTTGATTTAAATACAGTACGTGAGCTTTTAGGTCATAGTGACTTAAAAATGACGCTAAGGTATGCACACTTAGCGCCAGAACATAAAGCAGCAGCGGTTAATTTGATTGGATAGTTATTTCAATAAATAACCATGCTAGCTAAATGTTATATAGAAATATTTTTGTTATCGTATTTAGAATAACTCTACTTTTTTTGATGCTGAATTAGGTGATTCGTCATCTGAAAACTTACCACAAAGAGATGCCATTCCTAATTTCTCAGGGTCATTCGGCAGCCCAAACTTAGCCGAAACCCTACTTACAGCAACATCACATTTATGCCATTCTTGTTTTATGTCTAATAGGTAATCAACTCTAGAATAAAAAAGATCGTATATATAAGAATAATTCGGTTTGCCTGTGGTTCCAACAGGTAATCCTAAAGTAAGTAAACTTTGACCTAACTCAGTCTCCTCTATTTCGAGCCGAGAACGTGTTACTCCGTCTTTTTCTTGTGCTACAAAATTAAATGCATATGCATCTAAATCAGTCTTTATGACATAATATCCTATTGATATACGGGTAGCATTAAAGCCATCTATTGTATTTTCAAACTTAACATCGCTAGGGTCTGATAATCGAATAACTTCTCTCGCTGCTGCAATTACCTGTTCTTTTGATTGCCCTTTAAACTCTCTAAGTTTCCATTCCTCTTGAGATATATCTGGCCTCTGGCTCGCACAGCCTGATAAAACTAAAACAGATATAATCATAATAATTCTAACCACGTACTACTCCTAATTCTTATTGGTTATATTAAATCCTTTATTGCACACCGACCAAAATCGCAACAACTTGTTAATCAACGTAATCGGCTTACTAGGGTAAATGACAATCCCTATAAAGCCAAATGTTAATTTTTAAATTCTAATACAAAATATAGATAAATAATAAAACGAATAAACTTAGCTAAGTTAATGATCACTTAATGTATTTCTGATACTTTAAAGCGGCTTTAATCTGTATGAAAATGGAATTAATTAATGATTGAAAAAGAATATTACCGATTAGATGAACTAGAAAAGCGGTTCGATTTATCTTTTAGTGATGTGCTTTATTTAGTTGAAAACTCAAAGCTCGATTTAGCTTTTAGACTCGCTGATAATAAATTCATTATCGGTGGCTGGGCTAAGGGTAACGGCTTTATTGGATATGCCTCTGTCAATTATAGTGGCTTTGCAAGTATCGCTCAGAAGGATCAGCTAACACTCCTCTCAAAGCATAAAACTAACTGTAAATACTTCTGGTTACTGAACAAAGATAAGATAGTTAGCGCAAATTATGACTATCCTTTTGAATCAAAAACACCTAATGCCTTTTTACATACATGGCAACCAAAGCAGCCCAGCAATATTAGTTGGGACAGAATTCCTGCAAAGCTGTTTCCAAAAGAGCAAGAGCACACACTCCATTCGTTTAAAAATGCGATGACTAATACCTTTAAAGCATTAGGTGCAGAGCAATCTAAACCAAACGAATATGAAAAAGAATTTGATGCCAGAATACCGAAGGTACAATTCTACTCAGAGGGAATTAACTTTGAGCTAGCCGATATTTGTATTTTACATGAGGACTTACTAAAAGCTGGTATTGGTAAAACACAAGAGATTGCAGAAGTAACTGAAGCTATTTCACCAATCACAAAAGATATTCAAACTTCTGAAACCCGTACTGATGATTTTCATGAGTTGCTAGTCAGGCTTATAAGCGCAGAGCCAGCACTTACAGCTAAACTTTATTGGCGCAACCTTGAATATGAGCTCGATGATAATAAAGACTATAGAGTATTTGATAAATATAACTTACTAACAGAAATAACAGTTAGCCATATCAAATGGAAAGACAGAAGTGGAAAACCAAGATTGCCGATTAGCTATGATGCTTTTGCTAATAGAGTGTCAAAAGTAAAAAAGAAACTATTTATCAAAAAATAGTAACTAAAAATCATCGATAAGCTCATCCAACTCATCGATAAGCTCATTTAAAAAAATCTGCATTGTAAAACACCTCCTGAAACGTTAATAACTCAGGAGGCACTTATGCCAACCACCACAAACAAACGCGCATTATCAGAAATAGAAACTGCCGAGTATATCGGTATGAGTCGCTCCTTCTTACGTCAATCACGTATGGAAGGCAATCGCACTAATAGAACCCCTGCCCCACCATTTATTAAAATTGGTCGTACTGTACGTTATTTAAAAGATGATTTAGATAACTGGTTAAATAACTTTTGTCGCTTAGAGCATTTAGGTCAAAACCCTAACGGGGGTGATCATGCCTAAGTTAACTAAAGAGCAAACTCGACTACTAATTTGGTTATCGTTAGAAAATACGTATTTCGAAATTTGCCGTGAGATTGGTTATTCATATCGACAAATGAACGGACTACATAGCTATGTTAGTAAGCATGGGCAACCATTTAAATTTGATACGCGAACACTTGGTAAACTAGTTAACGAAGCACTCGTAACAAGTGAAATAATTTATCATTTTGGCGTTAAATATGAACATTACTTTTTGACCAAAAAAGGTCGTGGTTTTGTGTTTGCTTACGCTAACCCTAAATAGCCAATGAGTACTTTTAGAGAAACATTAATTGCAAAAGCGATTAATGAACAAGACGATATTTTAACGCCGTATTTAGCATTAGTTGATGGGTACGATGCGGCGTTTTTAACTAAAAGATTAGCGCCATTTTCCAATAAAATTAAAAGTACAATTTTAGCTGATGCTTTTAATAAATCTAATAACTTTGAGCGCAACCGTCATGTTTTAGATACCACGAATAAGCTTTATAAACTCTTACCTAAAAAACTCGCTCACCTATTTTTTTGCTTTGATGATGACATTAATAACATAGCGAAAGAGTGTGCAAAATATTGCCGCCAAATTGCTATAAACCCCGAAAAAGTTAACTTTCTTTACTATCAAGCTAAAAACAAACAGCGAAATGATAGCGAACTAGAGCGAACCGTTTCGCATGAGTTTCGTAGTAATGAAATAATTGATAGCGAAACCAAAAGCGAAAAATCCGCTGCTATTCGCTCTACTAAAACCGGAATTGATAGCGAATTCGCTGATGCTAAGCGAAAAGCCCTTTTTGATTTTTTATCAAACTACGCAATTAAGTTTGGTGTTTCGCCTATAGAGCCTAAAAACAACATAAAAATATCAGGCTGTATAAAACGCTATATAGATAACCGTTGGTGGCTGCGAAAGTTTCGTAAACTTATTACTCAAGCAAACGAAAAAGCTGCACTGCATTTAAACTTTGTGAACAGAAAAAGAGAAATTTATGCGAGCAATATAACAACTCAAAACCGCATTACTCAGCGCCAACGAAATGACGAACTGCTTAGTTCAACTTACATACTTAACGAACAAGGGCAACGCTACTCGTTAAAAGAAATATCAGACCTCAATGTATCAAACCCTAAAATACGAAAAGATGAATTACTATGTAGAGCAAGAGGTTTTGAAGACCTAGCGAAAGAGCTAGGTCATGAAGCACTTTTTATTACGGTTACCTGCCCTTCTAAATATCATCGTGCTTTTTCAAAGTCGGGAGCTGCTAACCCTAAGTGGGAAGGCTTTATGCCTGATGAAGCCAATAGCTATTTAAACCACCAATGGCAAAAAGCCCGTGCAGAGTTTAAACGTCAAAATATAGCGCCTTATGGCTTTCGCGTAGCAGAGCCACAACATGACGGCACACCGCATTGGCATATGCTGTTTTTTATTGAGAGCGAAAAGCTAAATGCTTTAAAAGCAATTATTCGCCATTATGCGTTAGAAGTTGATGGTGACGAAAAAGGCGCAGCGGAAAACCGTTGTGACTTTAAACAAATTGACCCAAACAAAGGCTCTGCAACTGGCTATATTTTAAAATACATAGCGAAAAATATAGATGGTGAAGGTGTAGGCGAAGATAAATTCGGTAACGATTCGCTACTTGTAGCACAACGTATTGATGCGTGGGCATCGTGTTGGTGTATTCGCCAATTTCAACAAATTGGCGGCGCTAGCGTTTCTGTATGGCGCGAATTAAGACGTTTGCGCTCTATGTTTAATGATAAAAAAGATAGCCTATTAGAACAAGCTCGCTTTGCTGCTGATAATAGTGATTGGAAAGGCTACATACTCGCTATGGGCGGTTTACATACAAAACAAAAAGATAGACCTATCAAATTACATTACGATTTAAACATCGTTGAAGAGACTGGCGAGTGCTTACAAAGCTATTACGATGGTGAACTCATACTCAAAGTAAAAGGCTTGTGGTTCGCAGGTAAAGCTATAATCACAAGGCACTATTCATGGAGGGTAGAAAAAGCTTAATAAAATTATTTTAAGTAACTAAAGCCCTATTATGAGCTTTAGCTACCAAGTCATACTCAAAGCATTGTTTTGATGCTTGTACAGACAACCTAAAGCTAAAACACGAGCTTTAGGTGGTTCAAATACCCTACTCAACTTCTAAAATAACCTTTAGCTATCTTCTTGCCAGAATGGCAAGAAAGATCTTACTTGGAGTTCTGTAAATAACTGTACTAATCATTTTTTTAAAAATTATTTATGCTGCTTGGTATGAATTCTAACGCCACTATCCTCTATCTTAAAACTAGAGATATAATTTTCAGAATCCAATAACTGCGCAAGTTCTTTATCAAGTGCTGTATTTCCAATCTTTGGCATTTTTCCATATAAGCTTATATTACAATAAGGTTCATCCAAATTATTCAGAATGTCAAAAACCTCATCTTCGTCCCACCTATCAAAAAGCATGCAGATTAGACTTAACGAGGTTTCAATACTTCGACTCCCGTAAGTTACCCACGTTAAAATCTCAGGATTAATTTGATCTACTTTGCAGTTACCTGTAAAAATTAATTCAGCAATCTCTATCGCCAGATCTTTATCATCCTCATCAAATACGCTCAACTCATAAAGCAAATCGATTTTATACTTAATTGCTACTTTGGCTTTTAATAAACTAGTTATAAGATCGTTACTAATATGAATTCCTTCTATAAGCTCCATGAAAGTATCAATGTTGTTAATTACAAACATGGTTATAAACGAATAATCTTCGATAAATTCATAAGTATCAACATTGAATGAAACAGCTTTTGATTCAACAAGAATCTTTAGTTTTGATTCTGATAGGTTTGTTGGGAACTCTGTTTTTTGTGATGGGAAATTAGATATTAACAACTTGTAGCTATTATCAGATAATTGTTCTGCCCAAAATACCATATCTATAATTTCATCGGCTTCCTCTTCATTCAAATTATCATTCCAGCTTGCCTGATTAAGCCCATTAACAAAGAAATTTGAATCTAAAAGCTTTATCAACTCATTTTCATCAAAAATCCTGTTTACCAGAAGCTGATGAATATTACTCCAAGATGGTGTTATTTTTAAATTTAGTGCTAATTTTTCCCAATAAGACTCAAGGGTGTTTGTTATATCTACTATTTCAAAATTCAAAGAGTCTATTAATTGAAATTTGTGATCATCAAGCAGGTTGGAGTTTTCTAATAGGTTTAAAACACTTTCTTCTGATTCATTTTTATTTATATCAAAATGGGGGAGTATTATCTGCTCATAGTAGTCAGTAATATTATTTTCTATGTACTCTTTTACACTTGAAATAGGTGAATTTCTAATCGCTGTGTAATTAATAAGATTAAGCTCATTAAAATCACAACTGCCTGTTAAAATATATGCCAAATTACTTGCTGTAATTCTATAACAAGCATTTTCTTTTACGAAATCAAACCAAGATTTATGGCCGCTCAAGCCAGAAATGTCTGAGACCTTCACACCGAGTAAATTGATTATCTCCATATCTATAGAATCACTAATTTGTGAATCAATTACTAAAGCTAGGTTTTCATTCAAAAACTCTGTCAATCGATTGTCGACATTCATATTAGAGGGTATAAAGCTTTTATCTACATATTCAAATACGTTTATAATATGGTCAATGGATAGTTCTCTATCTAATGCATCAATTAGATAGGCTGGGTTGGATTTTGAAAAGCCATTTAAAAAGCTTTTAACATAAAGCCCTTTGGTAAAATAACTTTTAAAAAAGGTTTCAGTCTGATCTAAATGTTCGCTTATATAACCAAAAACTAGTTTTAATTCACCTAGTGAGTTACTTTTAACTAAGTAGTCGATAAGGTTTATATTTAAAACATATTGTGTTGAAAAGTCTTCTTCTCTAAGCTCTGAACAAACTTCTCTTGGATTATCTATCTGATGAAATGAGTCTACTAAACTGTAGCTTCTGATTGCCATTATAAATGTATGGTCACTAAGTGTTTTTCGCCCTTCATAAAATTTAGAAATATATAAGTAATAACTTTCATCAAGATGTCCTTCAAACACCAAGTATCTTAATAGACCTAAGTTGCTTAGCTTTTCATTTTTATATAGATGTTCATCAAATATCTTAGGCTGATCCTTGAGTAACTCAGACAATTTAAATTGATTTATTTGGGAAGATAAGTTTCTTAACTCACTAATTTCATTGTGTAAAATACTTCTTTTCCTATTTCCTTTATTTTCAATACTGAGCTTTCTTTCTTCAAAAGAGTTTTTAAATGCTAATTTTGTTTCAAAATCTGAAAATCGAACACTGAAGTAAGTGGAACTATTGTGTGTGTATAAAGTCTGTCTGTTACCGAATAAGCTTAAGAACTCTTCAACACTTGTTATTGATGAAAAGTGTCTAATTTGATTACTTTTTTGATATGCATAAGCATTGTTATTTTCTTTAGATAATTCTTTCAAATATATTGAAATCAATTCTTCATAACTTACTAACTCTTCAGCTTCTATCTCCTTAATACGAGCATCTAAATCAATAATTTTTAAATTAACATCTTTTTTTCTATCTTTAATTAGTTCATTTTTTTTATTACATAACGTTTTGAAAAAACCTTCACCATGATGTAATAACTCAAAATCATTTGGGTACATATTTTTAAATATAATAAGTGAAAATAACTTTATAGAATTATCATTATCAATCTTTAATAATTTATAATAAATTTCGAATTCATTAAAAATATTATGAATTAACCTCATATCGTCTAAATAATTAGATGCATCGCGAAGAAATCTTGAACCTTTTATATCTTTATAAACATTTGAATCTATCTTATTCAAACGAGTATTTAAAATTTTATCTAACGAATTTTTTGAATTCACTATCGGTATAACTGGTATTATCAAATCAAAAAATTTAGCCCTATTTTTATGGACAAACATGTCGTCTCTGAGTGCGTATAGAAACTTTATTTCTCCAGTTGTTTTATCATTATCATTTATAAGTTTATTTATTTCTCTTAATTTAACAAAGATCTCTGGGCTTCCGAATCTGTCTAAGTCTTCGATTACTACTAAGTTGTATTTAGAAACTTGGAAAAAATATATTATTTCATCTAAATAACGGTTCAGAATTGAATTTTCCGTAACTTCACTAGTTTCTAATTCTAGATTTTTTAATGAAAGCTTTTTAAATGAAAAACCACTTTTGAGCTTTAAAAAGTCATAAAAAAGCAGAGTAGGTATAGCTGCCACATAAATTAAACAGAGCACTTCTAAAGAGAAAAATTCTGAATAAAAAAGTAAATTACTAATATCAATTGAAAATAAAAAAATAGAACTGATGAACCAAATAAAATATGTAAGAGAGATGAAAGCGGCTGTGCCTGATTGCATAGTTTTGATGCGTTTAAAACGAGAATGAATTAATTTACTTGAATCTGCACCATAGAACATTTGTTGAATAATGCTTCTTTCAATCGACCTATCTTGCTCTTCTTTTTGTGCCTTAGAGAGCTCTCTAGCCTCATCTTTGAACGAGGCTAGAGAAATATTTAATAGTCTGTAGATGCCTAAACTTTGCTTTTCATATGATTTTATTATGCTACTTTTACCTGAACCATATGGCCCTGTTAGAGCTATATTTTTAACATTTGGGTTTTTCATCCCCTGATCAATTGCCTCAAAATATGTATCGCAATCTTCAGCAGAGTCAGTAGGAGTTAAATCAACTAATTTTAAATTTGATGAAGATTCTAGTTTTTGTCTAGCTCTATTAGCTAACTTTAAAAAAAACTTTTCGATTTTCTCTAATGCTTTATTTTTAACTGAACTATCCATAGTAGAGCCTTAATTTTTATTGATTAAAATAAATCTACGGTAGGTGATATTAGTGCAAACATAGAGTCCATACAATTATATGAGTTGAAGATTATCCATTATATAAATAACTCGCCATGCTACACATGTGCTACACAGAAATTAAATAAGAAGGAAAAATAAATGTAAGTTATTGATTTAATTGGTAGCCCCTGCAAGAATCGAACTTGCAACTGCCCCTTAGGAGGGGGCCGTTATATCCATTTAACTAAGAGGCCACAAATAAGCTGTGTGCTTAGAAGTGTGAATTATAACGGCATCTGGTTTTTTATATCAAGCAACAACTGAACTTAATTGCTTGATAAGTATATATCTTCTTTATTTAGTACATAAATTGGGATTAGTTTTCGGCTACTAGCGACGATTTTTTTTGTATGCGCGTTAATTACACGTGTATTTACAACGACAGCATCACTGCGATAAATTAATGTACCCGCCAATACATGGCTCGCCATTTGCTCTTCGCTAAGCTTTTCAATATCGCGCGAAAAAGCAAAATCACCACGGCTATTTACATCTATTGTTTGGGTTGTTTTAAAATCAACCACGCCATAACCAAACTTTTGTAACTGATGAATTAACGTCTCAGATATTTGATTACCCAATTGATTACTTTTAGTAAGCGATGAATCAAGATCAACCAAGGTAGTAACGGCAATATTAATATTGGTGTCGGTATCACTTTCAAATTCAAGCGTATCAACCAAATCAAGTGCCATTTGCTCTACATAATTAACAAGCGTTTTATGGTGCTTAAGTGGTGTAAATTGCTGAGACGAGTCGTATTCACTTTGTGATTGTATTACTTGAGTGTTATAAACAGCATTAAGCTCATTATAACTACCGTTCACAGTGTAGTCGGTTCGCGAATCAGTATCTTCGTTATGCTCATTATTTTGTATCATTGAGCAGCCTGTTAATCCAATGAAAGTAATAAATCCAACGGTAGCATTTAGTTTATACGACATAATTAGCCTCACTTGCTCGCTTGTTTCAGCATTATTCCATCAGTGCGGTAATTACTATTAAGTGCATCAACAACTGACTGTGGGATAAAACCTTGTGCAGTACCTACTACGGCTTTACTTTGAAGCCCAATAACACGTGCATTAACAAGAACTCCTCCTTGGCTACTCACTAATGTGCCAGCGAGTACATATTTAAAGTTTTGATTTTGGTTTAGCTCTAAATAATCGCGGCTTAATACAAAGTCCCCTTCTGGGGTTACACGCATGTAGTCGGTTGTTTTAAAGTCAACAACAGGTATACCAAAGTTATGTAGCTCATGCATGAAGCTTTCAGCTATTTGATTTCCCAGTAAACTACTATCACTGTAGTCATCATCTAAAAATACAAAGCTTGAAACGGCTAATGGGGTTTTTGCGTTTACATATTGTAGGTTCTCAACCATGTCTTGCATTATTCCGCGTACATAATGGTTGATGTTTTTTCGCATTGGTGGAGTTGATTTTGCACGACTATTTTGTAGAACTAGCTTCGATTGAAATAAATTATCATTCGATACTGGTTCTGCAACTCTGCGTTGATAGTTTGTCGATTGTGCTGTTTGGTTATCACTTCGAACCGAGGCTTCATTTGCACCTGTATTCATACCGTTTAGTATATGCGAACAGCCAAAGCCCAAAGGTAAGCAGAGGGTAATTAATAGATTTCTCATTTTGTGCTCCTGGTTAATATTCGCTGCGGTATAAATAACCGTCGCGTTGCTGTATTTTTTCATTACCCCACATTACATTAATTGGGATCTCTGTACTGCCTGCAGACAAGATTTGTTTATTGTTAATATTTATCAAGCGTGCATTTACAATATAAGCGTGTTGCTGACGGGTTACCGTACCAGTAATAATCAAGTCAATATTCTGACGATCGCGCAATTTATTTAAATCACGACTAAGTATACTGTCGGCATTTTCTAATAAGTTTAAGTTATTCCCCAGTCTATACTCAACAATGTTATAGCCCAAAAGAGTCATTTGAGTTAAGAGGCTTTCTTGTATTTGTTGGCTTAAACCGGCACCTTGCTCTGACATTAGTTTTGAGTCGATCTTATCTGCAAGAAAAAAACTACTTACACCAATGCGCGCATTTCTGCTGAGCGGCCTTTGAAGGCTATTAAGCTGGGCTGTTAAATTATTAACGTAGTCGTTTACTGTATAAGGTGCCATAGCTGCTTTAGGAGCATTAGTACTGATACTCGGCTCAGGCTGAGGTATTAAACTACAAGCCGCTAGATTTACAAATAATATGGGCAATAACAGGCGCATAGTTGCCATCCTCTTTAAAATATACAAGGGTTAAAGCAATAATTATGCCTAAAGGACGCTAACTGTAAGGTTATTGAACGTAATAGCTAACAGCTTATGCTACTTGCTACTTTATTAGAGCTAAATAGTCACTTTTTACATCCATTTATGTTGATATAAATACCTAACTTTAATCGATAAAAAGTTATGCTATTAATCCTTACGGTTTCTACATTTATCTAAGTGGATGAGTGTAGTGGCATAATTCTTTGATGTTTTCTCTTTTAATTCGACTGTTTTATTTTGCAATGTATTTTTAAGGCGATAATTTGCAAAGTAAATAATGCAGAGTGGTTTTTTAATATGCTTTTGTTATTGTCCATAGCATCATTAACACGACGATTCTGAACCTTATTTAATCATTTTAAATTTTGGCTCATTGCATTAATTTACTTTCAGGCTTAGGTGGCTATTCTATTTTGTTAAGAGCTTTGAAACTTGTCTGCAGAAATTTCCTGCTAGCCTAAATCAGACTTTTAATAAGAATAAATTGCGCAGTTATGTGATTCGTTTTAATTTTTTGAGATGAATTACATACTAATAAAATAAGTACAGCAGCTAGCATCATGGATTTTAAAATTATTACCTTCCCTCAAATGACGTTATTTTAGGAGTTTATATATCCCCCTCTAAACGTATTGAATTATGAAGGTCGTATATTAAGGATAAACAGATTTTAAGCTTACTTTTGTTTTAACTACAGCTTTACAGGCTTATCGGTGTAGTTACTTACTATACAATCGAGTTTATACAGCTTGAATACGCCACAGTCTGCTTTGGCATTTTTAAAATTTTTATAAGAGCCAAGCTTTAACCTGTAAAAAATTTTGCCGTTTATTTTTACGGTTTCTACATTAGTCAATATTTTATCTCTAAACAACGGCGCAGCTTTAGTATTTAGCTCTTGCCATGCTTTAATCACTCTTTGCTCTGAGTCAACCGAAGCTACTTGCAAAGCAAATACATGTTTAGGTGTATTTAATTTTACCGCTTGTTTTTTATTACTGTAGTGTTGTTTAACTTGTTGCTGCGATTTAACATTGCGCGTGTTTCGTGGTGAACTTACAAACTTGCTGCTATAACCTTGATTAGACTGCGCAATAGCTTTGCTGTTTATAATATCAATATGATTTACGAGGTAAGTTATTTCTTTTTCTAACCTTAAAATTCGCTCTATGCCTTCGCGTGCTTGTTGCCACTGCATTGCAGCATCTTTTAGCTGTGCAAGTTCAAGGGCTGTAATCGATACGTAATCAGGCGAGTTACTTTGAGGTTGCTCATCAATGGTTTTAATTTTTGGCGTAACACTACATGCAGTGCTAAATAAAAGCATTAGCGAGCAGAGTAAAAGCCTAGTGTAATTTTTTTCGTATATACACATGTATTAGTTGTCCTGAAAGCAGTATTTTTAGACTACATTTCAGTTAAACATTCTCACAAGAAAGCGTTTAACTTTATTTAGCTGTGAGCTATAAAACTTAGCTCTTAGTATGGCTATCAGTGCTTCGTAAAGCACTATATTCATACTCAACATCTTCCTTGAGAATATTATTTCATAAAAAATTAATTAACATAAACCTTACAACATAAATAACAATATGTCTGTAATGACTTAAAAACTTTTATTTTAGAGCTATTCCTTTTCTTATTTTTATCCTAATAAAACTCATAAAAAAGGCGCCGATATCGGCGCCTTTCATGTTTTACGTTAACTGTTAAATCAGTTTTTTAATAAATGATTTTAATTCATCGGCAAACTCATCGCGACGAAGTGCAAATTCAATAGTTGCTTTTAAGTAACCAATTTTACTTCCACAATCGTGGCTACGGCCTTTTATAGCGTACGCATCTACTTTTTCATGTTCCATTAACATCGCAATTGCGTCAGTTAATTGAATTTCGTCGCCTGCACCTTGCGGAGTTTTTGCAAGTAAAGGCCAGATATTTTCGCTTAATACGTACCGGCCCACTACAGCTAAGTTTGATGGAGCTTCATCTACTGGTGGCTTTTCTACCATATTAAGAATTGGCGAGCTTTCACCTTGCTTTAAGTCAACATCACCTAAATCAACCACACCAAACTGGTTCACTTGCGCCATTGGTACTGGTTCTACCATAATTTGGCTGTGCTTGGTTTTCTCAAAATTAGCGATCATTTCTGCTAAGTTATCTTTTTTAAGATCGCTCTCTACATCGTCAATAATTACATCTGGTAAAATAACTACAAACGGTTCGTTACCAATAATAGGCGCTGCACAACTAATAGCATGGCCTAAGCCTTTTGCTTCACCTTGGCGTACGTGAATAATGGTTACGTCTTTAGGGCAGATTGCTTGCACTTCGGCAAGTAGTTGCCGCTTTACACGCTTTTCTAAAGTAGCTTCTAGTTCAAAGCTCGTATCGAAGTGATTTTCGATTGAATTTTTACTAGAGTGAGTTACTAACACTATTTCTTTAATGCCTGCAGCAACGGCTTCGTTTACTACATATTGAATTAAAGGACGGTCTACCACTGGCAGCATTTCTTTAGGAATTGCTTTAGTGGCTGGTAACATACGAGTACCAAGGCCCGCTACTGGGATCACTGCTTTCATTTTATGTTTTCCTTAATCTTTTATTATACTGAAAATGGATATTGAATCGCTTCATGGCATTGATAGCCTGTTACTTCAAAGTCGTCTCGTGTTACCCACGTTTCTATGTCTTCTAATGATTTAATTTTTGGATTAATTTTTAACTGAGGTGATACAAATGGCTCACGCGTTAACTGCACATCTCGCATCAGTTCAAGTTGGTTTTCGTAAATATGTGCATTAGCAATTTTGTGGTACGCCTTACCCGCTTTGTGGCCGGTAATTTGAGCCACTAACGCAAGCAACACAAAACACTGAATTTGATTGAAATTAAGGCCAAGCGGTACATCACAGCTTCGCTGGTATGACGTTAAATATAGCGTATCGCCAAGTAGCGAAAAAGTGTGCGTATGCATACACGGCCGCAAACAACCAAGCTCAAACTCACCTGGATTATAAAACGTGATTATTTCACCACGGTCATCTATGCCATTTTTTAAGTTATTAATAACTTTGGAAAACTGATCAAGCGTTGAGCCATCTGGTCGTTGCCAACCACGGCCTTGTACGCCATAAACACGGCCCATATCGTCCTCGCCTTTACGGTGAGGATTATTAAGCCATGCATTGTTATCGTTTGCGTTAGCATCCCACGTTTTACAGCCAATCTCACGAAACTGCTCAGCGCTGTCGTAACCACGTAAATACCCTAGTAACTCAGCAATCGCTGCTTTGTAGTAACTTTTACGCGTCGTGATCATTGGAAACTTATTATTAGCCACATCGTATTCTAAATCGGCATTAATAACGGTTAAACAACGCGTACCTGTACGTTTGTTTTCGACCCACTGACCTTCGTCAACAATACGCTGACATAATTTTAAATATTGTTTCATGCTTTTCTTATTATGCCTTAGCTGTTTTAACGTGTTGTGGTTGCTTATATGCCCAAATTAATAAACCTAAACCACCCACTATCATAGGAAGTGAAAGTATTTGTCCCATTGAAATAAAGTCGGCAAATAAACCTAGTTGTGCATCGGGTTGGCGAAAATATTCAATACAGAATCTAAACACGCCGTAACCTAATAAAAATACACCGGCTACGCTGCCTGCTGGACGTGGTTTTTTAATAAACCATTGCAGGATTAAAAACAGCACTAAGCCTTCAAAAAATGCTTCGTATAATTGCGATGGGTGACGCGCAAGCGGACCGCCCGTTGGAAATACCATTGCCCATGGCACGTCGGTAACTCGGCCCCATAACTCACCGTTTATAAAGTTACCAATACGCCCTGCTAAAAGCCCTACAGGAACAAGTGGTGCAACAAAGTCGCCTACTTGAAGCAGTGACTTTTTACGCGTCCACGAAAAAATTGCGACGGCGGTTATAACGCCAAGTGTTCCACCATGGAACGACATACCGCCCTGATCTATCCTAAATAAATACAGTGGGTTTTCTATAAAATAACTAAACTGGTAAAACAATACGTAGCCAATACGCCCACCTAGTATTACCCCTAACATGCCGTAAAACAGTAAATCGCTTACTTGGTCTTTAGTCCAACCCGAATTTGGCTTTGACGCTTGACGATTAGCAAACCACATCGCAAATGCAAAACCTATTAAGTACATTAAGCCATACCAACGTACGCTTAGCGGTCCAACAGAAAAAATAATTGGATCAATTTGAGGAAACTCAAGTGCCATAAAAAATAAACCTTTAGCTAAAAACCATTTTAATTGCGATAACTACAAGCAGCACCGCGAAAACTTTCTTAATTGTATTAACAGGTAAATAGTGAGTTGCTTTGGCGCCAATGGGCGCAACAAACCACGAGGTAATAACAATCCCAAATAATGCAGGTAAATAAACAAACCCGGCAAAACCATGCTCTAAATCGGTAACATGCCAGCCTGCGCTGATGTAACCAATAGAGCCAAATAATGCAATAACAATTCCGCACGCTGCCGCGCAGCCAATTGCTTTTTTTATATCAACCGAAAAATAATTAAGCATCGGTACTATTAAAGCTCCGCCGCCAATCCCTATTAAACCTGATAACCCGCCCATTATTGCAGAAACGCCCCCTAAAATAGGACCAGCCGGCAACGGTTTTTCTGACATCGGTTTATTACGCGCGGAGAGCACCATTCTTGCTGCAATAAATACAACACTTATAGCAAACACTGTACGTAATATTTGTTCAGGGATTAAACTTGCTGCAAAGCCACTAATAAGTGCACCTAAAGCCACACCCGACATAACCCACGGGGCGATTGCCCAAGGCACGTTATCATTTTTATGATGAGCCAGCGCTGAAGACGTTGAAGTAAATAAAATAGAAGCGAGTGAGGTTGCAATAGCAATTACTAATACATGATCAGCCGACGTTACATTAAATGAGAGTAGCAGAATGCTTAGTACTGGAACGATAATTAAACCGCCGCCAATGCCTAGTAACCCAGCTAAAAACCCAACAATACAGCCTAGTAGTGCGCAGCTTGCGACTAACAAACCTAAGTCATACATAGTAATCTCAAATACCCTTTTAAGGTTTATATATTAAAGGATTATAAAACTAATAGCATCTGTGTATTGCAATTAATTAGGTGTACAAGCTTATTTTGGGGTGTAAAACAAATCACCTAATTTATGCTCTAGCATAAAGCTTCGCGTTAAACGTAGTACTTGTTTGGCAGTGGATTGCGCTAAACATTCACTTAGTAGTTGTTCCATGTCACTGACATTTAAACGCCTAAGTACCCACTTCACTTTATTAAGCGATGATAAGTTCATACTAAGGCGCCTGTAACCCATGGCAATAAGTAAAATAGCCCCTTCAGGATCGCCGCCTAGTTCACCACACAAACTAAATGGCAGTTCATATTGCTCACATTCGTGCGCCACTTTATTTAGTACTCTTAGTACACCTGGGTGATAAGGGTTAAAAAGTTCGGCTACACGTGCGTTAGCCCTATCTACTGCTAATAAATACTGTGTTAAATCGTTACTGCCTACTGAGCAAAAATCGACTTTTTTTGACCACTCTGGAAGCATAAATACACTTGAAGGTACTTCCAGCATTATTCCTATGTCGGGTCTTTCTATGGTTTGCTCTGGGTATTTTTCACTTAACTCAAAATAAGCCTGTTCAAATAACGCAAGTGACTCATCAACTTCTTCAGTGCCACTGATCATAGGGAGCATTATTTTTAAATTACCCAAACCAATATTTGCTTTAAGCATCGCTTTTAGTTGATCTAAAAATAACTCTGGATGATCAAGGCTAATACGAATACCACGCCAACCTAAAAATGGGTTTTCTTCGGTAATATTAAAGTAATCAAGTACCTTATCGCCCCCAATATCCAATGTACGCATAACCACAGGATTAGGATGATAGCTAGTTAGTACTTCTCGGTACCAATTTTCTTGCTCTGATTGCGAAGGAAACTGACCCTTTTGCATAAACCACGCTTCGGTTCGATAAAGCCCCACACCGTCACAAATATGCGCGCTACTTTGCTCAGTATTAAGCTCAAGGCCTGCGTTTAATAATAAGCTAACATGTTCACCGTCAAGCGTAATTGATTCTGAGTCTTGCTCAGCTAAAAAGCGGTTATTTAGTAGGTTATCTTGATGCTGTAACTCTGTGTATTCGTCCATCAGCATTTGTGAAGGCGATATATATAAACGCCCAGCAAATGCATCTAAAATCATCGGTTTGCCATTAAACTGCAGTAGAGGTAAATCCTCTATACCCCAAATGGCAGGGATCCCCATCGCACGCGTTAATATAGAAGCATGGCTATTTGCAGAGCCATTTACGCTTACAACGCCTGTTAAGTGACCTTTTGGCACCTCAGCAAGCATGGCGGGCGTTAAGGTATTAGCAATTAAAATAGTGTTGGGCGGATAATTTTTAACAGCGTGCTCGGTATTTACAAGGTGGTGTAATACGCGAAGACCAATGTCTTTAACGTCAACAGCACGCTCTTTTATATAAGGGTCTTGCATGGCATTAAATTGAGATATTAAACGCTCTATTACAATTTTTAGGGCGCTTTTAGCACACCAGCCTTCTTGTAATTGCATTTCAACATTATGCCCTAAACTTTTAGCATCAAGCAGTTGTTGGTACACATCAAATACCGCAAGAGCTTCGTGCGGAATAGAATCGCTTAGCGTCATCGATAGGGTATTAAATTCTTTTCGCGTTGCAGCTACAGCTTGAGTAAACAAACGGCGCTGCTCAGTGACGTCACTGTCTTTTAAAAGCTCAATAGATTTAAAATCAAGTTTTGGTAATACAACAAATGCTTGTCCTATACCTATTCCTGGCGCACTCGATACACCTTTTAAAACAGACGTTTGATGAGATGACTCATCTTGGCGTAGTATTTCTTTAATTTCAGCATGCGCTAACTGTGAAGCAAGTTGAGCAGAAAGCGTTATTAAAAACGACTCTTCGTCTTGGCTAAATACACGTGCCATTTTTTGTTGGACAACAATAACGCCCAGTACTTTTTTTTGATGAACAACGGGTACAGATAAAAAAGCGTTGTAGCCTTCTTCATTTACCTCGGGGGAGAGCTTAAAACGAGGATGCGATTTAGCAAATGCAATATTAATAGGTTCTTCGCGTTGCGCTACTAGGCCAACTAAACCTTCGGTAAAACCAATTCTAAACTTACCTACCGCATCGGGGTTTAGCCCTTCGGTTGCCATAAGTACAAAATTGTCCTGGCTGTAATCTGCAAAATAAATGGAGCAGCACTGGGTTTTCATGGCATCTTTAACCATTTGCACAAAGCACACTAATGCGCTGTCTAAATTCGCTTGTCGCGATACAGACTCCGCAATAGATCTCAGTGTAGCCAGCATGTCCTGCTCCTTTATTTTATTCTGAATTAACTACCTTTTACTTCGCCAATGATCTTTATGTTGTTCTCTCTTATTAAAAGGCATGGCGAAAGGAGCAAACTCTTTCATTACACGTCGATAAACATCCCGTTTAAACGATACAACCTGTCTTACAGGATACCAATAACTTACCCAGCGCCAATCATCAAACTCTGGATGATGGGTTTTAAGTAAATTTACATCTTCGTCTTTACAGCGTAATTTTAGTAAAAACCATTTTTGTTTTTGCCCAATACACACCGGACTAGAGTCTCGGCGGATTAATCGTTTGGGTAATTTATAGCGTAACCAATGTTTTGAGCTTGCGACTATTTCTACATCTTCTGGTCGCAACCCTACTTCTTCGTGTAATTCACGGTACATGGTTTGTTCTGCAGTTTCGCCATCATCAACACCACCTTGGGGAAATTGCCAAGAGTGTTGACCATAACGTCTGGCCCAAAAAACCTGTCCCTGATTATTGCAAATCACAATTCCGACATTGGCACGAAAACCTTCGGCATCAATCACCTTAGTGCCTCATTTGTAAGTCGATTTTTAATGATTGTTCCACATTAGCCGCAATACGGCAAATACTATTATACCCAACCCGATTAGTAAGCTAAGTTTGGGCTTTTAGTACATTGATAAATTAATGGAGAGTGGGTAAATATTTGGAAAATAACTTAATAAGGCTATTGCGGTTCTTGTTTTCCTCTAGTTACTCACAGTTTGTGCATAACTTTTGTAAAACACGCTCATTTTGCAAACAAATCCACAATATTAGATCTAAAAACTTGGCTTCTCCACAGATTCTGTGGATAAACATGTTCATATAGTTGTATTTATCCTTACAACTTTTAAATTGCTTAATCAAAACTGAATGTACAACATTAAAAAAACCAACTGAGTCAGTAACTTAAAGTAAAGCAGCTTAATTTCAATATGCTCAAAATTAACCCAAACAACAAGCGAGCAAAAAACACACAACTTTAGAGATATCCACGGCTTAGCCTATTTGCTATCATGGCTATGATATTTATACAACCGAAATTAAGAATACTGATTACGTTGAATTGACATTTATAATCGCAATAAAAAGTAGCTCAATAACAAAAAACTATCATATGCAGTTTCTCCGCATAAGTAATTTCAACGTAGTTAGTGAGTTATTAAACCTCTATAATATTCATATTTTAATAAAATTGGCATGACATGCGACCTACAAAACCACACTCAATTAACGATTTAATGCAACGCGTTAATAATATTGCCGGATTAACTCTAGGGCAGCTTGCTAACAAGTATAATTTTAAAACGCCAGATGATTTACTGCGCGAAAAAGGTTGGACTGGTCAGTTAATTGAATACGTACTAGGTGCTACTGCGGGCTCAAAACCACTTCCGGATTTTGAAGATTTAGGAATTGAGCTAAAAACACTCCCTATTTCCTATAAAGGTAGGCCACTTGAAACTACGTTTGTATCGGTTACACCTTTAATGAACGTTACAGGAATGACTTGGCATACCAGCTCTGTACGTAAAAAACTAAATCATGTTTTATGGCTGCCAATTTTAAGCGAACGTGATATTGCCCCGTTTGATAGAACCATCGGCAGCGGCTTTTTGTGGCAACCCTCACCTGAACAGGACGCTTTATTACAGCGCGACTGGGAAGAGCAAATGGAGCTAATTGCGCTAGGTAGAGTCGACGAAATATCAGGCCATTTAGGCGATGCGATGCAAATACGCCCTAAAGCTGCTCATAGTAAAATAGTGACTGATGCTATTGGTCCAAATGGGCAAATAATTAAAACCCTACCCCGTGGCTTTTACTTAAAAACCAGTTTTACAGGTGATATTTTAAAGCAGCAGTTTCAGCTTTAACTGTGTTATAAAATATTAATTGTTGAGCCATTTTGTGAGTACCCTCTTTTCGCACTGCGTGCGCGCCAGCAAGCTTAACGCTACAACTTATTCTCATCTCTTTGAAAAAGTATCAGGCATAAAAAATCCCCGCTTATGCGAGGATTTTATCATCTAAAATTAAAAATTAGATTCTATATAAAATAGAATTACTGACCTTTAACTTCTTTAAGACCGTTGTACGGTGCTTTATCACCTAATTGCTCTTCAATACGTAGCAATTGGTTGTACTTTGCAACACGGTCAGAACGGCTCAATGAACCTGTTTTAATTTGACCTGCAGCAGTACCAACCGCTAAATCAGCAATTGTTGAATCTTCAGTTTCACCCGAACGGTGAGAAATAACAACAGTAAAACCAGCATCTTTAGCCATTTTTATTGCAGCTAAAGTTTCAGTTAAAGAACCGATTTGGTTAAACTTAATTAAGATTGAGTTAGCAATACCGTTGTCGATACCACGTTTTAAAATCTTAGTATTTGTTACAAATAAATCATCACCTACTAATTGGATTTTATCACCCATTAATTTAGTTTGATGTGCAAAACCATCCCAATCAGACTCATCAAGACCATCTTCAATAGAAACGATTGGGTAGCGAGTAGTAAGATCTTGTAAGAAGAAGTTAAATTCTTCAGAAGTGAATTTTTTGCCTTCACCCTTAAGGTCGTAGATATTTGCTTCTTTGTCGTAGAACTCAGATGCAGCACAATCCATCGCTAAAGTAATATCTTTACCTAGCTCGTAACCTGCGTTTGCAACAGCTACTTTAATTGCAGCAAGAGCCGCTTCGTTAGATGCAAGGTTTGGTGCAAAACCACCTTCATCGCCAACCGCGGTTGAATGACCATCAGCTTTAAGTACTTTAGCAAGGCTATGGAATACTTCAGCACCCATACGTAGGCCTTCGCGGAAGTTTTTAGCGCCAACAGGTTGGATCATGAATTCTTGAATATCTACAGAGTTATCTGCATGTTCACCACCATTGATGATGTTCATCATTGGAAGTGGCATAGAGTAAACACCTGGCGTGCCGTTTAAGTCAGCGATATGTTCATAAAGCTCAACTTTTTTAGACTGTGCAGCTGCTTTCGCAGTTGCTAGTGATACAGCTAAGATTGCGTTTGCACCTAATTTTTCTTTATTTTCGGTACCGTCTAAATCTAGCATCACTTTATCTACAGCGCTTTGATCTAATGCACTTTGGCCTTTTAAAGCATCAGCAATTTCGTTATTGATATAACCAACTGCTTTTAATACACCTTTACCTAAGTAACGTGATTTATCACCGTCGCGTAACTCTAATGCTTCACGAGTACCGGTAGATGCGCCTGAAGGTGCTGCTGCACGACCCCAAGAGCCATCTGCTAAATGTACGTCTGCTTCAACAGTTGGGTTACCACGCGAGTCCATAATTTCGCGACCGATTACTTTTACGATTTCTGACATCTTGATTCCTCTATATTCCCAAAATGGTGAGTTCAGCTAACTTTACTACGTTTTATATAGCTTAGTCAGCCCTTAAAACAAAAAAGCCGTGCAATATGCACGGCTTTTAAAATTACGAATTCGCTTTTTGGTGGATATGCGCGGCTGCTACAAACCCTTCAAACAACGGATGACCATCACGAGGAGTTGACGTGAATTCCGGGTGGAACTGCGCGGCAATAAACCATGGGTGATCTTTATTTTCGATAATTTCTACCAGTTTTTTATCTTCTGATAAACCAGTAAAGCTTAAGCCTGCTTTTTCAAGTATTTCTACAAAGTTATTATTTACTTCGTAGCGATGACGATGACGTTCAACAATTTCGTCGCTGCCATATACTTCGCGTACTTTAGAACCTGGCGTTAAATGACATTTTTGTGCGCCTAAACGCATAGTGCCACCTAAATCAGATTTTTCGCTACGTGTTTCAACATTACCTTCAGCATCTAGCCATTCAGTAATTAAGCCAACTACTGGTGCTTCTGAATTTGCATTAAACTCTGTAGAGTTTGCATCCGTTAAACCTGCAACATTACGTGCATATTCAATTAATGCTACTTGCATACCTAAACAAATACCTAGGTATGGTACTTTATTTTCACGTGCGTATTTAGCCGCTAAGATTTTACCCTCAACACCACGTCCGCCAAATCCACCTGGTACTAAAATAGCATCTAAGTGTGAAAGTAATTCAACACCTTTGTTTTCTAAATCTTGTGAATCTACGTATTGAATATTAATTGTTAAACGGTTTTTAAGGCCCGCATGCTTTAATGCTTCGTTAACCGATTTGTACGCATCTGGTAATTCAGTGTATTTACCAACCATACCAATTGTCACTTCACCCGTTGGGTTAGACTCTTGGTAAAGCACCTGTTCCCACTCAGCTAAATCAGCTTCAGGTGGATCTAAGTGAAAACGACGACATACGAAGTTATCTAATTCTTGCGTTTTTAATAACGCAGGAATTTTATAAATGCTGTCTACATCTGGTAGTGAAATAACCGCTTTTTCTTCTACGTTTGTGAATAATGAGATTTTTGCACGCTCATTATTAGGTAGTTTACGGTCTGAACGACAAATAAGAATATCTGGCTGAATACCTACTGAGCGTAACTCTTTAACAGAGTGCTGAGTTGGTTTTGTTTTAACTTCACCTGCAGGGCCTAAAAATGGCACTAACGTTAAGTGAATAAATAGCGCGCGTTCGCGGCCAATTTCAGTTCCCATCTGACGAATTGCTTCAATAAACGGTTGTGATTCTATATCACCTACAGTGCCGCCAATTTCTACAATAGCAATATCATAACCTTCAGCACCGTCGTATACACGTTGCTTAATATCGTTAGTGATATGTGGAATAACCTGAATAGTAGCGCCTAGGTATTCACCACGGCGCTCACGACGTAATACGTCTTCATATACACGGCCTTGTGTGAAGTTATTACGACTAGTCATTTTGGTACGAATAAAACGCTCGTAGTGACCTAAATCAAGGTCAGTTTCTGCGCCGTCTTCTGTAACGTAAACTTCACCGTGTTGAATTGGGCTCATTGTGCCTGGGTCAACGTTGATGTAAGGATCCAGCTTTAAAATGGTAACATTTAAACCACGGGCTTCTAAAATAGCGGCCAGTGAAGCTGCGGCAATACCTTTACCCAACGAAGAAACAACTCCGCCAGTAACGAAGATAAATTTTGTACTCATGCGAACCCTAGAATATCAGGAATTAAAAGGAATATAACACCCAAAGAAGAGCCTAAGGGTATATCATCAAGACGGGGCGAAATTGTACCAAAACACTGCTTATCAATCCAGCTAAAATTAGCTAATGCGCGCACAAAAAATGTGCACTATTTAACATTAAGCCTATTTTACTTTTTTAATCGCATCCCATGCGCTGTCCATTTCTTCAAAGGTGGCTGTATCTAAGCTTTTGCCTTGCGCGTGCAAATAAGCGTGTACCTTCTCAAAACGCGCTGAAAACTTGTCATTTGCGCTACGAAGCAGTTGCTCAGGATCTCGTTTAACATGGCGTACAACATTAACAGTGGCAAAAAGTAAGTCGCCGAGTTCTTCCGCTGTATGATCAGATGACGGGTCTTGCTCAATCGCTTCTTTTACTTCAAGCACTTCTTCGCTCACTTTATCAAGTGCACCATGATACGTTGGCCAATCAAAACCAAGGGAAGCCACGCGTTGTTGAATTTTTTTAGCTTTACTTAAACTTGGCATATTGGCAGGAATATCTTGCCAAAAAGAAGGTGATTCTGTTTGCGCTCTAGCACTGCGTTCTTGTGCTTTGATTGTTTGCCACTGCTGCGATAGCTGCTTATCTGTTAGCTCTTTTTTATCGCCAAATACATGCGGATGACGACGGGTAAGCTTATCGTTTAATTGCTCTACTACATCATTAAAATCAAATAGATTTTGCTCTTGTGCAAGCTGCGCATAAAAAATAATTTGAAATAACAAATCACCCAATTCACCTTTAAGCTCATCTAAGTTGCCTGACTCAATACAGTCGGTAACTTCGTATGCTTCTTCTAGTGTATGCGGCACAATAGATTTAAAATCTTGTTTGAGATCCCACGGGCAACCGCCCTTGGGATCTCGCAGTGTTTTCATTATGCTAAGAAGTTGTGTAAGCGCTGCATTATCATTCATGATTAATGACCACGCTTGGCATCGTGTACACCTTCAATTTGGTGTAACTTAGAAAGAACACGGTTAGTACCCGATAAGTCATGTACTTCTATTTGCATCGTAAATATAGCTAACTGATTATCTTCAACCGTATTTACGTTCATGTTTAAAACATTTACTTTTTCGTTAGCAAGTACTGAGCTTATATCGCGTATTAGCCCTGAACGATCGGTTGCTTCTATTTTAATACTTAGTGCGTACGAGCCGTTGATATCTTCAGACCAACTTACCGAAATAACACGCTCTGGATGCTGATTTTTTAAGTTATTAAACGAATCACAGTCTTCCTTATGAACACCTATTCCTCGACCTTGCGTTATATAACCTATTATTTCATCGCCAGGTACAGGGCGACAGCATTTGGCTACATGGCTCATTAAGCTACCAACGCCATCAACCACTATGCCGTTTTTATCACCGGTTACTTTGCTAGGTGCTTTAATACGAATAACTGGCTCATCTTCTGTCCGATCACTTACAAAGTTAAGCATTTGATTGAGGCGTACATCGCCCGCACCAATTGCAACCATTAAGTCATCAAGCTCTTTAAAATTAAAACGCTTGATTGCTGGCTCTAAATCTTTGTATGTTAAATTGAGCTTTTGTAGTTCGCTGTCGAGAATTTCTTTCCCCGCACTTAAATTTTTGTCGCGGTCTAGCTGTTTAAACCAGTGATGAATTTTGGCTCTAGCGCGCGATGACTTGATATACCCTAATGACGGGTTTAACCAATCACGACTTGGATTTGGTTGTTTTTGGGTTAGTATTTCTACCTGATCCCCCGTTGTAAGTTGATGCGTAAACGGCACTATTTTGCCAAATATTTTTGCACCAATACAACGATGCCCCACATTTGAGTGAATGTAGTAAGCAAAATCAAGCGGTGTAGCGCCAAGGGGTAAATCAATAATATCGCCGCTTGGGGTAAATATGTATACGCGGTCTTCTACTACTTGGTTTTTAAGCTCTTCTGCTAAATCGCCACCATCAACTACTTCTTCTTGCCATTGGAGTAACTTACGTAGCCAGCTAATTTTTTGCTCATAACCCGAGCCGCGCCCTGGTAATGCACCTTCTTTGTACATCCAGTGTGCAGCCACACCCAACTCAGCATCTTGATGCATGTCGCTAGTACGAATTTGTATTTCTACTGTTTTACCTTCAGGCCCAAATACCACGGTATGAATTGACTGATAGCCATTTTGTTTTGGGGTTGCTACATAGTCGTCAAACTCTTTATTAAGATGACGCCAATTGGTGTGCACAATGCCCAGCGCGCCATAACAATCTTGCAGGCGTTCAACGACGATACGCATTGCACGAATATCAAAAAGCTGATCAAACTCGTAGTTTTTTTGCTGCATTTTTTTATAAATGCTGTAAATGTGCTTAGGGCGGCCATAAACTTGGGCTTCAATGCCCGCTTCACTTAAACGGGTTTTTACTTGTTCAACCATATCTTCCATATAGGCTTCGCGCGTAAGGCGTTTGTCGTCAAGTTGTTTGGCTATGCTTTTATAGGTACCTGGGTGCAAATATCTAAACGATAAATCTTCCAGTTCCCATTTTAATTGCCCTATTCCTAATCTGTTTGCCAGTGGTGCAAAAATATCAGCAGTTTCTTTAGCGGCAATAACGCGGTCTTCTTCATCCGCATTTTTTACATTACGTAGATGACATACCTGCTCGGCAAGCTTAATGACCACGGCGCGCACGTCTTCGACCATGGTTAATAACATTTTTCGAATATTATCAACTTGCATAGTACCTTTACCTTGATGAGATAAAGTACTAATAGTGGCCATTTGTGCAACCCCAGTTAACAGCATGGCTATGTTACTACCAAGCTGCTCTTCTATGGTTTCAAGTGATATTAAATCGTTTAAAAAATACGGGGTTAAATACGCAGTAGCTAACGATTCGGGGTCGAGATTTAGCTCAGCTAAAATTTCAACCATTTCGATTGCAGTAGTTTGCCTGCTTTCATTATCACATTTTACGCAGAGCGCTTGCGCTTTAGTAAGTAGCTCTGTTTTTTCTTCAGACAAGGCAAGAAATGAAAGCCGAGTGCTAAAATCTGTTGTCTCATCTTGCTGATGTGATTGTCGTGTAGCTACCATAATGCGTTCTACCTCCGTTGAAATAACGCCATAGTTTCAATATGCCCTGTATGAGGGAACATATTCATTAGCCCAATTTTATTAAGATCAAAGCCAGCTTGTGAAATAATTGCGCTGTCACGGGCTAAAGTAACAGGGTCACAAGAGACATATAAAATAGTTTTAAACTGCTTTAAAGGTAATTGCTCTAATACAGCCATTGCACCAGTCCTAGATGGATCGAGTACAAGTACATCTAAGTTTTTACTAAACCATGGGGCGCTCTGTATGCTTTGCGTTAAATCAAAGCAATGAAACTGCGCATTGGTAATAGAGTTAGTTTGCGCATTTTGAGCAGCCATTGCAACCGCTGAAGTTACACCTTCTACGCCAATTACAGATTTTGCTTGTTTTGCCAGCACTAATGAGAAATTACCAATGCCACAAAATAAATCCAATAAATTTTCATCACCTTTTAAATCAAGCCAATTTGCGGCTTGCTTTAACATAGCTTCGTTAACTTGCGCATTTACCTGAATAAAATTACCTAAACCAAATTCAAATTTTAGATCAAACTCTTTAAGATAATAAAACGGCATGGCTAAGTGTGAATGCTCAATTACATCGCTCTCGCTTTGCCATACAACTTCAAACTGTTGGCTTTTTGTTATGTGCTCAACCAAAGCCTTTGTATCATCGTTAATTGCTTTAGTGTGACGAATAACAACAAAGTTTTTCTCATCACTTTGGCATAACTGTAAATGGCTTATACTGTGCAGCGCTTTGTGTTGATTAATTAAACCATCAAAAAGTGTAAAAACATCCGAAAATACTTCATCAAGTACTGCACATTTATTAATACTCACAATATTTTTTGAACCACTTGCTCTATAACCCACACGCATTTTTTTAGCCGCTTTATCAAACATAACGGCTATTCGGGCGCTGCGCCTGTAATGCACAGACTTACTTAATAATGGAGCTTGCCAGTTTAAGCTGTTTAATTTAGCAAACTTACTAAATAACTGAGTAACTGCAGTTTGTTTTTCTACAACTTGTTGGCTTACTTCTAAATGCTGTAATTGGCAGCCACCACACTGATTATAGTGCTCACAAAAAGCGTCTACTCTTGATTCACTCGCTTTAATAACTTTAATTACTTTTGCACTGCTGTATTTAGCTTTATCTTCGACGAGCATTGCTTTAACTGTTTCATTTGGTAATGCACCGCTTACAAAACATACTTTATTATTATGCTTCGCAATGCCACGCCCTTGATGATCCATTCCCGCTATATTTAATTCTAATGTTTGTTGCTTAAGCGGTTTTTTTTTCGCTTTAAAAATTTGCGCCATTAGGCATTACCTTCAGTTTATTTATGAAGCACCTATATTTAGATGCTTTAGAATGCGTGTTGAACCGTATATACTCAAATCATACTAATAACGATAAAACGCTCCCATTATGACCAAATTAGGCTTACGCGATTCTGTTTTAACACTGACCCTGATCCCAACGGTGATCATAGGATTACTACTTGGTGGCTATTTTACAATAAATCGTTACATTGAGCTTGATGAAATTTTATATCAGCAAGGTACTACTATTTCTGAGCCCCTTGCTATTGCGCTTGAGCAACCCATGCTCGAAAAAAACAAACAGCTATTGAATCGCCTTATAAGCTACACACATAACAAACACTCCCCTACAATTAAGTCGATTGCAATTTTTGATAAAAATAACGCGCTATTAATGACGAGTAATTATCACCGCTCATTTGAAAAGTTAATTAATCAAAAAACGCTCATAAATTTAAAAACGACCCATGTGCAAAAGTCAGATGAGCTTGTTACATTCTTCACCCCCATTATTAACCATACAAGTCACGACTCTAAATGGGATCCATCGGCTTTTCAGTCATCTCTGGGCACCGTTATTATTCAGCTAAACAAAGACCAAGCGGTTATAGGGCAGCAACGTGCTTTATTAATTAGCGGTATTGTAATTATTTTATCATTGGTGTTTGCAGCAATTTTAGCTTTAAGGTTAAGCCGCATGTTTATGACGCCGCTTAATAAGTTAGTACTTGCAACCGACAAGTTAGTCGAAGGTAAAAGAAGTACTGGCCTTAACGACAACATGATAGGTGAATTTGAGCTATTGCGAGAAGGCTTAAATACCATTGCTCACACTATGGTGATGCAAAAAGATGAAATGCAAAAAAATATTGACCAAGCAACTAGCGACTACCGCGAAACACTAGAGCAATACGAAACTTCAAATATAGAGCTCTCATTTGCAAAAAAAGAAGCTCAAGATGCTAACCGCGTAAAATCAGACTTTTTAGCTAAAATGAGTCACGAACTTCGTACTCCGTTAAATGGTGTTATTGGATTTACACGCCAGCTTTATAAAACACCACTAAACAAGCATCAAAAAGATTATCTCGACACTATTATGCTATCAGCAAATAGTTTAATGACTATTATTAGCGACATTCTAGATTTCTCCAAACTAGAAGCGGGTGCAATGGAACTTGAGTCGATTCAGTTTCAACTTCGTGATGCTGTAAATGAAGTGATGACGCTACTCGCTCCTAGCGCACACGATAAGCAATTAGAGCTATCCATTTACATTAACCAACAAGTACCAGATGACTTAACGGGCGATCCCACTCGCTTTAAACAAGTGCTGATAAACCTATTAAGTAATGCGATTAAATTTACTGAAAAAGGCTCCATTAAGGTCGACATAAGCCATCGGTTACTCGATGACGAACGTACTTCTTTACTTGTGTCAGTAACAGATACTGGCGTGGGTATACCTATGGATAAGCAAGACTCTTTATTTACTCCATTTGGGCAAGCAGACTCAAGCATTACACGTAAGTTTGGTGGTACAGGTCTTGGCCTCATTATTACCAAGCATATTGTTGAAGCGATGAATGGCCGCATAACATTAAACTCTGCACCAGGTAACGGTACCTGTTTTACATTCAATAGTGTGTTTAGTTTGCCCAATCATGTATTTACTAACGACTTACCTACGAAATCGCTCATTGGTAAACGTATTTTATATTTAGAGCCACACGAGCATACACATCACGCTGTACTTTCGTTATTGACTCAGTGGGAATCAAGCGTGACGGCATGTTTTAACGAGACTAGCTTTTTAGACGCTATAAAAAATACTGAACATAAATATGATGTTTGCTTAATTGGCCATATGGCATCAGTTGATGATATGCAGCAACTAAAAAGCTATGTAAAAGCCGTGCGTGAATCTACTGATTACTTATATTTAATGCTAAATACTGTATCGCACAATATGCGAGAAGCCTTTATAGGCAGCGGTGCTGATGCGTGTTTAAGTAAACCACTTAATCACCGTAAATTATGTGAAGTACTTGCCGCACCTTATAGGCTTGACCACCCTACTCATAATATTGAACAAAACGATCAAGCTTTGCTACCGTTAAAAGTATTGGTTGTTGATGATAACGATGCCAACTTAAAACTTCTCCATACTTTATTAAGTGAACAGATTGAAGTAATAGAAACGGCACATAATGGTTCACAAGCATACAGCTTAAGTAAAAGTCATAAATACGACATAATTTTTATGGATATTCAGATGCCAATTATGGACGGTATAACCGCATGCAAGCTTATACAAGAATCATCACTTAATGAAGATACACCAATTATAGCTGTAACGGCACACGCCCTTCAAAGCGAAAAAGAGCAACTACTAAAAGATGGCTTTAAAGGCTATTTAACTAAGCCTATTGATGAAGATATGCTTAAACAAATTATTAGCGATCATAGTCCACAGAACCCGGTTAATCGCGATAAAGCTAAAACAGATACACCACAAAGTCCTGCACCATTTCAAAGTAGTCGAATTGATTGGGCGCAAGCCCTGCAGCGTGCTGGCGGAAAGAGCGAGTTAGCGCTAGAGATGCTTAATATGCTACTTCTAAGCGTCCCTGAAACTCTTACATTGCTTGCAAAAGCGATAGAGAGCAATGATTGTCAGCAAGTCTTAAGTATTGTCCACAAGTTTCATGGCGCATGTTGCTACACTGGTGTACCTAAACTTAAATCACTCGCAGAAACAATTGAAACATCACTTAAAAATAAATGCTTGTTAGAGAATATTGAACCTGAATTATTTGAGTTACAGGACGAGCTTGAAAACTTACTTGCTGATGCAAGCGTAACTGAGCTACAAAGATAAGCTTTGAATTTTAGATACAAAAAAACGCGGCATTTACCGCGTTTTTTTATTAAGCTTTTTAAATACTTATGTAGATTCGTATTACATTCTTGCTTCAATCATTAATCGTTTCATATCGCGTACGGCTTTATCGAGTCCATCTATCGCTGCACGAGCAATAATAGCGTGGCCAATATTTAACTCATAAATCTCAGGCATTGCGGCAATGGGTTTAACGTTATGGTAATGAAGACCATGGCCAGCGTTAACAATCAAACCTAAGCTTGCTGCGTATTTAACACCTTCACGAATATGCTCTAACTCTTTGTGTAAATCAGTATCATTTGTTGCATCAGCATATGCGCCTGTGTGTATTTCTACATAAGGAGCACCACATTCTTTAGCTGCATCTAATTGTGCTTTATCTGCATCAATAAATAGCGATACTTTAATACCCACGTCGGTAAGCGTTTTTGTTGCGGCTTTAATTTTATCTATATTACCCGCTACATCTAAGCCGCCCTCGGTGGTTAACTCTTCGCGCTTTTCAGGTACTAAACACACGTACTCGGGTTTTACTTCAAGCGCTATCTGTATCATTTCATCGGTAACAGCGGTTTCAAGATTCATGCGAGTTTGGATAGTTTTAGCCATCACATAAACGTCGCGATCTTGAATATGGCGTCTGTCTTCACGTAAGTGAATCGTAATACCGTCTGCGCCTGCATGCTCTGCTACACTGGCTGCATGGGCTGGATCTGGGTAACTTGTTCCACGCGCTTGACGAAGTGTTGCAATATGATCTACGTTTACACCCAAAAGAATATCTTTCATTTTCTTACCTGTAAAATTACGTTTATTGAGAGGCCATAAATAGCTCACGGCTTTTTAATGGTTTACTACCTAATAAGGGTTTTAATAAATAGCGACTTAATTGCTTTGCCATATATAGCACATCACTTTGGCTAAAGTCATGATTTGCTATGGCGTTGAGTTGTTTGCCACTAAATCCAGAACGCGTATCTTCTTGTACTAAAAAACCAAGTTCGGGGAAATAACTATACGTCTGCTTTTCATCTATTGGTTCACCACTGGCATCAAAACTAAAATCCACGCCATAACCGAGTAATTCCAATAATTGAAATTCGTACGAGCGAAGCACTTCTTGTAAATTGGCTCCGCTGTTTAGGTTTCCTAGGTGGGATTTATATAGCTCAAATACTTGTTCAATTGGCTCATTAACAGGAACGATGCGGTTAGTCAGTTCGTTCAAATAAAAACCACAATAAAGCTCATCACCTTTTAAAAAGTGCGGGTTACCATGCAGTTCAAACTTATTGATATATTTTAAATCGTACTTGCCACTGTAATTAACAAGGAGTGCCTGGAACGGCTGAAGTTGTGCTTTATGTTTAGTGGCCTGGCGACCACTAATTCGGGCCAGCATTCTTAACTGACCAACGCCTTCTACAAGCATATCTAACATTACCTGGGAGTCACTATACGGACGCCTATGTAATAAATACGCGGTGTAGAAGTCGCTATCCATTCACTAAGCTACTGCTTGGTTTAGTCTTCACTGTAACCTAAGCTTCTTAGTGCACGTTCATCATCAGCCCAACCCGACTTAACTTTAACCCAAAGCTCTAAAAATACTTTGTTATCAAGCATTTCTTCTATGTCTTTACGAGCTTCACGGCCAATGGTTTTTAGCTTTTCGCCTTTATTACCAATAACCATGCGTTTTTGTGTTTCGCGCTCAACAAGAATTAACCCATTGATGTGCCAAATACCGTTGTCTTGCCATTTAAACTGCTCAATTTCAACAGTCACAGAATACGGTAGTTCTTCACCCATAAAACGCATTAGCTTTTCACGGATAACTTCAGCTGCCATAAAGCGCATCGAACGGTCAGTTACATAATCTTCAGGAAAGTAAAATTCGCAAGGAGGTAAGCGTTTAGTTACTTCTGCTTTGATTAAATCAACGTTTTTACCTTGCGTTGCTGATACTGGCATAATTCCAACAAAATCAAACTTGTCACTTAACCACTTCATATGAGGCAATACAAGATCACGGTCTTTAACTTGGTCAATTTTATTAATAACTAATAATACAGGCTTACCACTTTGCGATACTTTATTAAGTACCATATCGTCATCTGCATTCCAATGAGTGCCTTCAACGACAAAAATAATAAGCTCTACATCGCCGATAGAACTAGACGCTGCTCGATTCATTAAACGGTTAATAGCACGCTTTTCTTCAACGTGTAGACCCGGTGTATCTATGTATACTGCTTGGTGTTTATCTACAGTATGAATACCCATAATACGATGACGTGTAGTTTGTGGTTTACGTGAGGTAATACTCACTTTTTGCTCAATAATCTCATTAAGCAAAGTCGATTTACCTACGTTTGGTCGACCGACAATCGCCACCATTCCACAAAATGTATCTACATCACGTTCATGAGGCTGTATTAAGGTATCAAGGTTCATTTTTAAGTATCTTCAATGCTTTTTCGGCAGCTTTTTGTTCGGCCTTACGGCGCGAACTACCAACAGAAATTATGCTATCCATTCCATCAACAATACATTCAACCGTGAATGTTTGATTGTGTGCTTGGCCTTTAGTATCAACTACTGTGTAGCCCGGTAACGATAATTTACGGGCTTGCAAATACTCTTGCAGCAGGGTTTTAGGATCTTTCTGGTTAAGCCCTGGTGAAATAGCATCCAAGCGTGATTGGTACCACGCCAATATAAGATCGCCACAACTGTCGATACCTGAATCTAAAAATGCAGCGCCTATAATAGCTTCTACTGCATCAGCAAGCGTTGACTCGCGACGAAAACCGCCACTTTTAAGCTCGCCCGGCCCTAAGCGTAAATAATCGCCTAAACCAAATTCAAGACCAAACTCGGCAAGTGTTTGACCACGCACAAGTGTTGAACGCATGCGGCTTAAATCGCCTTCACGCGCTTTAGGAAATTTGGCATAAAGTGCATTGGCAATCACAAAGCTTAAAATCGAGTCGCCTAAAAATTCTAGTCGCTCATTATGTTGACCTTTGTGGCTGCGGTGCGTCATTGCTTGTTCAAGTAAACCTTGATCAGCGAATTCATAGCCAATTTTTTTATATAATTCTGTTACATTTTTTTTCATCGTTACTGAATATTACCTAGGCGTTCAAAGCGAACACCAGTTGGAACCCATCCTGGTAAAATATCATCAGGGCCATTCTCAAATTCAAAACTCATCCATATAAAGACAGCTTTACCCACCAAGTTTTCTTTTGGTACAAAGCCCCAAAAGCGACCATCTTGGCTGTTGTCGCGGTTATCACCCATCATAAAATAATGTTCAGCAGGAACAGTCCATTCATCAGAAGGCGTGCCCGGTTGCTGATAGTAACGCCCTTTTCTTTCAGGCGCTTGTGGGTTGATTAATATATCATGCGTAACTGTTGTTAAATTTTCATTAACACGAGCTAGAGGCATTGGGCCTTGTTTAAATTCGTTATCATTAATTAGTTTAAAATCAATTTTATTGAATTCATTACATAAAAGCTCACCCTGTTGGGTTTCGCCTTCTTTACAGTTTGGCTGAATATATAAACGTTTATCACGATAAACAATTTTATCGCCTGGTAAACCAATCGTACGTTTAATATAGTCAACACTTTCATCTAAAGGGTATTTAAAAACAACAATATCACCACGCTCTGGCTCACCTACGTCAACTAACTGAGTACGCCAAACTGGGTCTTTTATTCCATATGAATACTTTTGTACTAAAATAAAGTCACCCACTAACAGTGTAGGCATCATTGAACCAGATGGAATTTGAAACGGTTCAAAAATAAATGATCTAAAAATAGTAATTGCTGCAATCATCGGGAAAATCGACTTTGCGGTTTCCGTTATTACTGGCTCTGGTGCAATTAATGCCGCAGTTTCTTCATCTAACGGAGCTCCAGCAGACGTTTGCGCTATCGCTAAGCGCTCCTGTCTTTTAGGTGCATACATTAAGTGATCTATTAACCATATTAAGCCTGAGCCTAAGGTTAATAGCACCAATAAAACTGAAAAATAACCAGCCATTTATAATCCTTTGTTTTTATTTACCAACTTTTAAAATAGCTAAAAACGCTTCTTGAGGCACTTCAACATTACCTACTTGCTTCATACGTTTTTTACCATCTTTTTGCTTTTTAAGTAGCTTTTTCTTACGACTCACATCGCCACCGTAACACTTAGCAATTACGTTTTTACGTAACTGTTTTACCGTAGTACGTGCAATAACGTGTTGCCCAATAGCTGCTTGAATCGCAATATCAAACATTTGACGAGGAATAAGCTCTTTTAATGCATCAGCTAATTGACGACCACGAGACTGTGCACCATCGCGGTGAACAATAATCGCAAGTGCGTCAACACGCTCACTATTGATTAAAATATCAACACGCACCATATCTGATGTTTGGAAGTGTTTAAAGTTATAATCAAGCGATGCAAAACCACGGCTTGTTGATTTTAATTTATCAAAAAAGTCCATTACCACTTCAGCCATAGGTAGCTCATACGTAACAGCTACTTGCTTTCCGTGATAGGTCATTTTTGTTTGGCTACCGCGTTTTTCAATACACAAAGTAATAACATTACCTAAGTATTCTTGTGGTACCAAAATATTAGCTTCAACAATCGGCTCACGAATTTCTAAAATATCGTTTACTGCAGGTAAGTCAGACGGGTTATCAATCTGGAATGTACCTTCTTTAGTAACTATCTCATAGATTACCGTAGGTGCCGTTGTAATTAAATCAATATCGTATTCACGCTCTAAACGCTCTTGAATGATTTCCATGTGTAGCATACCTAAAAAGCCACAGCGGAAACCAAAACCTAATGCAGTTGAATTCTCTGGTTCAAAGAATAACGACGCATCGTTTAAGCTTAGTTTATTAAGCGCATCACGGAATGATTCATACTCATCTGATGCAATTGGGAACATGCCTGCATAAACCTGAGGCTTAATTTTTTGAAAACCAGGTAAACGAAGTGGAGCCGCATTTTTTTGATGAGTTATAGTATCGCCTACTGGAGCACCATGTATCTCTTTGATGCCAGCAATAACAAACCCTACTTCACCGGTTCTTAAAATACCGGTGTTAGTTTGCTTAGGCGTAAATACACCCACTTGGTCGGCAGTATGTATATGCTCGTTCGACATTATTTTTATTTTATCGCCAGTACGTAATTCACCGTGCTTAATACGCACTAGTGATACAACGCCTTGGTATGGGTCAAACCAAGAATCGATAATAAGTGCTTGTAGAGGTCCATCTGTATCGCCTACTGGCGGCGGAACATCTCTAACAATCATTTCAAGAACTTCGGCAATACCTACACCCGTTTTAGCGCTACATTGCACTGCATCAAGGGCATCAATACCAATAATTTCTTCAATTTCTTCTGCAACGCGCAAAGGATCCGCTTGCGGTAAATCGATTTTGTTAAGTACTGGAATTACTTCTAATTCCATTTCAATAGCAGTGTAACAGTTAGCTAATGTTTGTGCTTCAACGCCTTGGCCTGCATCAACAACGAGTAGTGCACCTTCACATGCAGCTAAAGAACGCGATACTTCATACGTAAAATCAACGTGTCCTGGAGTATCAATGAAATTAAGTTGATAAGTTTCGCCATCGTTCGCTTTGTAATTCAACGTTACACTTTGCGCTTTAATGGTAATACCACGTTCGCGCTCAATATCCATTGAATCCAAAACTTGTTTTTGCATTTCACGGTCGGTTAAACCGCCACAAACTTGGATCAAACGATCTGAAAGGGTCGATTTACCATGGTCAATATGGGCGATGATCGAAAAATTACGGATATGCTTCATAAACTGGATTCTATACTTCTATTTTAATGGACTAAATATGAATACCTAAGTGACTTGAAAATACTTGCTGTAGGATGCCATAAGCTCAGTTTGTAAATTACAAACATCACCAATGCTTTTTAATATTGATTAAAACCATTTTATTTATTGAATAACAATAAGTTAAATTTATTTAACTTATATAATTCAGCTAGATAAAATAATTTAAAAAACCACTATTCCCTGTATTTCCAAGTTACTTTGGTATAAAACGGCAATTTTACATTTAATTGGCGTCAATCACCATCTATTTGAGTTAAAGGGATACTAATTGGGTGAATTTTTATAACTTTTATATCGTGCTTTAGCGATTTCACGCGAGTTTTAGCTATAAAGAAACCAGTAACACCACCTAAAGCTGCAGCTAAAATTTGCCAACCTTCACAAGCCATAAATAATTGCGCTGCAATCAGTGCAAAAACCAGACTTAAAAGCAGTGGCAGTATGTATACCGCAAATGCATGCTTAACGACGTGACTATCATCAAGTGACAAGGTTACCTTTTGTCCTACTTCAACAGAGGATTCAAATTTATAAGGGAAGGTTTTTTTTGCAGTGCCAAACAGCTTACCAAACACTTGTGAGCCGCAACGACCATTGCAGCCTTCACAAGCTTGTTTTTGTTGTGCTTCTAAATGAGCAATGTGGCCATCGAGGGCCACAACAGTGAGGGTTTGTTCAATCATAACAATCCTTACGAATCGTTTATAATGCGCGGGTAACTGACTCAGCAATCGCTTTTGCGGTCATACTCGGTACATTACCAACAACCGATACATCAAAATTACCGCCATTATGCACATATACTGTCGTTGCACCAGAGGTTAGTGCACCACTTAAACGCTTACCCGGCAATGGACGCTGAATAAATACCGAAATTTCAACAAAACCATCAGAGAACAAGTAATAGTCTGTTAATTCGTTATTTAAATCGAGCTTATGTCTGTCTGATTTTAGTAATTCAAAGCCATCCGGTAACCAACTAATTTGCCAGTTAGTAGCTGTACTGTCTTCGTTTATAAGTGCATCGTTTGGTAAAGGCGTTGGAAAGTTTCGATTGAGCACTTCAAGTAACATACCTGCTGGCTGCTCTGTCACACTAATGTGAGTAAGCTGTAACTGCTCTAAGGCCTCACCTTCATGGTTAACGTACGCGGCTTTTAGTAATAACGACGACTCCATATCCAGCCAAATCCAATAATTATATTTATACTCGTCTTTAGATTCTATGCGAACTAGTTGTGCAGCACGCCCTGCAATACGACCTTTACCGCCTAGTACAAAATCATAGTGCGCGCTTAAGCGATCTATATCTTTAAAAAGTACTTCAGGGATTGGACCCGCTATTGAATCTGTTTTTAGGGAGTATGGTTCTGACTGAGGTTCAAAATAAGTAACTTGGTTGTCAATACGGACCATTTCAAGCCCAGCACCGTTAAGTAAACTTAAATGCTCAAGTTCTGTATCACCTTGTAAAGCATGCACCCATCGGTAGGGTTCCATTGTTTTACCTTTGACAACCACAAACGAAGCGTCAAAATTACGGGTGTGAACGGCATTAGCCATTTTTAGTAATAAATCTTTGGCAGGATTTGTGTCGTTGGCAAATGCATTAAAGCTTACTACCAACGACAGAACAAAAGTGATTACTTTCATTTAATTAGTTTTTTTCCTCAGACGCTTTGGTATTAGTTTGCGCTGTTTCTAAAGAATTCGCAACTCGTGCTTGGCGTTGATGCTCAAGAACTAATGCACCAATGCGTTGTTGCTGTAATTCACGTAAACCTTGCTCTGCATTTTCAAGCGCAGGCTCAGATGAGTAACTTACTGGCGATGCCATACCTGTCAGCGGTGTGGTTTGTAGTAATGGAATTTCGCTTTGTTGCTCGTTGTTACTTTGAGGAAGCGTATTAACTCCCACAATAGCAAACATTGCCACACTGGCTGCAATTGCTAGTTGAGCAACGGGTTTGCGCCAATTAAAAGCCACTACTTTATTATCTTGTACCGTCTCAGTGATTGCTTGAGGCTGTGTTTTTGACTGACTAAAGTCAGCATAAACAGGCTCGCTTTCAAGTGCTAATGCAACGCGATCGCTAATATCAATATGTATGTCGTTATTATTTTTTTGAGCACGCATCGCATCACCAATTAACGCATAACGGCCAAACGTAGTTACATCTTGCTCTGCAATTTTTGCATCAGTCAGATGTTGCTCGCCATCAAGTAATGCCGATAACGCTTCGTTATCTAACTTGTTAAGGTGTGCTTTTGTCATACTAAGACTCGCCTATTAATGGGTTTAATTTGTTATCTATTGCTTCACGGGCACGAAATATACGCGAACGCACAGTCCCGACCGGGCAATCCATTACCACTGCTATTTCTTCATAGCTCATCCCTTCGATTTCTCTAAGGGTGATTGCGGTTTTAAGATCTTCAGGCAAACTATCAATCGTATTAAAAATAACAGCGCGTACTTCTTCGCTTAAAAGTAGGTTTTCAGGAGATGCATTAGATCGCATTGAATCTGCACAATCATAAAACTCGGCATCTTCAGCGTCTATATCATTTGCTGGCGGCTTACGCCCCTGGGCTACTAAGTAATTTTTAGCACAATTAACGGCAATACGGTATAACCACGTGTAAAAGGCGCTGTCACCTCTAAAGTTTGGAAGTGCACGGTAAGCTTTAATAAAAGCCTCTTGTGCTACATCAGCAATATCGCCTTGGTTTGATACATAACGTGAGATCAAACCTGCAATTTTGTTTTGATACTTCTTTACTAATAGGTTGAAGGCGTTTTTATCTCCTTGCTGGACCCTTTTTACTAGCACTAAATCTAATTCCTGCTCGCTCATTCGAGCCGGTACTCCTATGTCTGATTTTTGCTTGTTATTCATATTGTCGTCATTGTTCACAAATACTCTGACCTCTTTATGAATAAAAAGTTCTGCTTAATATTATTTTTTTATAAAATAGATGATAAATAACGGCGCTAAGCCTTTAAAATCACTACGTAGTAGTATGACAAATATGGTACAACTACAGATATTAAAAACAAATATTGCTCTATACGAGCATTGTAACCGCAAAGTACCTCTGACATGAACCAAAATAAACATCACATTGCAGATGTCGCTATTATAGGTAGCGGCGCAGCAGGCTTATCACTTGCATTATCTCTAGCTAATTATTGTAACGTTACCGTGATCAGTAAAGGAGCGCTTACAGAAGGTTCTACTTTGTATGCTCAAGGTGGTATAGCAGCTGTATTTGATAAACAAAACGACAGCATAGAATCTCATGTTGAAGATACACTCGATGCGGGCGGCGGTTTATGCGACAGAGACGCTGTTCATTATACTGCCAGCAATGCTCACGATTGCCTACAGTGGTTAATCGACCAAGGTGTTCCCTTTGATATGGAGTTTGATAGCAAAGGAAAAGAGCGTTTTCATTTAACACGTGAAGGCGGTCACAGCCATCGTCGTATTTTGCATGCAGCCGATGCTACTGGCAAAGCTGTGCAAACCACGCTTATTAGCCAAGTTAAAATTCATAAGAATATAACGCTCTTAGAGCAATACAATGCTATTGATTTAATTACAGATAAAAGCGCCGGAAAAACAGGATCACACATTGAAGGTATGTATGTGTGGAACAAAAAAGCTAAAAAGGTAGAAACCATTTCAGCTAAATTTGTTGCTCTTGCCACTGGTGGCGCAAGCAAAGTGTATTTGTATACATCTAATCCAGATGTATCAAGTGGTGATGGCATTGCAATGGCATGGCGCGCAGGCTGTAAAGTTGCCAATATGGAATTTAATCAATTTCATCCAACGAGCCTTTATCATCCAGAGCTACAAAACTTTTTAATTACAGAAGCTATGCGCGGTGAAGGAGCTTATTTAAAACGACCTGATGGCACTCGTTTTATGAAAGATTTTGACAGTCGTGAAGAACTTGCTCCACGCGATATAGTGGCACGCGCAATCGATTTTGAAATGAAGCGTTTAGGTGCTAATTGTGTTTATTTAGATATTAGCCACAAAGATAAAGACTTTATTATTGAGCACTTTCCTACTATTTACGCAAAATGCCTAAGTGTAGGGCTTGATATAACAAAAGAAGCAATCCCAGTTGTACCTGCTGCGCATTACACTTGTGGTGGCGTAATGACCGACTTTAACGGTAAAACAGATCTCGATAACTTGTATGCTGTTGGCGAAGTCGCTTACACAGGCCTACATGGTGCAAACCGTATGGCAAGTAATTCATTATTGGAATGTATTGTATTTGCCCACGCTGCAGCTAAAGATATTTTAAGTAAAATTGAACATGCACCAGAGCCAATGGCTCTACCTCATTGGGATGAAAGCCGTGTTAGTAACTCTGATGAAGAAATTGTTATTACCCATAACTGGCATGAACTACGTTTATTTATGTGGGATTATGTAGGTATTGTACGCTCTACTAAACGCTTAGAACGTGCACTGCATAGGGTTGAGTTGCTGCAGCAAGAAATACATGATTATTATGCAAACTTTAGAGTAAGTAATAACTTGCTTGAGCTTCGTAACTTAGTACAAGTGTCAGAACTCATTATTAGAAGTGCAATGGAGCGAAAAGAAAGCAGAGGCCTACATTATACTATTGATTACCCTGAGCAAAATAAAAATCCAACACCGACTATTTTGACTCCAAAACGCAATTAACCGCGCTTAAAGTAGCGCGTTTTAGACGCGCATAGCTTTGTTCATTAACACCATTGGCTGAAATTATAAGCCAATGGTTGTTACTAAAACCTTTAATATGTAGCCATATATTATTGCCATAAAAACGGCTTTTTTTACTAATTTCACCCTGAATTTTTAAGCCCTCTCCCTCAAACCTAAATAGGTTGGGTTCTAGTATTATAACGCCATGATTTGGATGAATTGCCAACACTTTTTGCCACACTAAAAAGCCAGCTAATATATTAATTATCAAACAAAAAAGCATAGCTAGTAGAGAATCTAAAAATAAACATAATATTAAAATGAGCATGCAAAAAAAGACCACAATAGGTTTGTGGTCAGCGTTATTATTAGTAACTGTAAACCTATACACGAACTCGGTCTAAGATCAGCGAAACCATACCGTTTAACTGCTCATCTTTACATTCTTGATGACCCATAAACCATGCAAATAAGTCAGGGTCTTCTTCTGTTAGCAAACGCTGAAAAATAGCCTGTTGCTCTGCGCTTAAAGAGTCGTATGCTTCTTCAACAAACGGCATAAACAAAACATCAAGCTCTAACATGCCACGACGGCAAGCCCAACGAATACGTGCTTTACTATGAATTTCAACCATTTTAAACCTCATACTTAATTGACTCGAGTTTAACAAACACAAGCCTATTTAGCAGCTATTAATCTCTCATTAAAGAATAAACCCGCACCAATAAGCGCTTGTCTGTACCATACGTAACAACTGCGTTATTATGTCACTTCATTTATATTGCAAAGAAGGTTTTTATGTCGAGCGTTTATGCATGTCCGTTATCTCATCAACTTATTAGCCTCTGCGGTGCTGATAAATTATCTTATTTACACGGGCAAATCACTCAAGATCTAAATAAATTAACCAGCAGTAATTATTTGTGGGCTGGCCATTGCAGCGCTAAAGGTAAACTTTGGGGCGTATTTAAATTATTTTCTTATCAAGACAGCTACTACCTTACAGGCAGCGAAAACGAAGTAGAAAAATCGTTAGCTGAGCTAAAAAAGTATGCCGTATTTGCAAAAGTTGACATTAGTGCATGCTCAAAGCGATTAATTGGTCTCATTGGTGATGATTTATCGGGTGTACTCG
This sequence comes from Pseudoalteromonas sp. Z9A4, assembly GCF_011378845.1. Taxonomy (NCBI): domain Bacteria; kingdom Pseudomonadati; phylum Pseudomonadota; class Gammaproteobacteria; order Alteromonadales; family Pseudoalteromonadaceae; genus Pseudoalteromonas; species Pseudoalteromonas sp. Z9A4. The sequence goes on from NZ_WTLA01000009.1 coordinate 65,332, forward strand.
CACAACTTGATATTAACTTTGAAGGTGATGCGAGCGCGTGTGACTTTGAAAACGGTAAAGCACTAAAATTAGCTGATAACCGTATTTTATTGATGGTCGATAGCCAGTTTAGTATGCCTGATGACGTATCTACACTTGATAACGAAGCTCCTTGGCAACAAGCATCTATGCTTGCAGGTGAACCTCAGTTAAGTGCAGATGCAATTGGCGAGTATGTTCCTCAAATGGTAAACCTACATGCTATTGGCGGTATAAGCTTTAAAAAAGGATGTTATACCGGTCAAGAAACTGTGGCTCGCATGAAGTACCTAGGTAAAAATAAGCGTGCAATGTATATAGTCTCAGGTCAAAGCGAAGGGATACTTTCAGAGCCCGATTTAGAAACCCAATTAGGCGAAAATTGGCGCCGTGCGGGTAAACTTATTGCACAAAGCTTTAATGAACAAACAAATAAATTAACAGGCCTTGTTGTGTTGCCAAACGATACTGATGTAACTCAGGTACTTCGTGCAAAACACACACCTCAGGTGGAGCTAAGCATTCTGCCTCTACCCTACTCTCTTGAAGATGAATAAATAGGAATGACTATGATCGTTGCGGCAAACAAAGTGGTAAAAATGCATTATTCGGTAATGGATAATGATGGCAATAGCATTGATAACTCGTTCGGTGGTGAGCCACTACACTTTATCATTGGCACAGGCTACTTAATTTCAGGCCTAGAAAATGCTTTGCAAGGTAAACAACCAGGCGACACACTTAGCGTAAAAGTTGAACCTGATGAAGGTTATGGCGAACGCCACGATAACCTAATGCAAGCTGTACCTAAGTCGATGTTTGAAGGTATGGAAATTGAAGTCGGCATGCAATTTCGTGCATCAACAGATGATGGTGACCAATCAGTAATGATCATCGATATCCAAGATGAAGAAGTTATTGTAGATGGTAACAACCCACTTGCAGGCATAACACTTAACTTTGATGTAGAAATACTAGAAGTACGTGATGCAACCGAAGAAGAACTCACTCATGGTCATGTACATGGTGAAGGTGGGTGTGGTCACGACCACTAATACACTGTTAAACCAAGTAAAAAAGCGCCTAGGGCGCTTTTTTTATATCATATTGTTGCGCTTAACCGTTTCAGTTTTTGCCTTACTAGGCAGCGCGATTGATACATTATTTTCTTTTAGAGCGGCTAGTAAACCTTTTTGATCGTTTGTGCCAACTCGATATAAAGTGCCATCTTTAAGCGTTAGCTGTATTGCACTAAAGCCAGATACTGTATACACCCAACCATCGTGAGTAATTCGCATACCAATACCGTGCCTGTAAGAGTTTTGAACTGCCTTAGCTTCTATTACTTCGCCAAGCTCAATGCTTTGCCCTGCAACGCCAGGACCAAACGCCCAGCTAATTTTTTTATCATCTACTTTTACTGTTAGACCATGGAACAAAAAGCCCACCAGCACTAAAATCCCAGCAAATATCATTAAAGGTCCATCAGCGCCTAACAAGTTCCATGCAAGCGCTACAAAACCGCCTATCCACGCTAATACAAAAAAGATAAACACCGCATACTGTTTATGCTGATACATAATATTCTCTAAATTAAATAAATACTTAAAAGCTGTACACCAATGTAGCACTCAGCTCCGAGTCAAACTTGAGTTTATCATCTTCGGGTTTTGAATTATAACGATACATGTAGGCAAATTTAAGCGATACGGCACCAATCACTTGACTAATAAGCGCCGTTTCCGATTTTAAGCGAGAATTAAGCCCTGAAAGCGACTGCTCTATACTCACATCTTGATTAAAACGAGTACGCTTGGAAACCAAACGTTCCCACTGCATTGCAACACGTACTAAATAACCAGTTTTATTAACTTCATCTTCGCTCACATCCGAATCTTCATCGGCTACTGAACGGTACAAACCAGGTCCTATATCAATGTCTACTTTGTTTTTAGAGCCTTGATATACACGCGCACCATAGCCTGTCGCCACCGTACTTTTGAAATCAAGTCCACTAAATTCATCTTCTTCGTAATCACCGTAAATAAAAAATGAGGAGTTTTTAACACCTACTTTATAGTTACCTTGTGCTGAAACGAAGATACGGTTTGCAGTGACATCTGTTTCATCTGTTTCATCATTATGATCACGCTTGTAAAGGGAGTCTATTTTGAATTGATTCCGCCAATTTTCAAAGTCTTGATATAAATTCCCTTTGAGCTTAAAGCTAGTTGAATTGGTATTCCCTTTGCTTAGAATAAAGCCAAATTCAGTGTCACCGTAGAACATGTCACCTTGATGTAACTCATGAATTTCTTCCTCAGAGAGCTTGCCATATTCATGAAAATCCTCAAAGGGATCAACCGCCCAACAAGGGCTACTAATCATCACAAGAATTAAAAATAAATACTTAAGCACAGCACTCTCTCTGATACACAGTTACAAAAACAAGTAAAATATATTTACTCTGTTTCTTTCCATAAGATATGACAAAACGGAGCATCTTTATCAAGGCTAATCAAAATCTTAGCAAACAAAACATCATCATTTTCGAATTCTAAACCAACCAACACCTGAATAAAATGCTCTGGCTCTATCTCAAGGGCTACAAAGTCTTGCCACTGTTCATCTGGCTCGTCTTCTTCAATGAAGCCTAGGTCTTCTCTAAACTCATTAAAGTCTTCAACATCTTTTTCACTCAAGTTATTTGGCGCTAACTCTAAAAAAATATCATAAGCTTGGTGAGTAGCTTCTTCTACCGTATATAAACGTGGACCCGACATATGTGCTTAACCTTAAGCTTTTAAGTTGCGCTATATTATCAAATATCATCATCATTTTGATAAAAAAAAGCTTAAAACACTGACTTTTTTGTAACCGAGTCATGCTTTATTCAGTATATAACTAAAACGACGAGCAACAACTAAACTAATCTACTGAATATAAAGATTAATTTTTATTTTTTGGTTGAAAATAACAACGTGAAATATTTTTATCATCTTAGGTTCTAATTGTTTAGCTTTTTATCATCTAAAACCAATCCTTTAAGACTACGGCTTTAGCAATAAATTCCATTTATTTAAAAAATACCGTAACTTTACTTAATTCTTATAACAACATAAGCTCAATAAACAGGTCAGAGGAGTGTGTAATGATAAAACTAGAAAAACAAAATGGCATTGCAACCGTCACGCTTAGCAGAGCAAAAAAACAAAATGCATTAAGCTTTGAAATGTTTGTAGAGCTACATAAAGCCATTAAAAATATAAAAAGAGATCGCAGTATTCGTGCTGTGGTAATAAAAGGCGATGGCGAGCATTTTTGTGCAGGTCTTGATATATCCGCAGTAATGGCTACACCAATGAACATAGCAAAATTATTGTTTAAGTGGTTACCTGGTAATCAAAATTTAGCGCAAAAAGCAGTATTAGGCTGGCAGTCACTGAGTGTGCCCGTTATTGCACAAATTGATGGCAACTGTTTAGGGGGTGGTTTGCAAATAGCTTTAGGGGCAGATTACAGGGTTGTTCATATTGATGCCAAACTTGCCATTATGGAAGCGCGTTGGGGATTGTGCCCCGATATGGGAGCGAATGTAATGATGAGCAGTTTAGTTAAGCGCGACCAAGCACTTTGGCTTGCAAGCCACGCAAACCAAATCACAGCACAACAAGCAAATGAGCTAGGTTTGGTTACTCAGCTTACCGATGATACTCAGCAAGCAACGCAAAACATGCTCGATACATTACTTGAGCGTTCACCAGATACGCTTGCTGCTATTAAACGTGTTACACAACTTAGCTATAAACCAAACCAACGAAAAATACTCGCTAAAGAAACCTTCAGCCAAATTCGCTTATTGCTAAACCCAAACACTAAAAAAGCAATTGCTAAAGCAAAAGGAAAAGCGGATATAACCTACGCAAATATAAAGCACTGGTAGGCTATTGCACAATGCATAAAAGAGTTTGATTTGTTAAAGTTAAGCTCTTATCTTTTCTGTGAGCCAATTTGATGAAATATCTGCTCAGTAGCGCTATTATTTTACTATGTTTAGCCTGCGCTAAACTCATTATGCACTTTATTGGTGGAAGCTTTCCTGCACCGTTACTCGCTATGGTTATTTTATTAGTTTTACTCTTATCGGGTATTGTAAAAGAGCAACATGTAAAACCATGCGCCTCCCCTATTTTAAATATTATGCCTATATTTTTCATTCCTGCGGGTGTGGGATTTATTGAACATCTCGGCCTTATAAAGTCGCACTGGGCATTTTTAGCCTCAGTTGTGGTGCTAGTCCCTATAACTACCTTGTTGCTTGTTAGCAGTGTAATTGCGTACTTTAAGGGAAGAGAAAATAATGACTGATTTTACTTTTTCCGCTATTTCAGAGCTACAGCCTAATTTATGGTGGCTAAGTATTCCTTTTATTATTGTATTGTTTTTAGCACTAAGGGCCGTAAACCAAAGTATAAAAAACAGCGTATTTAAATCGCTCACTAACCCCGTATTTTTAAGTATTAGTATTATCGCTTTATTACTAATTAACCTAAATCTGCCTTATACACAATTTGCCTCGCACAGCAAATTATTAAGCTGGTTATTAGAGCCCGCGATTGTGGCTTTAGCACTTCCTTTATATCAGCAGTTTACACACGTACGAAAAAATCTATTGCTCATAGTCGCAACATGTAGCTTAGGTATTGTTAACGCAACCGTTGTGGCATTTTTGCTAAGCATATTATTTAATGCGCCTGTGCAGCTAAGTGCATCTGTTGCCGCACTCAGTGTCACAACCCCAATATCTTTAATTGTTACTGACTCATTAGGGGGGATTAGCTCTCTTGCTGCGGCTTTAGTTATTTTTATTGGTTTACTAGGCGCTTTATTTGGCTTTATGCTTTTTAAACTCATTAATATTTTTAATCACGAATCTCAAGGTGTTGCCATGGGCACAGCTTGTCATGCAATTGGGACTGCTGCTGCTATTGCTGAGCATCCAAAAGTAGGCGCTTACTCCTCAGTTGCAATGGCGCTAAGTGCTTTATTAACAGCAATTATAGTGCCGCTGTTATATCCATTTTTAGTCAACATTTTGCTATAGTTGGAAAAATACAACATAGCCCTAACATAGAGCGCTTTATGATCAGTTCTGAAATCGAACAGTTTGAAAAATATTACACCATGCTTACTGAGTATATGGTTACCTACAGTATGCAAATTGTTGGCGCTATTTTTATCGTCCTCATTGGTTTGTGGATAGCACAAAAGCTTGCCAAATTTGTAGCCGCGTTAATGACCCGCCATAACGTTGACATTACGCTTACTAACTTTGTCAGTAGCGTGGTAAAAGTACTGCTAATTGTAATGGTTATAATTATTGCACTTGGCAAAATAGGTATCAGCGTTACGCCATTTGTAGCAGCCATTGGTGCTGCGTCTTTAGGTGCAGGTTTAGCATTGCAAGGAATGCTCTCTAACTATGGTGCAGGCCTTGCGATTATAGCCACTCGACCTTTTGTTGTTGGTGATACTATTGAAGTTAAAAATGTAAGCGGCCAAGTTAAAACTATTGAGCTTGGCTACACTATTTTAATCAATGAAGAAAAAGTAGAAATTACCATTCCAAATAAGCACATAGTAGGTGAAATACTTCATAACTCATTTAGTTACTCATTGGTCAAAGGTGAAATAGATATAGCCTATAGTGCTTGCTCTGATAACGCGATTAGTCTCATTGAGGACGTACTTAAAGCACATGAATTAGTTGCACAAAATCCGTTATCACAAGTGGGTATTGAACGTTTTGCCGATAGCGGTGTTACAATAAGCTACCGATATTGGGTGCCTACTACTAAAATTATCGAAACTAAGCTGGCTATTAACGGTGGTGTTTATAAAGCAATTAATAATGCTGATATTGAAATCCCATTCCCTCAACGCGTAGTTACCATAAATAAAAGCGATATAGAGTCATAAAACTCAGTGGGTAACTCAATATTGAATTACCCACATCAATAAACCACTTTTACTGCGTAAAAACTCTTTATCTGTTTGTTATTTTATCTGTAATATAAAGACTTGGTTAAAAAAGTCGGCAAATCACTCGCTTTAATTACATAATAACAATAATGAGCAATTATGAATCGCAGCCCTTTTTATTTAGGTGATTGGCAAGTCAACCCCCTGTCAAAGACTCTTCAGCGTGCAGAAAAAACTAAACAGTTAGAACCAAAAGCCATGGATGTATTAGTCCATCTGTGCTTACAAAAAGGCGAAATTGTTACGAGTGACGAGCTATTAGATCAATGCTGGAAAAATGTTGAGGTAGGCGATAACCCGCTGCATAAAACAATTACGCAGTTACGAAAAGCCCTTGGTGATAAAGCAAGTGAGCCCACCTACATAGAAACTATTCGCAAACGTGGTTACCGCGTTATTGCAAAACTAGAGTTTCCTCTAGCTGAAGACATAAAAACAACTGAAAACACATGGCAAGGAGGCTCTCCTTTTTTAGGGTTAAGCGCCTACAACCCAAGCGATACACACCTATTTTTTGGCCGCAATCAATCTATAGAAACGTTACTCAATAGAATATCGAGCCAAGTTAAATTTGGTCGCGCGTTTTGTTTAATACTGGGTCCAAGTGGCACAGGTAAATCATCACTTGTTAATGCGGGTATATTGCCTAAATTACTTGATGAGCGAGGCTATAATGGCATTGGGGTTATTTCTTATAGCCAACTCGACTTTGCAGATGTTCATAAAAATAGACTTTTTTTAGATTTAGCTTCTACATTGCTTGATTGGGATATAAACGGCCTTCCTGTGTTTGAAGGATTAAGCGCGCAAACACTGGCAGAGCAACTAGAATTGACAATCGATGGCGTAATCAACTCCATACAAATTGCACTTAGCAAAGCCTCTACACAACTTAAAACACCACAGTTATTTTTATTTATTGACCGCTTAGAAGTACTGCTTTCTTCTCTTTTATTTAGTAGCGAAACACGCAGCCATTTTTTATCGGTTATTGAGCGCTTAGCAACCTCTAAAACAGTGATTGTATTTAGTGCGTGTCGTAACGACTTTTATCCTTTAGTGGTTGAACAACCCAGCCTAATGGCAGGTAAAGCTCATGGCGCACACTACGATTTAACACCACCAAACAGGCACGACCTACAACAAATTATTCGCCTGCCAACGTTAACCGCTAATTTAACATTCTCGAATGACCCAGAAACCCAAACGCCACTGGATGAAATACTTTGCGCCGATACAGCCAATAATCCCGATGCACTGCCCATGCTGCAATACACATTGCAAGAGCTGTACTTGCAGCGCAGTGATAATAACGAGCTACTGCACAGTGTTTACACAAAACTCGGTGGTATTGAGGGAGCCATAGGCAAAAAAGCAGAAGATATATTTATTGACCTCAGCAACGAGCAACAACAGCAACTAAAAAGCGTGTTATCACAACTGATCACTTTAAATCCAGATGGTAAAACCATTACGAGCCGCGCTGCCCGCTGGCACGCATTAACCAACACAAGCCAAGAAGAGCTTGTGCAAGCCATGGTAGAAAGCCGTTTATTTGTATCACACTTACAAAATGGCGAAGCCTGTTTTAGTCTTGCTCACGAGGCACTATTACGCCAATGGCCTCGTGCAAAAAACTGGATTAATGACCATAAAGATGCACTAGCAATAAAAAGCCGCTTACAACACCAAGCACAAAACTGGATTAATGAAGGTAAAAGTAATGCTTACCTTTTGGCGCCGGGTAAACCACTGCAAGAAGTTATTTCACTACTCAACGATAATGTATTCGAGCTTGACGATAACGAACATGCACTTATTAAAAGATCCATTAAAAGCACTAAAACTAAAACAAACATAAAACGTGGCACAATATTTTCACTCTGTTTACTCACATTTATTGCGTTATTAATGAGTTTCACCAGTTTTAAAGCACAACAGCAGGCACAGCAAAAGCGACTTGAAGCTGAAAATTTGCTCGGTTTTATGGTCGGTGATTTTGCCGATAAATTACGTAGCGTAAAGCGAATGGACTTACTTGACGGTATTAGTAATAAAGCACTTGAGTATTTTACTAATCAAACTGACGAATCAGGTTCACTTTTTAGCTTTAGCGATGATAAAGCACAATTTAACAACCGTTTTCAGTACGCACAAACTCTTGAAGCAATGGGAGAGGTAGCTTATTCACGCGGTAAAACCGACGAAGCCTTCACCGCCTTTGAAAATGCCCGCACCCGCCTTGAGGCATTATTAAAAATCCAGCCAAACAACTTAGAGCTACTCACGCTTGCGGGTGCCAATGCCTTTTGGTTAGGGCAGCTTAGTTACGATAAAAGTGATTACGCCGCCACTGAGCCATTATTTAAAAAGTACCACTCTTATAGCGAAAAAATGTATTCATTAGCACCCAATGATTTTAACTCGATTATGGAATTGTCATATTCACATAATTCACTGGGTTCTTTATACACAGAGAAATTTGACTATATAGCCGCGAAAAAAAGCTTTACAGAGTCACTTATGCTTAAGAATAGGGCCATTGAACTAAAACCGGATAGTAAAAATTTATTACGTGATAAAGCAGATACAATCAGTTGGCTTGCAAAAACTGAAGGTAACTTAGGTAACTTTAATGTCGCAATGAATATGCTGGAAAATGCAGTTTCTGTGGTGAAAGAAATGACTAATCACTACCCTGATGACGCCAGTCTTTTTTATATGTCAGCAAATATACATATGCAACAAAGTTATTTACTAAGTTATTTACCTGATAAAAAAATGGCCTATTTAAAAGCTCGCTTTGCGAATGAAATTATAAATGAGGCTTTAAAGCAAGATCCGGAAAATAATGAATTTCAACATATGTATTATCGCTCATTAGCGCAATTGATAATGTTGTCTTATGACAAAAAGATTGATTCAAGGACAGAAAAAATTATTAGCTTCTTAAAATCACAAGGTCTTAATAGTATCAATTCTATCAATACACAAATTAGTCTAATTCACTATTTTATTGACAGAAACTTCCCCCTTAAAGCGCAAGAGTTATTAACGACCCTTGAGAATGATGGCGAATATAAACGGTACATAACCAATAAAATGAAAAATAGAGATAACTTAGCCCCCATAAATATAAACCTACTCAAAGCTAAATTAGCTGCGACCAGTGAACAACGAGAGCAATTTTGCTTAAATGTGCTTAAAGCTATTACTAAAACAGTAAAAATAAACCAAAGTATTCACGTAAAGTACCCGCAGGTACAAGCGTATACCTGCTTAAACCGAGCAAACGAAATACCAACAATAACAGCAAGCCTGTTAAAACTAGGCATTACTGACTTTAAACTGTAAAACTAAATACAAAGGAAATTACATGACTACGACTATAAACAAAGTCGACATTCAAGTGCATATTGAGTTTAACGATAAAAAAGAGGCTATTTTTAGCTACACAGAAAATGGCAAAGCCGTTGATGGCGGCGGTACAGTAAGAACCGAAACTGCAGGTACTTACACTTTAACTCCTGCTGCAGTTGGGCTAGGCTTTTTTTTCACAGGAGCTACAGTTACTGATAAAATAGGAACATGTGCCCAAGACTTCAGTTATGCACTTAGTGATAACCACCAAGCAATCACTATCACCGATACAGCAAAAAACTCAGGCACTGCGTGTTTAATATTTAACGTTGAATGTAATGATAAACCTTATTCAAGCCCTGACCCACAAGTTATAAATAAAAAAAAATTAATCAACAACGATTAATTATTGATTTTAAATTGCACTGGGCTGATTTATTCCTGTGCAATTTATTTAAACCCAAAAAATAAACATTAAGAACAACAACTTAGAAAGGAAGGTTACCGAAAGGTTTCAAACCCATAAATTAAATAAACTACTAGACATAAAGTTTCATTAAGAATAAAAATGAGCAACACCATGTCTAACAATAATGAAAATAGCAGAGCAAACAACACCGACAACGCTGTATCTGCATTAATGAGCAGCATTTCTAATACCGTTAACAATGAAAAAATAAGTGCAATTATTAATGTCACTAATGTCATGGCCGATGCTATTTTTATTGTTAATGCAGATGGCGTGTTTGAATCAGTAAATCCCGTTGCAGCTCGTTTTTTTAATGTTACGTCTGACTCGTTAATAGGTAAAAAATGGCAAGATTGTTTACAAGAACAGTATCGCGATGACTATGAATACATGTTTGAAAGTTGGAAAAACAACTATCAAACACCACTCAATCATGGCCCGAAAGAAGTTAAAATAATAAAAAACAATGGTAACTGTTTAGATATAGAGCTCTCAATTTCTTGTATACCCGCATCAACTACAAACAATATCCCTCTATTTATTTGTATTATGCATGATATTTCTAGGCATGTTAAAAAGTATAAAATACTCGAAAACATAGCCAAAATAGATCACCTTACAGGCGTCGCTAATCGCTGCACTTTAGAAAAGGCGATTATTAAAAATTGGCAAGAATGCATAGTAGACAAACAGCCTTTGAGTTTTATCTTGATCGATATTGATTTTTTTAAACTGTTTAATGATAATTTTGGTCATGTAAAGGGTGATAAATGTTTGCAAAAAGTAGCTCAAACAATTGAAGACTGCCTCCCCTCAAAAGATAGTTTAGTAGCACGCTATGGTGGTGAGGAGTTTGCTGTTGTATTACCCCGCTCACATGTCTCAAATGCAGAAATGATCGCAAAACGTATTCAAGAAAAAATACTCAACATTAATTTTAGAGATATTGGTTTGCCAGCGAATGTAAAGATAAGTGTAAGCCAGGGTTTAGCGTGTGAATACGATAATCAGTACAGAACATCTGAGGCATTAATATGCGCGGCTGATACGGCTTTATATAGAGCGAAGTCGGAAGGTCGTAATAAATTATGTATAAGGTGATGTACTAACTATTTGGTATAGCCTTTATCTACTAAAATAAAAAACCGCAATTGCGGTTTTTTATTACTTGAGAAAAGCTTAAATGTCGATTAGCAGCCCTTCGTCTTTTTTAATCTTTTCGATCACCATATAAGTATGATGAGTGCCCACGCCGGGAATATCGACTAAGTCGCCAAGAACTTGTCTATATTCTTCCATATTAGAAACGCGGATTTTTAATAAATAATCATAACCGCCTGCCACCATGTCGCATTCAACGACTTGTTGTATTCTTAGTATATGCTCTCTAAATACCTTAAATACTGCTGTATTTGAAGCAACAAGCGACACTTGAACATGTGCTACTAAGCTTTGATTAAGCTTTGCTTCGCTAAGCTTAGCGTAGTAGCCTTCAATATAGCCTTCTTGCTCTAATCGTTTTACACGATCAAGACACGGGCTTGCACTCAAATTAACCTGTTTTGCGAGGTTAACATTTGAAATTCTGCCGTTCTTTTGTAGAACGTCTAGTATGGCTAAATCAATACGATCTAGCATGCGTAATCTATTTGGAATTGTCATAACAGAATTTTATGCGGATAAGTTAAATTTATGCCCTGTAAATTATCGTAAAACGCGAAATTTAACCAGCATATTCTGCTGAAATTTAATTAGAATGCACTCACAATATCACTGGTAATTTATTGGTAATTAATTTTACTTTAATTCTTAACACTCCTGAGGGTTGCTTATGTTATTCAACGGCGATTTAACAACGATTTGTCCTATTAGACAAAGAATCCGTGACTTCTACCGCATAGATGAAAATGCGGTTATTGATCATATTTTACCGCTTGCAGAAGTAGGCGTAAAAGCACGAAGTCGTGCCTGGGAAAGAGCCCGCCAGATTGTTTTAAACATTCGTAAAGAGCAAGATGGGCAAGGCGGTGTTGATGCGCTTTTAAATGAATTTTCACTCTCTAGTGAAGAAGGCGTTGTATTAATGTGTTTGGCCGAAGCGCTGCTTCGCGTACCAGACAAAGCAACTCAAGATGTACTGATTCGTGACAAGTTAGCGAAAGGTGATTGGAGCTCTCATTTAGGCAGCAGCGATTCTTTATTCGTAAACGCGTCTTCTTGGGGATTATTAGTTACCGGTAAAATGGTTAACTACACAGACAAAACGAAAGAACAACAGTTCGGCATGCTTAAAAAGACCATTGGTCGTTTAGGTGAGCCAGTTATTCGTAAGTCTGTAAATTTTGCTATGAAAATTATGGGTAAGCAATTCGTTATGGGTCGTACCATTGACGAAGCAATTGAACGTGCTGCCGATACAGAGCAAAAAGGTTATGTATATTCTTACGATATGCTAGGCGAAGGCGCGCGCACAATGAAAGATGCGAAGCGTTACTTTGACAGCTACATGAATGCTATACACTCGATTGGTAAAGCGGCAAATGGTCGTGGTCCAATTAAGAGCCCTGGTATTTCAGTTAAGCTTTCTGCTATTCATCCACGTTATGAGTTCACTCATAAAGACCGTGTGATGGAAGAAATAGTCCCTAAGTTAAAAGAACTTGCGCTTGCTGCTAAGAAATACGATATCGGCTTTACCGTTGATGCTGAAGAAGCTGACCGTTTAGATATTTCATTAGATGTCATTGAAGCGGTATTTAGTGATGAAGATCTTGGTGATTGGCAAGGATTTGGCTTAGCGGTTCAAGCGTACCAAAAACGCGCTATTTTTGTAATTGAATGGCTAACAGACCTTGCAACCCGTGTTGGTCGTAAAATGATGGTACGTTTAGTTAAGGGCGCGTACTGGGATACTGAAATCAAAACCACACAACAAGATGGTTTAGAGCATTTCCCTGTATTTACTCGTAAAGCAACAACCGATGTTTCTTACAAAGCATGTGCAATTAAAATGCTTGAAGCGCGCGACGTACTTTATCCACAATTTGCTACACATAACGCTTACACTGCCGCGACTATTTTAGAAGTAGCGAAAGGCGACAACACCGGTTTTGAATTTCAACGTTTGCACGGTATGGGTGAATCATTATTCGACCAAATCGTTAACGAAGAAAAAATTCAATGTCGTGTATATGCCCCAGTTGGTCAACACGAAGACCTACTTGCTTACCTTGTTCGTCGTTTGTTAGAAAATGGTGCTAACTCATCATTTGTAAACGCGATTGTAGATACAACAAAACCTGTTGAATCATTACTACCAGACCCTGTAGAAACACTGCAAGGCCTGCGTAACAAGTACAATACGCAAATCAAAATGCCAATTGATTTATACGGTGAAGAACGTGCTAACTCTAAAGGCATGGATTTAACCGATATTAATGTTATTACCCCTTTCAAAGAGAATCTTGAAACATGGTTTAATGAGCACTTAATTGAGCAAAGCCAAGTACCAGAAGGCTCATTGGCTGTTAAAAACCCAGCAAATCACAAAGAAATCATCGGCCACGTTAAGTTACAAACTGGCGAAGAGATGAAAGTATTACTGGCTAACGCTGAAGCGGCACTTAAATCATGGTCACAAACACCAGTAAAAGAGCGAGCTAATTTACTGCGTCGCGTTGCTGACATTTTAGAGCGTCATCATGATGAACTAGTCGCTATCTGTATTAAAGAAGCGGGTAAAGTAGCGCAAGATGGTATTGATGAAGTACGTGAAGCGGTTGATTTTTGTCGTTACTACGCAGCGCGCGCTGAAGAGTTATCTAAAGATGAGCGTTTTGAAGCCCGTGGCGTTATTTTATGTATTAGTCCGTGGAACTTCCCGCTTGCAATATTCTTAGGTCAAGTTGCTGCTGCGATTGTTACAGGTAACACTGTAATTGCCAAGCCTGCTGAGCAAACAAGTTTAATCGCCCTTCGTGCCATTGAACTAATGCTATCTGTTGGTTTACCTGAGCACGTTGTTCAACCTGTTATTGCTCGTGGTTCTGAAGTAGGTAAAACAATTGTTCCTGATGAGCGCATTCAAGCGGTTATGTTTACAGGTTCTACTGAAACAGGCACATTAATTTCCCAAACACTTGCTGCACGTAACGATATTCAAGTACCGTTAATTGCAGAAACAGGTGGCCAAAACTGTATGATTGTTGACTCAACGGCGCTTCCTGAGCAAGTAGTTGACGATGTGATCAGTTCTGGTTTTCAAAGTGCTGGCCAACGTTGTTCTGCTCTTCGTGTTTTATTCATTCAAGATGACGTAGCAGATGGCATTATCGAAATGCTTAAAGGTGCTCTAGCTGAGTTACACATTGGCGATCCATCGTTACTATCAACTGATGTTGGTCCTGTAATTGATGAAAAAGCACTTAAAAACTTAAATGAACACGTTGAGTACTTAAAAGGTAATTCTATACTTCATTACGAATGTAAAATTCCTGATAATACTCAAAATGGCGCATACTTTTTTGCTCCTCGTTTATACGAAATCAAAGACTTATCAGTACTTAAACGTGAAGTATTTGGCCCATGTGTTCATATTGTTCGCTTTAAATCGAATGAACTTGATGATGTGATGGATCAAATAAATAACACGGGCTATGGTCTGACAATGGGTGTTCATTCACGTATTGAAGAGCGCTGTGAGTACCTTGCTAAAATGTCACGTGCAGGTAATGTTTACATTAACCGAAACATGATCGGTGCCATTGTTGGTGTGCAACCGTTTGGTGGCCGTGGTTTATCAGGTACTGGCCCTAAAGCCGGTGGCCCTAACTACCTACAACGTTTAGTAAAAGAAAAAGCATCACCAGATAACGTACAGATGACTAATCTAACGCCTGACGAACTTGATTTACACCACTACAGCGGTGCGAATGAGCAAGTTAAAAAGCTAATGATTAACTCAATGCGCGATGAGAAAATTTGGCGTGCAACACCACTGAATGACCGTGTTTCGGCTGTACGTCAGTTGCTTGCTAAAATCGCGACGGTAGAAATTATCGACGATTTAGCAGACGACTTAGCATTAACATTATCAGAAGCACGTGCACAGCTTAACCGCCTTGAAAAGCACATGCGTAAGTTTACTACCCTGCCCGGGCCAACGGGTGAGTCTAATACACTTCATCTAGAAGCACGTGGTTGTGTAGTGTGTTATGCAGATAAGAGCACATCATTTAACTTCTGGGCATTGTCTATCATTACTGCTATTGCCGCAGGTAACACCGTAATTACGGTAGCGTCTGAGTTATTTTATGATGAAGCCGTCGCTTTTAAAGATAAATTTATCTCTACAGGGGTTGCTGAAGGTGTTTTCCAGGTAGCTAAACCTAACCAGTTACAAGCTATTTTGGCTCACCCTCATTTAGCCGGTGCGGTAGTTGCTGCTCGCTCGTCTCGCTTAGGCTACTTTAGCCAGCAGCTTGCACAGCGTAAAGGTGCAATTTTACCAGTAATTAGCTCTGAGTATTACGATACGTTAATCAAACGTCTTATTACTGAAAAAACAATCAGTATTGATACAACAGCATCAGGTGGTAACACATCACTAATGACGCTTGTTGAAGACGATGAATAAGCGCTCTAATACTATTTAGCTTATTTTTTATAAAAGGCACTGAAAAAGTGCCTTTTTTATTAGATAAAAATGAATATATTTGTTAATTTAGAGAGAGATTAGCAACCGAAGTTGAAAAATTGAAAACTATTCCTATCTCAAAGCTACTACCTGGTATGTTTGTGCAAAGCGTTACGAAGCAAACAGGCTCTATTAAAGTCACAAATCAAGGCTGGGTTAAAACGCCTGAGAGTATCGATAAGCTTAAAAAGGCAGGAATTTTAGAGGTAATAATAGATCCCAATAAAACACTCATTGATACAGTCCTTGAAAAAGATCCAATCGCGATACCTCAAGAAAAAATAAAACGTGACCCTTGGCAAAAGACGCTGAGTAGCGAGCAAGAAATGGGGAAAGCAAAAAAGCTCTACGATGAAGCAAAAACACTACAACTAAAAGCATTTAAAGATATTGAAGCAGGCCGTAATATAGATATAGCTCCTTTTAGAGAGCTTGCGAGTGGCTTCATGGACTCTATTTTTAGAAATCAAGATGCGCTAGCATGTCTTACGCAAATGCGTCAAAAAGATGCTTATCTTCTAGAGCATTCTATTAATGTTTCGATTTTAATGAGTATTTTTGCAAAGCATTTAGGTATAGAAAAAGAAATTATAGAGCAGCTAACAACAGGAGCTCTTTTGCACGATATTGGTAAAATAAAAATCCCTGATGAAGTACTTAATAAGCCAGGTCGTTTTACTGAAGCTGAATTTGAAATAATGAAAAAACACTCTCTTTTTAGTAAGGAGATTTTAGAAGAGGCCGGCTTAACCGGTATTGCTGTTGATATAGCTGGTATGCATCATGAAAGATTGGATGGCAAAGGCTATCCGTTTGGTAAGAAAGGCGACGAGATAAGTCAGTACGTACGTATGGCGTCAATTGTAGATGTGTATGATGCACTTACAGCTGAACGCGTCTATAAAGCGGGTATGGAGCCAATTAAAGCATTCAAAATTTTAAAAGAGGGGTGTCCGGATAGTTTTGATACTGGTCTACTCACCAAGTTTATTCAATGTATTGGTATCCATCCTGTAGGGACGTTAGTTAAACTGTCTAGTCAAAAGGTGGGGTTAGTGATTGAAAGCAACCCAGCTAAGCCGTTAAAGCCGGTGGTTAAAGCATTCTATAGTGCTAAACATAGCCGCTATACGCAAATACAGAACATTGATTTATCAAGCAAAAAAAATTCAGATACGATTGAATGTGCTATTAAACCCAAAGAATATAATATTGATTTAGAGCGTTTTTACAAAAACTCTATTTTACCTTAGGCATATAAAGCTACTTCATTAAAATGATTAATTGTATATTGAAGTAGCCTCAATAATTTTTATTCAGGCCAGTCTTGTAGTGCTTTGAGACTAAATTCATAACCATCAAAATCAAGTACACTTTGCTCAGGTGTAATCTCTCTTACAGTTAGAACACCAATGCTCTCCCCTTCATGTAACTCTCGGCCATTTAGCTTGATCCAACGCTTATCAGCACTCGATGAATAAATATGCGCTTGATATTTAATACTAGGTAACATTGATTGCAAACCATCAGGTAGCAATTCTACAGGCTCAACACGTGATGACGTTTTTGATGCGTGGGTAACCTCATAATCTTGGTTTTTTTCGACATCTTGTATAGCTTGCGCAAATGCATTTTTAAGCGTTGTAGGCACTCCATCAAGCTCAGGGTCATCCGTCTGTTGAGATTGGGTGCTGCCATTAATTGGCTTACCCAGCACTTTATACTTACTCATATCTAATTGAGCTGATGCCGTATTTTGACTTTGATTTTGCCCAAATGCCGAAACGTTTTGTGTATTATTTGGATTATAATTATTTTGTGGATTAAATACTGGCTGATTATAACCTATTGCGCTCGTGACCTGACTCGATGGCATAGGGATATATTGCCCATTAGGCGTTAGTAACATTTGCTGTACACCATTAGGTGTTTGCACATGTACAATTTGCCCTTCAATCGTCGCAGTATTTGTTGGGGCCACTTTAGCGGGTTCTAACTTAGCTACTTGCTGATTTTCAGCTTCAGCATCTTCCTCTTTAACTTCTTTGTTAGGCGATGATTTTTCGCTTTCCACCACCTTAATTACAGCGGGTTCCGCTGCGTTTAATAAAGTAGTACTTTGAAACCACTTTCCGGCGGTAAAGCCACCAGCTACAGCAATAAAAGCAGCTAAGCTTGTACCAAATACTAATGCTAATCGTCTATAACGCTTAAGTGCTTGCTGTTGCTTTAACTGCTCAGATTGTAAGTCGTACTGTTCAGCACTCATATCTGATTGCTGCGACTGCTTTAGCGCATCTAATAAATAAGACATAACTTACCTAACTATAAAATAAATGAAAGCCCAATACCTACGGCAAATAAAGCAGCGAATGCAAGGCTATATGATACAAATGATGTTCCCTTGTTCGCTTCGTTAACCGGTGCTACAAAATCCATGGGTAATGACTCATGTGCTGATTTTTTTATTATATCGCTATCAACTATCAACTGCTGCTTTGCAAAAGTCCCAACTAAAGCACGCTCACATACCAAGTTCATTAATCTTGGCACACCGCCAGTTAATTGATGAACAGCTTGCATGGCATCCATCGAAAAAATTCCTTTATCACACCCTGCAACATGTAAACGGTGCTTTATGTAAGCAACTGTTTGGCCTTGCGTAAGTGGCAATAAATGATAACGAGCTGTTATTCTCTGGGCGAGTTGCCTTAATTCATTGCGTTTTAAAAGCTCTTGTAGCTCAGGTTGACCAACCAATACTATTTGTAATAATTTTTTATGATCGGTTTCTATATTTGTCAGCAAACGTAATTGCTCAAGCACGTTAGGGGCCAGTAATTGTGCTTCGTCAATAATAAGTATCGTGTGCCCGCCCGATTTATTATTAGTCTCTAAATGCTTTTTTATAATATCGGTAAGGCTTTTTAGCGTAGCATTACTGGCATCGTAATTAATGTCGAGCTCATCACAAATACTGGCTAATAACTCCAGCTCTGAAAGCGCTGGATTATGGATCATCGCTACTTGAGTGTTTTCAGGAAGCTGCTCTAACATACTGCGGGTAATTGTCGTTTTACCAGTACCTACTTCACCTGTTAATAATACAAAACCACCGTCTTCACCTAATCCATAGGTAAGGTGTGCTAAGGCTTCTTTATGTCGTTCACTTAAAAATAAGTAATGAGGGTTGGGCGAAATCGAAAAAGGTTTTTCGTTCAGGCCAAAATAGCTTAAATACACCGTGATGTTCCTTCGTAATTAAATCACGGCCTATAATGGCAAAAAAACGCGCTTAGTGACAACGTTGTAAGCGCTTTATTATTGAAATAACGTAAATTTATGTAAAACAAAAAAATGCAGCGGTTTAAAGCTGCACTTTCATCTATCTAATCTTAGTATGTACTTTATTCTTCGTAGCGAACTAACCGTAAATACACATTACTGGTTTTAGCATGCAAGCTATTCAACCCACTATCAAATTGATAAACCCACGCAGAGCTCATAGTGCTCACACCTGATGTATTTGACCAATAGTTTTGAAGCTTAGTGCCAAAAAACACCTCTTCATTAATACTCGGCTCGGTGCAACTGTGCTCTAAAATACTCGCCAGTTCTTTAATGTTAGGCATTTGCCAATCATAGTAATCTGCGGTTGTATCATTTTTAGCACCACGTAGTGCTTCTTGCCAAGTAAGAGAAGGTGTAGAGCCTTCACAAAGCTGCGTCTCTGTATTATAAGTTTGCCCATAACTACAGCGTTGCCACATTAAACCTGTTTCGGTATCAGACACGGTACCATCAGTATTTATTGTAAATCTATCTGTCGGTGTTGTGGTATCTACACCATCGTAGCAAGTTTGCGCCGCTGTAATATTAAAGCTCAAGCTTATAGTTGTTAGTGCATAGAGTAATTTCAATTTCATTATTTTCTCCTAACGGCTTCTAACTAAACGTACATAAGCGGCATTTTCTTTTGGATAAGCAAGGTCATTACCATCACTCATGTCAATAATGTACGCTTGCGATAAACTTGTACCATCGGCTGCAGTTTGCGAGGTCCAATAAGGTAAATTAACGCTGTTTATTGCACCAGAGACAGGGATATTAGGAAAGAAACTTTCATCTATTAATACTCTTTGTCCTTGCTTACCATAATCAATTAGGCCTAGCAGTTCATTATAAGTAGGTACTCGCCAATTTGTACCTCCACAAAAATCAAGCGCATTAACTTCATCAATATAAGTTCGTAAACCACAGTCCGTATTACTAGGACAAGTTGTATTTGCCCCACCTGCAGTTGTAACTCCTGACGTTGTATCTCCTATATCCCAAATATAATGATTTTGTCCATCTCGCAAAACCGTACTTGGCACTACACCCGATGCAGCACTTTTTACTTCCCAAACTAAACCAGTTAGATTATCGCGAATACAGGTAAAGTCACTACTATCATCACCAACTTCATCAGCAAATTCATTTAGTTTTGTGTAATCGAATGCTAAATTACCTTTCCCTGCTTTTTCAAGGTCATTGGCGTAACTATCACGGCCTAGTTCAGCATCTTGTGCTGGGAAGTCTTCGTCACCGCAATTAATACGTTGCGCGTTATTAAAGCACTCGCCAACACCACTGTCGTTTATAAGCCCGAGTGCTTTTGGTGATACATCAATAAATAAAGAGTCTGTATCGTTACGCCCTTTTGAGTCAGTTACCGTTACTTCAAAGCTCAATGTGGTTTGTGTATCTACATCAGAGGCAATAAATGTCGCTGTACATTGGTCACTATTGATTAATGTTTCAGCATTACCGGTAAGTTGTTGCCATTTACACTGATAGGTATCGGTAACAGTTTCGCTATTAGTTGCATCAAGCGTTACTTGTTCAAACTCTTCGACATTTTTATCAGCGCCCGCATTTGCATCCACTAACTCATTTGTTTTGTTAAGGGTCATTGAATATTGAGTACTCGCCTCACCACCTTCATCATCAGTGACCGTTAGCTGCCAAGATAAATTTGCGTTACTTTCAAGCAATGGATGAGAAAAGCTAAGAGTTGACTCATTAAAGCTGGCAATATCTAAATCAGGACCTGATAGCAGTTGCCACAAATAACTATCAATTTGGCCATTATCATCAGGATCGCTCGACTCAAGGCCGCTCAAAGTCACTGTATCTTTGTATACAGAAGGAAGTGTTTCAGGAGATGTTTGGGTAACAACAACAAGTGGGAGTTGATTATTAGAGCTCACTAAAATAGAAATATCGTCACTAACAGCGCTACTACCCGTACTTTGATAGCTTACTCTTAAGATTATTACACTGTCAGTTTTCACATCAGGTGCTTTCAATGTTTGCTCAGCGCCATCAAGCACAAAGCCATCTAAGCTTGGGCCGCTAACTTGCTGCCATGTGAACGTACCATCAGCGGGGGAACCTTGTGCTGTGATAATAAATTCGCTTTTTTCAGTGATTTGTAAATCAATACCAGCATTAACAGACGTTTCTACAACTGTATTATTGCTATCACCACCACCGCCACATGCACTCAGTAAACCACAAAAAATGAGAGAAATTGAAGCAAACGCTTTCATACGCAACACCTTGTTATGTCAAATAATTACTATGGCGTAATTATAAGCAATAAAGGTGCCATCAAAGCGTTACATGTAGGCATCTTGATGGATACGCACAAATAGCTTTGTGCCTACCTTGCTGTAGTCAACTTTATACTCTCGCCCATCTAAAGCTTGAATAAAAAGCAACTGTTTCTCTTCTCCAAATACATCGGCGCTAGCCACATGAACCAGTTCTAGGTAGCGTTCTTTTGCATCGCGACGGTTCTTAGGAAGTTCTTCTTTAAAAGGCTCTAAACCATGTTGCGTTACTTTAATTCGAGGATGAATTTCAGAGTTTATAATTACTAAATCATGCTTTCTATCTTTATGTATTATGGTGTTTCTACCACTTTTTAAAAAGGCTCTGTCTTGGCTCATTTTCTTTCCTACAGCCGCAGCTTAATTATTAATTTGCGACGCTATAAACTGACTAGGTTCGCGCTTCCACTTATTTAAGTTAGCACTGAATACCCAAATATCTCTATCTAACACACTGGCTGGTAATAATAAATCGTAACCGGTTAACAGTTGAAGGTGCTTAGTCCTGTTAGCAAACATAGCTATAAGCCCAGTATAGCTTATCCCTTTATGGGATGTATAATGTGTATCTTCTATTAGCCATTCTGATGGGCAATTACCATATTTGCAATGTTTTTGAACAACTTGCATAAATAAGTTGCGCTGCTCTATTAATAACTTTCCGGCAATTCGAGGCGCTATACTTGTTAAAAAGTCATCTATGTCGTTTACCTTAACACCAACCGCATTTAATTCTAAATAATCAAAGCCATCTTCTACTTTGGGTATACCACTGTGATGAAAGTTACTGTGAGGCATACACCAAGCTCCGTACTTATGGCAATAAATGAGCTCAGATTCACTTAATATAAGGCTATGATATGGCTCTTGGGTTTTTAAAAAGCCAATAAAGATAGCAGCAAGGCACAAACTCACTAAAAAAACTTCAAGGATACTGATCTCCCCTGGCCTTAGTAAATTAAATAGCATAATAAAGACTAAGCCTATTGCACCTGCAATAAGCACCTCAATTGCGTTTCGCGCACCTTGTGCCCGAAACTTAATGACATTGTTAGATTTATCCATGTTGGTAAAACATCATATAAAAAACAAACATAATAATAGCCCAAATTATGAGTTTTCTTGTTGTTATACATAAGTTACAGGTGGTTTTAAATTTCATACATTACCGCTTTTTCCTCAACAAAATAGGAACAATGAATAAATCTTATTTACTTTTACGCTTAACGCACAAATTTATGAGACACATAACCGCCTTTTCCCGGTCTTATTTCGTACAATACATATAATTAATTTTCAGGTATGAAAACGATGTACTCAAGACAGTCAGGTAAAGCACTTTTTCCATTTATTATTACGTTACTACTAATATTTAGCGTTTATTTATATTTACCCGCTAGCCACGGCGAACAAGCCGATTTATCACAAATGTCTACTCAAGTAACAGCTCATACTGTTACTTCTCAGGAAAACGCAGTGATGATAGAAGCGATCGGTAGCGCGCGTGCAAACCAAGCAATCTATATAAAAAGTGCGCAAAACGATTATGTCACAGATATATATTTTAAAGACGGCGACTTAGTCAGTAAAGGACAAAAGTTAGTACAGTTACAGAGCCAACAAGAACAGCTTGCAGTTAAAGAACTTGGCATCAACTTACGTGAAGAACAACGCCAGTTAGATCGCCTTACCGAACTTTCACGCTCGCAATCAACGGCAAAGTCGTTACTTGAGGAGCAGTTATCTCGTGTTGATGCCACTGAAGCTCAACTAGAAAGCGCTAAAACTAAATTAAACGAAATGACTATTAGTGCGCCCTTTTCAGGCCTGTTAGGTAAGCGTGAAATATCAATAGGTGCCTACGTAAGTAATACAACAATAATCACAACACTTGATGATATTAGTATTATTAAAGTTGACTTTAAAGTACCTGAAAAATATTTAGCACAATTAAATATGGGCATGAAAGTGCTTACGCAAAACGATGCCTATCCGGGGCAAACATTTAACGGCAAGGTAACGCATATTAGCTCGCGTATTGATTCGGTAACACGCAGTGTTGAAGTAACAGCAAGTTTTGCTAATAAATCAGGATTACTTCGCCCTGGTATGTTACTAAATACAGCACTTGAGCTAAGCAGCAACCAAGCTTTAATGGTGCCAGAAAAAGCGGTTATACCTTTGCAAGACAAACACTTTGTTTTTCAAATTCAAGATGGGATAGCTAATAGAATTGAAGTGCATGTTGCTAGCAGAAATAATGGCTGGGTTGCTATCGACGAAGGCCTAACTGATGGCGAGCAAATTGTTACTGAGGGGCTAATAAAAATTCGCTCTGGAAGTAAAGTAAGCGTAAAGGGGTAATACGTGAAAATTACTGATACTAGCGTTAAACGCCCCGTTTTTGCCATAGTAATTAATTTACTGCTTCTTACTTTTGGACTGGTTGCGTTTACTATGCTGCCACTTCGTGAATACCCGGATATTGAAACGCCGATTGTAAATATCAGCACTGAATACACAGGTGCTTCTGCCGAAATTATAGAAACCAAAATAACGCAAATAATAGAAAATCGAATTTCGGGTATTGAAGGTATTAAAAGTATTGACTCATCGAGTCGTAATGGGCGTTCAAACATTACCATTGAGTTTGATATTAACCGTGATATAGATGCAGCATCTAACGATGTACGCGAACGTGTAGCACGTGCACTTGATAGTTTGCCTGATCAGGTACGCCCGCCAGAAGTATCTAAATCAAATAGTGATGAAAGCCCTATTGCATGGTTTGTATTAAACAGCGAAACAATGGACTCGTTACAGCTATCTGATTACGCGCAGCGTTTCATTGTTGATCGTTTAGCTGTGGTAGATGGCGTATCTAATGTGCGTATTGGTGGTGAGCGTCAATACGCCATGAAAATTTGGCTAAACCGTCAAGCAATGGCTGCACGCGGTATTACTTCAAGCGATATTGAAAATACACTGCGTACAGAAAACGTTGAACTACCCGCCGGCGAAATAGAATCAATAGATCGTGACTTTACCGTGCGTACTGCTCGTAGTTATAAAGATCAGCGCGATTTTAAGAATCTGGTAATTAAACGTGGTGATGAAGGTTACTTAGTACGTTTAGGTGAAGTTGCCGATGTACGTTTAGAAGCTGCCGATGACGAAAGCTTATTTCGTGGTAACGGGCGTAATATGATTGGCTTAGGTATTGTAAAACAAGCTAAAGCAAACACACTAACCGTAGTAGATAACGCACGCAGCGAACTTGAAAAAATCAAACGCAACCTACCTGAAGGCACCACAATTCAAGACAGCTACGATTCATCTGTATTCATTAAAGAGTCTATTAATGAAGTTTACAGCACACTTGCCATCTCTATGGGTTTAGTCGTACTCGTTATATTTTTGTTTTTAGGCAATATACGAGCAACGCTTATTCCTGCGGTCACCGTACCGGTCGCACTTGTTGGTAGCTTTATGTTTTTATTGGCAATGGGCTACTCAATTAACTTACTAACTTTACTTGCCTTAGTACTGGCCATTGGTTTAGTAGTAGATGATGCCATTGTAATGCTTGAAAACATTCACCGCCGTATTGAACTGGGTGAGCCGCCGTTACTAGCTGCATTTAGAGGCGCGCGTGAAGTAGGTTTTGCCATAGTAGCAACCACTCTTGTACTTATATCTGTGTTTGTGCCATTAGTATTTATGGATGGTCGTATAGGTGCATTATTTACTGAGTTTGCTATGGCGGTAAGTGCTGCCGTATTTTTCTCAAGTGTTACAGCGCTTACTCTCGCACCAGCCTTGTGCTCAAAAGTACTTAAAGTATCAGACAAACCAAATAAATTTAGCCAATGGATGGACCGTCAATTTACTAAAATTGAAATAAGTTACCGTAATTCACTCTCCACTAACATAACCCGTAAATGGGGCTTAATGGTGAGCTTATTATTAGCTGGCTTTGTTAGTTACTCATTGTTCTTACAAGTTCCTTCTGAGCTAACGCCAAAAGAAGACCGTGGTACATTCTTTATTATGATGAGCGGCCCAGAAGGCGCAAGTTACGAGAACAATGCTGCTAATATGGCTAAAATTGAAGAGCGCTTAATGCCTTATTCGCAAGCTGGTGAGCTAAGTCGCGTACTTGTTCGAGTACCTGGTTGGGGTGGCAGCGGCGGTGTTGCGATTGTGGGTATGGCCGATTGGGATAAACGCAAACGCTCAACATGGGAAGTAATGGATGAAATAAGCGGTAAAATGCAGGAAGTTACCGATGTTCGTGCATTTGCCATTATGCGCCGTGGTATTGGCGGTGGTGGCTCATCTCGCCCTATTGAGTTTGTATTGCAAGGTAATGATTATGCACAACTAGCCGATTGGCGTGACCGTATAATAAAGCGTGCTGAACAAAACCCTGGTTTAGTAAGAATCGATCATGATTATAAAGAAACCTTCCCGCAGTTTTTAGTCAGCATAGATAAAAACAAGGCTGCTGATTTAGGCGTTTCGGTATCTGATGTAGGCCGTACACTAGAAACAATGTTGGGTCAGCGCCGTGTTACGACCTTTATTGACCGTGGTGAAGAATATGATGTGATTTTAAAAGGGACAAAAGAAGATTTTACCAATCCTACTGATATTTCAAATATATACCTTAAATCACGAAGCGGTGAACTAGTTCCACTTGATAGCCTTATCAGCTTAAAAGAAGAAGCAACCGCATCGCGCTTAAACCGTTACAACCGTATGCGCGCAATTACATTAAGCGCCAACTTAGCCGACGGTTATACACTTGAGCAAGCGCTTAACTTTTTAAACGAAGTAGCCGCGCAAGAAAACGATATAGATGGCGCAGTAGATTACAAAGGTGAATCGCAGCTTTATTACGAAGGCGCATCAGCGATGACCTACGTATTTATACTTGCACTCACCGTTACCTTCTTGGTACTTGCTGCACAATTTGAAAGCTTTATGCACCCATTTGTAATTATGCTTACCGTACCGCTTGGTTTAATGGGTGCTATGTTTGGGCTTTGGGCTACAGGACTTACCTTAAATATTTACAGCCAAATAGGTATTGTCATGCTCATAGGCTTAAGTGCTAAAAATGGTATTTTGATTGTGGAATTTACTAACCAATTACGCGATAAAGGCGTTGAGTTTAGTGAAGCAATACTACAAGCTGCTACCCAGCGCCTTCGCCCAATAATAATGACCTCACTAACAACCGTTATGAGCTCTGTTCCTTTGGTTTTTGCCTCTGGCCCCGGCGCCGAAAGCCGTATGGTAATTGGTGTAGTTGTGTTTACAGGGGTTATTGTATCTACCCTGCTGACTCTTTTTGTTGTACCTGCTGCGTATTATGCTCTATCGAAAAATACACAGTCACCTGAGTTTTTACAACAAAAGCTGAATAAACAAGCTGCTGATAAACCTTTCGAAGAGATCTAATCTCTTTATTGCGCCGTAACCTTGTTGTTGCGGCGCATACAATTTATGCTCGCCTTTAAACTCCATATACATTTTAGGAATACTTATGAGCTCAACAACGCAAGTAGCAACATTTGGTGGCGGCTGTTTTTGGTGTATAGATGCAGCATTTAGACGTGTAAATGGCGTATTGGATGTGAGTTCTGGCTATACCGGTGGCGAAACCGACACCCCTACCTATAATTCTGTATGCTCTGGCAAAACCGGGCACGCTGAGGTTGTTAAAATTGAATTTGATACTACTGTAGTTAGCTTTGAAACACTGCTAGCAATGTTTTTCACTTTGCATGATGCAACACAATTGAATCGCCAAGGTAACGATATAGGCACACAGTATAGAAGCGTTGTTTATTATCACGATGAAGCTCAACTAAAGCAAACCAATGAAATGATAGCTCAACTGCAAAGCCATGTGAGTGAGCCAATTGTGACAGAAGTCAGCCCTGCCACTACGTATTATCCAGCAGAGCATTATCATCAAGATTACTATAACGAAAACCCACAGCAGGGTTACTGTAGTATTTTAATAGCACCTAAATTACATAAGTTTGCAACCGTATTTAAAGAGTTCTTAGCTGATTAATACCAATCAGCATAAGTATAGAAGCTATTTAACGATAATAAAATTGCGCTCTAACTAGGCAAAAATTTTATATCTAGTGGTTCTAAATAAAAATTTATAACGACGTTAGCGTATGATTTAATCGGTTAAACTGTTTAGAGGTCTATGCAAATTGGTATAACTTAAAAGTAAACAGAAAATGCAAAAAGCCCGATAACTTATCGGGCTTTTGTATTTTTTATAACTAAATAATAAACTTAGAACTGGTAGCTAATCCCAGCAAATACTTGTCTGCTGGGTGCGCTGTAACCTAAAAGCTCACCACTTGCGGCAAAGCCAATACCCGCAGTGAAGTACTCTTTATCAGTTAAGTTTTCAATACGTGCATGTAGCGCTAGATTATCTAAAAGCTGATAGTTAGCAGCAATATTAAACACAGTAAACGCTGCAATTTCTGTATCGTAGTATGAAATTGAATCGCGAGATGAGCGATATAGCATGGTTAGATTGGCGTCAAAATATCCCCAACTTTTAGTAAGTGTATAATTAAATGCTTCAGATGGACGACGCGCTAACTCTTTACCCGTAGTTTCATCTTCTGTATCTAAGAAACTTAAGTTAGCGTTATGTTCAAATCCTAATGCGCTAAACTCAGCACTAATTTCAACCCCTTGCATAGACACACGCGCAACATTTGAAGGGACATATTTTCCCAAATTAGCGTCATATTGGTTTTCAATTAAGTTTGTAATATTATTATCAAAAATAGTAATATCGTAACGACCCCATTTTGTTGTAAGCGTAATGCCCAGCTCATTATTCACAGCCTCTTCGGGCTTAATATCGCTGTTACCTACATAATAGAGGCTATTCGTTACAAACGCGTTCACCAATGATGGTGCTCTAAATGCTGTACCGTGACTTGCACGAACACTAATATATTTATTAGCTTTATAACCAACACCTGTGCTATATGTATTAGCGCGACCGTGGTAATCGTAATCATCGGTTCTAATAACAGCACTAGCAAGCCATATGTCATCGTCATAAAAAGCACCAATAAATAATGCTTTATTATCGCGTTTTTCATGTAATGAAGTTGCTGTAGAACCGGATAAATCTTCTTGTAATAAATTAACACCGCCACTTAATTCTAGTGTTTGAGTTAAAGTATATAGACCACGATATTCTGCTTCAAAACGTTCAGTACTATAAAAAGTATTTACTGCAGTCCCTGTTTGCTCATTTTCTTCTTGCGATAAACTGACTGAAACACCTTGATTATAATTTTGAGAGCTTTTTTCCCAACCTAATTTAGCTATATAGTTTTCAAAATCATAAGCGTCGCTAGAGTATGCCGAGTCGTATTCACCCTCACCTTCACTATACTGTGCTTGTGCGCTAAATTGACCCAAATCTTCAGTATGATAGCTTAAGTTAAAACCAATATTTTTATTTCTATAGCCATCATCATCATGATCTTTAGTAATTGCAGCAGTAGGGTCTTTTTCAGTAACATCAAAGCCATCTGTTTCTTCATAACCTGCATTGTATTTAAAGCTCAACGCATCTTTAGCTACCCCACCTGCTAGCTGATAGTTTGAGTAACTATTGCTACCAAATGTTGCAGATAAGGTATTATTAATTGCATCACGAGTAATGATGTTAATAACCCCTGCGATTGCATCTGAACCATAAATGGCCGCGCGAGCACCTTTGATAACTTCGATACGTTCAATGCTATTAACAGGGATATTAGTAAGCGACACACTCCCCGAAGTCGCATCACTTATCCTAACACCATCCACCAAAACCAATGTGTATTTTGCCGACGCGCCACGTACAAATACATCCGCTTTTTGCCCAAAGCCCCCATTACTTACAATATCAAGACCAACAACTGTATTTAAAAGAGAGGGTAAGTCGCGTACGTTGCTTGCTTCTATTTCTGCACGCTCAATAACATTTACACTTGCTAAAACGTCATTGATTGATTGCTCAAATTTATTAGCTGTAACGGTTATTTTTTCAATTGATTGCTCTGCGCCAGACACAGAAAATGAAAGCGCAGCAGAAATAGCAACGCCTAAAGTTGTTTTGTTTAACATGATGTCCCCTACCTTTGCCCACCGCAAAGATTTAAGTAAGTAAGATTGCATCAAGGCCGGTCTCCGGACTCAGTAAGCACATCAAAATATGCAATACTTTACCGTTGCGGGGGCAGTGTTGGGCTTGTAGTCATCATGAAAACGCACCAACTTCCCGATTATCCTGCTAAAAAAATCATTACATGAAGTGGCTAGCAAGCACCTTGAAAATATGTCGCTATTGTGAGTATTTTGTTTACAAATGTCAATGGACGTCTATATAGCTAAAGCTAGATTTACCTATGATAAATACGAAAAATAACCTCACAGAAAAAAAGCCAAACA
The DNA here is from genome assembly GCF_011378845.1 of Pseudoalteromonas sp. Z9A4. Taxonomy (NCBI): domain Bacteria; kingdom Pseudomonadati; phylum Pseudomonadota; class Gammaproteobacteria; order Alteromonadales; family Pseudoalteromonadaceae; genus Pseudoalteromonas; species Pseudoalteromonas sp. Z9A4. The sequence goes on from NZ_WTLA01000009.1 coordinate 95,072, forward strand.
TTACTGTTTAGCTTTTATTAATACATTCAACACACTCGTTAGCTAGGTTCTAGCAGGTGCACTTTAGTCACGAAAGTTTTTAAACTGAAAAGGCTGACCTAGCTCAGCGCTGCGCACTACTTGCATAGCCTCTTGAAGATCGTCACGTTTTTTACCCGTTACACGTACTTCTTCGCCTTGAATAGCAGCTTGAACCTTAACTTTAGAGTCTTTAATGGCTTTAACTACTTTTTTAGCCATGTCCTTTTCGATACCTTGCTTTAAGCCAACGTTACGAAATACATTTTTACCTGCACGGGTAATATCTTGAAGCTCTAAGCTTGATACATCCATACCACGCTTAGATATTTTGTTAGCTAAAATATCAAATAATTGCATAACCTGAGAGTCTGCTTCAGCTTTAAGCTTAATTGTTTTGTCATTTAGCTCAATAGATGCATCAACGCCTCTAAAGTCAAAGCGAGTCTCTAGCTCACGATTTGCATTATCAACTGCGTTTTTAGCTTCGTTCATTTCTACTTCAGATACAATATCAAATGAAGGCATTGGTTTGCTCCTAACTATTTAATCTTAATTTTATGTGGTAATTATAACGCTAAAATTATAAATCTTTACATTTTTCTGCATCTTGTTCAGGTGCGATATTAAATTAGTTTGATATACTTGCGCCTCTTTTTTAAGCGATTTTAGGATTTGTCGTGACAAGGCGTGTTTATCAAGCAATTTTTTTAATCAGCATAGTAGCTTTTACCTTTTTATTTGCCAAAGAAATAAAAGGTGGCGTTGTAAATTTATTTCCTCATGTTGATAAAGTCGCCCATTTTGGGATTTTTTTTATACTAGCCATAATAATGGATAAAGCGTTTAAGCTTCCTTTATATGCGCAAATACTTTTATTGGCAGGTTATGGTGCCTCTATAGAAATAATGCAAGACGCACTTCCATATAGGCAAGCATCACTCGGTGATTTTTTTGCTGATTTTGCAGGTGCCGCAAGCTACTTTTTACTTAGAGTAATTTTTACACCTCGAAAAAAGAACCCATATGGCTAATATTTTAATTGTCGGCGATGGTGCTATTGGCTTGTTACTTAGTCATTTTCTAAGTGCGTCGCATAATGTCAGTGTTTTAACTCGCAAAAGCCCAACAAATACCCGCTTTTATAGTCGAGGAAAGGGCGCATCAAAAAAAATTGACGCACAATTTATTACATTAAATCAGCTAAATAAAGCAGCTGAATTTGATGTTGTTTTATTTACCGTTAAAGCCTTTCAAGTACTTGATGCATTTACGCAAATAAAGCCATTTTTACCAAATCATTGCTCTGTTGTACTTTCGCATAACGGAATGGGTAATGTTGATGAGGTAAATAGCCAACTAAGCACTCACCAAGCACTCTACTTTTTAACGACAAGCATAGCGGGCTTTAAATCAAACCAATACATTGTGCAGCACACTGGTGAGGGACAAAGTGTTATTGGTGCTTGTAATGAATTAGCTTTTCAAAATAGCGCGCCAATAGCTGATATTTTTAAAGTGATACCCAGCCTAAAGTTTACTAATAACATTCAGCAGCTTCGTTTTGAAAAACTACTCGTAAATATTGCCATTAACCCATTAAGCGCTTTAAGTAATGTAAAAAATGGTGAGTTACGCACACCTAAGTACAACGCTATAATTTTTAATGCACTCACTGAAGCATGCAATATAGCAAACGTACAAGGGCTTAATATCCCATTGATTAAAGCACTAAATACCGCTTATAAAATAATGGAATTAACGTCTGACAATTACTCTTCAATGCAGCAAGACGTAGCGCATTGCAGAGAAACTGAAATATCAGCTATATGTGGCTATATTAGCCAACAAGGTAAACTTTACGGTATTCCTACACCTTACAATGATGAGTTGTTTGTCAAAATTCAGGCAAAAAAAAGCGTGGTATAAACCACGCTTATATTAATTCTTAACTTTAAGACGACAAACCTTATGGGCGGTAAACTTTTACCGTTTCAAAGCCTTGTTCGTGCAGCATAAGTGCCTGTAGTTGGCTCATTACGCCTCTATCACAATATAAATAGTAGTCAGTGTCTTTTGGTAAATCACCAAACTTAGTCGCCAGACGGAAGAATGGTAAATGCACCACTTCAATACCATCAATAACTAACGGTGCAGCTTCTTCTTCCTCTGGTGAGCGAATATCAACTACCACAGAGCCTACAGGTAAATCAGCAACCGATTCAGCTTCTTTAAGTTCTTGTTTGGCTTCAACGTCAATATCACGCACATCCATTATACGTGCGTTGTTTACAACGGTATCAAGTACATCAAAGTCGAACTTTTCTTCTTCACCAAGAATAACGTCTATTTTGGCTTTAACCGTTGGCTTTTTAGAAATAACACCACAGTATTCAGGCATTGTTTCTGCCATTTCGGCCGTACCAATTTGACGAGCAATATTAATAATTTCTTGCTTATCGTGTTGAATAAGCGGCCGTAAAATAAGCGTTTCAGTAACACGGTCAATCACGCTTAAATTCGCTAATGTTTGACTAGATACTTGGCCAATACTTTCGCCAGTCACAAGTGCTTGAATGTTTAACTTTTGCGCAACCACACTCCCTGCGCGCATCATCATACGTTTAAGTACAACACCCATTTGGCTGTTTTCAACGTTTTCTAAAATTTCAGCAACAACAGGTTCAAAATCAACCGTTACAAATTTAACTTTATGTGTAGAGCTGTATTTTTTCCATAAGTAGTAGCTTGCTTGCTTAACGCCAATTTCGTGCGCTGCGCCACCTAGATTAAAGAATAAAAAGTGTGTGCGTGCGCCTTTACGAATCATTTGGTAACTTGCTACGCCAGAGTCAAAACCACCAGACATAAGCGAAAGCACATCTTCTTGAGTTGGCAGAGGAAAACCAGCCATACCAAAATGTGTATGAGAAACAATGTAAGCTTTATCGTCTTTTACTTCTAGGCGTATTGTTACTTCTGGGCGGCTAAGCTTTACGCTTGCGCCTTCGATATGTTGATTTAATCCACCACCAACATAACGCTCTAAATCAGTTGAGGTAAAATCGTGTTGCCCTATGCGCTTAGCACGAACACAAAAGGTTTTACCCACAATAGTATGACCAACTAAAGCGATGGTTTTTTGATAAATATCATCAAGAGTTTCGAATTGTGTTTCGGTTACTTCAATAAATTGAACAATGCCAGGGATGCGTTTAAGGCTATCGATAAAATCAAGGCGAACTTGCGCGTCTTCAAGCTTTGTAACAACTGAAATGTTATCCCAGTTATTTCTTACTTGTACTTTTTCGTCAACACGGCGCAATACAATTTTAATGTTATTTTCTAACACTTTAGTAAAGCGTTTACGGACTGAACGGCTTTTAATGGCTATTTCAGGGTGTAGTTTGACGATAAATTTAAGCATAGTTCACTCTTAGACTGCGGGAATTCGCGCTCCCAGGCATTTGGCGCGGGATTATAGCAAAAAATTCAGCGCCTAGGAAACAGCCTATTACTATCGATTAAACTACAGCTAGGGCCTGTTGCGCTAATTCAGTATATTTTTCACGTAGCAGGTTCATTTTATCAATGCTTTTATCGGTACTGTACGCTCTAAATAATGTAAGTACTTTTAAAATGCCATGATATATATCTTGCTCGGCTAGTGTGCCACTTGGTCTACGCGCTTTAATGTAAGGCGTCCAAAAGCTAACCGTTAATTTTAATGTATGCGCTAATTCAATTACATCTTGCTCATCAATAGCAATCATTTCACTATCGCGTAAGCCAATAATTATTTTACGAACTTGCTCTAACAACTCCAACTGAAAATCAATATAAGCTTGTTTTAAATCAGCATCTCTAGAGAGAATATCCCCGAGATTGTCGTAAAAAAAATGATAGCGCCACATCAGCTCAAATAACGAATCTAGGTAAGCCGTTAAATGATTAAATGCATCATCATCTTTATTAATAGGTTTAAAGTGAGTATTTAAATGATCGCGATACAGCGCAAAAATATGACGGATAATGTCTTCTTTATTTTTAAAATGATAATAAAGATTACCCGGGCTCATCCCTAAGTTTGATGCAATATGATTTGTCGTTATTGCACGCTCACCATTTTCGTTAAACAACAAAATACTGGTGTGTATTATTTTATCCTTGGTATTCATATGCTAATACTCAAATTATCTATAGGCTACATTACACTCAAAAGAGGTAAACAGTATAAACAAATATGAATCATTAAAACACTCCCACCATGGACTGACCTGTTTAAAGAAAGTAAGTGTTTATATGCTTTTTTAGCTAGGCTGCTTTGTGGCATAAACACTGTTAAACTAGCGCTAAAATAATAAATAGTGAACATTATGAAAGTTATTGCAATTTACCCTGGCACCTTTGATCCACTAACTAATGGGCACACAGACCTTATTCAACGTGCAGCTAAAATGTTTGATACTGTATTAGTTGCCGTTGCTAATAACCCAAGTAAAAAACCCTGCTTTAACCTTGAAGAACGTGTTGAGCTTGCAAACACTATTTTAAGCCACATAGATAATGTTAAGGTAATTGGTTTTTCTGGTTTATTGGCTGACCTTGCGCGCGATCACAATGCTAATGTGCTTATTCGCGGTATTAGAGCGGTATCTGATTTTGACTATGAATTTCAATTAGCTAACATGAACCGCCGCCTGAACCCTGACTTAGAAAGTGTATTTTTAACACCCGCAGAGCGAAATTCATTTATTTCATCAACGCTCGTTAAAGAAGTAGCACGTCACAATGGTGATGTAAGCGAGTTTGTAGACCCTGTAATTGTCAAAGCTCTAAAAACTAAACTGGGCTGTGGTGCCCAATAGCACTTCGAATTAGCACATAACTTATATGCGCTAATTCGGCTTTGGTCTAAATAATGGTTTTAATTTTTTAATTAACCAAACTAGTTTTAGCAAGACTTTATTTATAATTAGTATTAATACCATAGTAAAGTCGAAAGTACATACCGAATGTGTAAATGGCCCAAAACTAATGGGGGCTGGCTTTTTACATAATGCTCGCCAAGGTAATAAAGTAGAATCAAAAATAAAAACAATTTAAGTGAGGAGTCGCTGTGCAAGCGTTCCATACAAAGACTTGAAGTATAAGAAACCAGCATAATGAGTGATAACTGTAGCAGGTTTTTATCTGCCTTATTTATACTTGCTGATAGATTATATAAAAATGAGATTAAAAAGAACCAAGTAAATAATAGTCCTATATTATCGCCTAAATCGACAAGGCTCCAAAGTAGATCAGCCACCAACCGTCCTTTTCAAACTAGTAATCAAACCATTTTTTAATTTCATCAAACATAGAAAATCTTTGTTTATAAAAAATATAGCTACCATTATAAAATCCACAGCGTTGATCCCAATTGCGTAAGCATTCCAAAGCCACCAATAACTTATATTATTTAATATATAGATGTCGTAATGCATGAAGAAATGTAAAGCTGAGTTTATAGCTAAACCAGTAATAATATATAGATGGGTAACACCATCATGCCAAAGCTGCCTAAGAAAAATAATAACTAAGAGAGTTAGAATATCGGAAAACAAAAAATCTAGATAAGTTACCGTATCCATATTTGTAAATATACTAAATGAATATGAAACACTCATAACCAAAGACAAATACACTCTTTCTTTATTGAGCTTATTAATCGAATGAGTAAGGGAGTACAAAAAGGCCATAAGGAATCCCCATTGTACAAGCCCTCCAATGTAAAACGATACTGTTGGACTAACTATAAGTTCACTCATTATTTTTAATATTTTTGGAATTTAAAGTAATAATTTTAAAAGGTGACATTTGTACAAATTTTTTATTCAGTATCAGCGAAAGCATCATCAATATATCTATTAAAGTACTCCCAACAGAATAAAAGCTCCAATACCACCACTCATCTAAGTGGTAAAGAATATACAGATCGTAATGCATTATTGATGCGAGAAGGCTATTAATAGCTAAACCTATTAGAATAAAATTAGCACTTGGGCAATATTTAATAAGGTCAATTTTTTTAAAAAAAGTATTGCTACTATGGTAAGTAAGTCATATAAAATCCAATCTAAATAAGGATCATTCAATATAGTAAAGTATCCACTCAAAAAATATGAACACAACATAATGCTTGATGTAATGAGAAGGGATTTATTTTTAATATTGACACTAGATACTAAGCAATACAAAAAGGCCATTAAAAAGCCCCATTGTGTAAAAGCATTTACATAATCTAGGAAAGCACCTGTAAAGTACATTCTAAACTAAATTACTTTGCGGGTATCGTTTGAGTTGAAGTAGCTGAGGATTTTGTTCTTTAATTTATGAAGACCGAGGAAGTCTCTATCTACAATTAGTACAACAATCATAACTAAGTCCATTAAGTTAACTGTATATGTGTAGGCATCCCATAAAAACCACGGTTCTCTATTCTCAAAAATGTATATATCGAGATACATACAAAAGAAAAAAATCGAATTTATAGACAATCCAATAATTAAATATAAAAAAGAAGGGGTTGTTTTATTTATTATTTTATAAATACACATGAGTGCAGCAATAGTAACAATATCGTAAAAAGCCCATTCAATATATACTGAATTCCTCATAGATAGCCATGTATAGAAGTAATCAGACAAGGTGTAAGATATCATCATAATAAATGAACTGAGCAAAAGGGTTGTACCCCTTTTAACATCTAATGAGTATACGAAGACATTAAAAAAGAATGTCATCAAAAAAGCCCACATCGTAAAAGCAGACAGTGAGAACAACCCAAAAAACTCAGTTAAAATCATTTAAAACCTTAAAATATTACTTTGGTCTGGTAGGCACTACGGTACCACCGGCACGCTGTAAATCAGCACTCGCAGCACTCATCGCTTCTGGAGAGAAGCTTACTGTATCAGATTGCAGGGTTTTAGGGCTAGCAGTTTGTTCCATTGCAGGCTTTAATTGTTGTGTTTTGTTGTATGCTTGCATTTGTACTTGGCTATTAGCTGAAACTTGCATGTGATTGATCCTTGTAAAAGTTTTAATTATATTTGGTGCAACTTTTAACCACATTATTATGTAGATAAATGCATCACCTGTTTAAAGTAGTGATAGCTATTTTGCTATCTACTTTATACAAAGCAACCAATGTGCCAACTTATTTTGACGCGCTAAATATACCTATAAAATATTTATACAACCAACCAAGCAAATAAAACAAACAAAAAAACTCAGACCAGACCAAATTACTGCAGACATAAAAAAACGCACAGGGGTAACCGTACGTTTTTTGTATCCAGGGAGTTTAAGCTACGTATTTACACGGGATCTCCGTACTTTTACTTAGCTTTAAAATATATTCCATTGCTACCTCGTCACAATTTTCTTTACGAAGGCATAATTCACAATCTTTCATTACTTTTTCAGGCAGGCTCTCTTTAGAGCAAAACGTAAAACGCTGCTTTTCAAAAAAGTCAGGGACACGTGTTAATACGATTACCCGATTTAGCGCCAATTTTTTGGCTTTAACTAATAAGTGCTCAACTAACTGCCTACCCTGCCCTGAAACAGCGCTTTGAGGGTCTATACCCAATGAGCGTATTTCAGCAAGACCAGTATCGTATATATACAACGATGCACACCCAGTTACTCTGCCGTTAATTTCAGTTACAGCAAACTCATTTATAGAATGCACCATATCACTTTTAGCACGCGGTAGGTTTTCGCCTACGGTTGCCCAGTGTTGAACCAATTTAGCTATTGATTCAACATCATCTAAGTTGGCATCACGAACCGTTATTTGCTGTTTTTTTTTCGCTTCTTTTATTGCATTTGTTACTTGCTCAATAGACGTGCCGCCAAGCGCTTGACGTGCTTTTATACACGCGTCAATTTCAAGTACAGGATAAACATCATCCTCAAACACGTCGCTTACAGATTTATATTGCTCAAGCGAAAGATCTTCAAGTGTTTTGCTTTCGCTAATAGCAAGCTGAACTAGCACACCTACAATATGATGCCCTTCTCTAAAAGGTACGCCTTTAGCAACAAGGTAATCGGCAAGTTCAGTTGCATTTGCATGACCCCCTTTAGCTGCGGCAAGAGTGCGATCGCCTCTTACCTTAACGCCTTTAATACAAGCTTGTGCCATGTGAATACACGCAAGCCATGTTGGCATTGCGTCAAATATGCCTTCTTTGTCTTCTTGCATATCTTTATTATAAGCAAGTGGCAACGCTTTTAACGTCATCATCATCGCGCTAAAGGCACCAAACACACGTCCAGTTTTACCACGAATAAGTTCTAATGCATCTGGGTTCTTTTTTTGTGGCATGAGCGATGAACCCGATGTCACGTTATCTGCAAGCTCTATAAAACCAGCTTCACCAGAGTTATAAAATATTAAATCTTCTGACATACGTGATAAGTGAATCATCGAAATAGAAGCACAGCTTAATAACTCTACAACAAAATCGCGATCAGACACGCCATCAAGACTATTTTTAGTCGCGCCCGTAAAACCTAAACCTTGTGCAAGTATTTGGCGATCAATTGGATAAGCAGTACCGGCTAATGCACCACTTCCAAGTGGGCAAAAGTTCATGCGTGCTTTTGCATCTTGTAAGCGGCTTTCATCACGCTCTAGCATTTCTACATAAGCCATACACCAGTGACTAAATAATACTGGCTGAGCGCGTTGTAAATGAGTATAACCAGGTAAAATTGTACCCAGTTCACGCTCAGCTAAAGATACAAACTCACCTTTAAGTTGCTCAATTGCTTTTAAAATATGCTCTGCGGTATCACGACACCATAACCTAAAGTCAGTGGCTACTTGGTCATTACGGCTTCTGCCTGTATGTAATTTTTTAGCTAAATCACCTACTTTTTCGATTAATGCAGCTTCAACATGCGAGTGAATATCCTCTGCACCCGATGTAGCTACAGCGAGTGGATCAGCTTTTACTTCTTCAAGTAACTCATACAATGCTGCAACAAGTTCTTTGTGCTCATCACTCGTTAACACATTTACTTGCTCAAGTGCGCCAGCCCATGCCACAGAGCCAATAATATCTTGCTCTGCTAACTGGTAATCGAAGGGAAGAGAGTCGTTAAATTGCTTAAACGCCTCATCTGGACCCGTAGAAAAACGTCCGCCCCATAATGCCATGAAATCTCTCCAAACCCTGTAGTGCCCCTTTTAAAGGGGCGTAATAATTTACTTTTTAGCGAGTGCTGAAATTCTGCTTGAAAGCGAGAATAAACGAATAAAGCCTTCAGCGTGTGATTGGTCGTACACATCGTCTTCACCAAATGTAGCGAATGCTTCGCTGTATAAGCTATTTGGTGACTGCTTTTGTACTGCAGTTACTTGACCTTTATATAGCTTAAGTACCACTTCACCTGTTGCCGCTTTAGAAAGTGCTTCAGCACCGGCTAAAATAGAATCTTTAAGCGGCGTAAACCAACGGCCGTCGTATACTAAATGCGAAAACTCACCGCCAAGTACTTCTTTCCATTTACGGCTTGCTTTATCAAGCACTAGCTCGTCAATGGCTTGAAGCGCAGCCATAATTACTGTGCCACCTGGTGTTTCATAACAACCGCGTGATTTCATGCCAACTAAACGGTTTTCTACAATATCAACACGTCCAACACCATGAGGCGATGCAATATCGTTTAATTTAACCAAACAATCATAAGGTTTAAGCTCTACGCCATTTACAGCAACCACTTCGCCTTCAACAACTTTTAATGTTACTAGTTCTGATTTATCTGGTGCTTGCTCTGGAGAGTTAGTCCAAGTCCATACTTGTTCAGTTGGTTGACACCATGGGTCTTCAAGCTCACCACCTTCGTGCGAAATATGCCATGCGTTAGCATCACGGCTATAAATTTTTGTAGCAGATGCTGAACACGGAATGTCACGCTCTGCTAAATAATCAAGTAATGATTCACGGCTCGATAAGTCCCACTCACGCCATGGCGCAATTACTTTTAAATCAGGGGCTAGTGCTGCAAAACATGATTCAAAACGAACTTGGTCATTACCTTTACCAGTACAACCATGAGAAAGTGCATCAGCACCTACTTTACGCGCAATTTCAACTTGTGCTTTAGCAATAATTGGGCGCGCCATAGACGTACCTAATAAATAAGTACCTTCGTAAATTGAGCCCGTTTTAAGCGTTGGGTAAATGTAATCACTTACCATTTCATCTTTTAAGTCAACTACGTAACATTCAGATGCACCAGACGCGATTGCTTTAGCTTCTACGCCTTCAAGTTCTTCAGCGCCTTGACCTACATCGGCAACAAACGCGATTACTTCACAACCGTAGTTTTCTTTTAACCATGGCACGATAGCCGACGTATCAAGACCACCAGAATAGGCTAAAACAACTTTTTTAATTGAACTCATAGGTGTTCCTTAACAAAATTTGGATTTAGTAATGTAACTAGCAAAGCATTTTGCGCATGCATGCGATTCTCTGCTTGTTGAATAATTTTTGATGCTGGACCATCCATTACCTCAGAGGTAATTTCAAATTCACGGTGTGCCGGTTGGCAATGTAATACCGTAGTCGCACCTGTTTGATCTAGCAATGCCTGATTTAATTGATAAGGCATGTATTTTTCTTTTACTTGCTCAAGCGGCGTTGTATCACCCATTGATACCCATGTATCTGCGTATACAACGTTTGCACCAACTGCAGCTTCAACTCTATCGCTCACCATGACTGATGCGCCATTCATTGCTGCAATTTGCTCTGCTTTTTTTAGTATTTGTGAATCTGGCGAACACCCTTTTGGTGTTACAGCAACAAAGTCAGTACCTAGCGTTGCGGCAAGTAACATCAATGAATGAGTTACGTTATTGCCCTCACCTAAGTAAGCTACTTTAAGCTCACTTACATCGCCATGTACTTCTTGAAGCGTTAAAAAGTCAGCAAGTGCTTGGCAAGGGTGGTACAAGTCACACAAGCTATTTACCACAGGTACCGATGAATATTCACCTAACGTGGTTAATGTGCTGTGCTGATTTACACGCGCCACAATACCGTCGGCCCAAGTAGAGATATTAAGTGCAAAATCTTTAATTGATTCACGTGCACCCATAGCGCCATTTTGCTGATCTAAATAAACAGCATGACCACCAAGGCGATTAATACCTATATCAAACGATAAACGTGTACGTAAACTTTGCTTTTCAAACAATGTTACGATTGATTTACCCGATAATACTTGGCTGTATTTTTCTGGCTTTGCTTTTATATCTTGCGCTAACTTTAATAAATTAAGTGCGCCTTCTTGGTCTAATTCTAAACCCGTTAAAAAATTCTCAAACATAATAAACCTATGGTGTAATCTTTGTTCCGACATGCTCACCTTGCAGCAGAGCAGTTAAATTTTCTGGCTTTTGCCAGCTGGAAATATACACACCGCGTCGTAAATGTTGGGCAGCGTGAAGGCTGGTCTTAACTTTGACCTCCATCCCGCCCACAATTACTCCATCTGTAATTAAAGTATCAATGTGTTTTGTGTCAAGTTGATGTAACGGTTGTTTATTTGCGTCAAGTACCGCTTCTACATCCGTCATAAAAATTAGTTCTGCATTTAAATTACTGGCAATAGCCGCTGCAGCTTCATCTGCATTTACGTTGTACCACAAGCCTTGTTCATCAAAGCCGATAGAGCTAACAATTGGCAAACGTCTAATTTTAAGTAAATCGTTGATGATAGAATCGTCGTTACTTGTGCATTTACCTACTAGGCAAAGCGCTTTTAATTTTTGAGTTGCAGTAACACCTGCCTCAAAAAGGCTTAATCCAACCGGTTTATGCCCTGCGCTTATAGCCTGTGTCATTAATTGTTTATTAGCGCAACCTGCAAGTGCGCCAACTATATAAGGCATTTGCTCTGCGGGACTAATACGTAACCCTTGGTGTTTAGCACTGGCAAAACCCGCTTGCTTTAGCCATGTATCTACTAAAGAACCACCGCCATGCACAATGACAAACTCATCATTTTTTTGCTCACTTAGCACATCAAATAATGCTTTTGCTGCATTTTCTGCATTAAGTACTGCACCACCGAGTTTAATAACCCACGTTTTTTTACTCACTTAAAACGCTCCTTTTAAGCCGGTAGTGTGATCTAAATTCATAGAAATATTAATACACTGCAAAGCTTGTCCAGCAGCGCCTTTTAATAAGTTATCAATAGCAGACATTACAATTAACTGTGTGCCTTGTTGCTGCCAACCAATATCAACAAATGGTTGCTTAGCAACACCTTTAATTGACGGTATTTTATCGCCTAGCAAACGAATTAATGGCTCGTTAGCAAGTACTTGATAAGCCGCTGTAACGTTTTCCTTGGTAACGCCTGGCTTAAGCTGTACATAAATAGTTTCTAAAATACCGCGCGCAAAGCTACCTAAATGTGGAGTAAATAATACTTTGTGGCCAAGGTGTTGTTCAATTTCAGGACCGTGGCGATGGTTAAACAAACCATAAGGGGTAAGCGATACTTCACAAAAGTGAGTACCTACACTCGCTTTACGCCCAGCACCCGTAACACCCGATACTGCATTAATAATAATACTTTCGCTGCTCAATAAGCCGGCTTGTTTAAGTGGTTTAAGTGCATTAAGCGCAGCAGTTGGGTAACAACCTGCAACAGCTATTAGTTTTGCGTTAGCTATAGCATCATGGTTCCACTCAGCTAGACCGTAAGCGGCTTCATTTAAAAGCTCTGGATGTTGATGTTCAAAACCATAGTAAGTAACGTAGTCGTCATTGCTTGCTAGGCGATAGCCACCTGATAAATCAAATACCTTTTTACCCATAGCTAAAAATTGCGGCGCTAAATCAACACTTACTTTGTGATCGGTACATAAGCATACGTAATCAGCATCACTTTGAATGTCATCAAAAGCTGATACGCTAAGAGGAAGTAAAGGGCAGTCTAGTAAGCCAAGGTGCTCTGGGTATAAATCACTTAGCAATTTATTTTTATCTAAGCTACCCTCAGATACATAACAGCCTGTTAAAGTTAAGTTTGTATGCTTAGCAACTAAACTTGCTAACTCTGCGCCGCTATAACCGCTTGCGCCAATAATCACTACATTCATTTGTTACTCGTTATCTTAAAATTAGTTACTAGTTATCTATAATGTTCGCTTAAACTAGCTTAGACGCTAATTAAGTCTTTTTTATTAATGAATTTTGATTATCGTCGCATTCTTTTCATGGCGTTACTTACAATATATTTATGCTTAAAAAGTGAATTGATATTCATCATAAATACTTTTATATTGTTATGCAATTAAATTGAATACTTATTTTGGATTTTTTTATGCCTTTACCTTCGTTTATTTCCATGTACCAACAATTGATTGCAGCCCCTTCTATTAGTGCTATTGAAGACAACCTGTGTATGAGCAATAAAAATGTAATCGAACTCCTAGCCAGTTGGTGCGAAACACTCGGTTTTACGTGTGAAATTATAGAATTAGAAGGAGGTAAGGGACGCTATAATTTATTAGCGAAACGCGGAGAAGGTGATGGCGGACTAATGCTAGCTGGTCATACCGATACAGTGCCTTTTGATGACAGTCGTTGGAATCATAATCCGTTTAAACTTACCGAACTCGATAATAAATTGTATGGATTAGGAAGTATTGATATGAAAGGCTTTTTTGCCTTTGTATTGCAAGCAATTAGTGAGCTTGATGAAAAGCAGCAAAATCAGCCTATTTTAATACTTGCCACAGCCGACGAAGAAACAACAATGGCTGGTGCACAACAAATATGTAAGCATCCCAATTTAAAACCTGCGCGCTGTATAATTGGTGAACCTACTGATATGACACCAGTATTTATGCACAAGGGCCATATGAGTACAGCAATAAGAGTAGTTGGTCGCTCTGGCCATAGCTCCGATCCCGAACGTGGCCTTAACGCCATTGAAGTTATGCATAAAGTAATTACAAAATTGATGATCTTAAAAGAGCAATTAAAGCATAAATATTCAATAGAACACTTCGAAATACCTTACCCTACATTGAATTTGGGTAATATTCATGGTGGCGATAACGCGAATAGAATTTGTGGTTGCTGTGAAATGCACATAGATATGCGCCCATTACCGGGTTTAAGCATTAAAGAACTACAAGCATTAGTACACGATGCAATGAAAGAAATTAATGATCAATACCCTAATGCAGTGAGTGTTATTGATTTACACGAGCCCATTCCGGCATTTAGTGGCAGCACCGACAGTGCTTTAGTAAAAATGGCTGAAAAAATAGCGGGACAAAAAGCAGTCGCGGTAAATTACTGTACTGAAGCTCCTTTTATACAACAACTTGGTTGTGAAACAATTGTAATGGGCCCTGGCTCAATTAACCAAGCGCATCAACCTGACGAGTTTTTAGCGATGGAAAAAATAAAACCATCACAACAAATAATCACCGACATAATAAAAGCAAACTGCTTTAGCAATCAGAGCCACTAACTGCTTATAACAACACAAATAATAAAGGCGCCAATTGGCGCCTTTATTAATACAGAACTAAGGCCTAATCACCTTTAACTTCTAAATTAATAAACTTAACTAGCTCTTCAGGTTGCCCTACTAGCATCATAACTTGTTGATTAATTTCCATCATGGTTTTGCCTTCAGGTAGCTTTGCAGATACGCTGAATGAATTTAAACCTTTAGCAAAGCTAGTTAAAGCTTCAGCTATGTCTTCAGTAACAGGCGCTTGTTGCAACTGCTGATCTAACATCATTTGCATTTGCTCTAGCGTCATGCCCTGCTTTTCAAGCTCACTTGATAGTAAGTCTTTTAACTTACCTTGGTTATTTAAGGTAAAGCTAACATTGCGCGGCTCTAACTTACTCATTGCTTGCATAACAAGTGTTTGCTGCTGTAACTCTTGCTCATAAGTAAGTGGCTGGTTACCCGCTTCTTGCTGCGCTTTACTAATCGCTAATGAAGCATCCATTAATGCTTTTGAATTAGCCAAGCCCATATCCATATTAAAACTAACAATGTCTTTTGCATCAAGCTTAACTACTACATCGCTATTGCCAGACTCTTCATCGTAATCAAGTGATGAATGTAAGTCGTAACTTGCCGACGCTAGCATTTCGTTTGTATCTGCAGGTAATTTTGATACAAAGTTTTTATCAAACTGAAAGCTTTTTACATCAAACGATGTATGAGGTGATATTTTATCTGGCTCGTAACCTGTTATTTCAATGCTTTGAATATTAGCAACATTGTCGCCCTCAGGGCTTATTACTTCCATGTTTGTTATTTCTACGCTTTTTGAAATAACACTTGCCGATAAACCAGCATATTTAAATGTAGCGCCAGTTTGCTCGCTTACTAGAGCAAGTTGCTTATCTACTTCTGCACGCACTTCTTGTGTAGCTACATAATTTGCATAGCTCACGCCACCAACGCCCGCAGCTACAATCGCTGCAACTATTACTAACTTTTTCATGTTATTTCCTTATTCTATTCTTTGTGTAAACCGAGTTTTATTAAGAGTAACATTACACATTAACACCCGTAAGTGTTAATTAATCAAACTAAGTAACTCGTGCACTGTTTTTACTGGGATAATTTTAGCGCCAAGCCCTTCCATTGATTTATGATAATTACGAAATGGGATATATATTTCAGTAAAACCATGCTGAGCGGCTTCTTTAACGCGCGGAACACCGCTATCGATTGGGCGTACATCACCGTTTAAACTCAACTCGCCCATAATACAAGTGGTTCGCGGTACAACAAACTCATTTAAGCTGCTAAGTAGCGCGGTAACCAATGCTAAATCGATACAGGTTTCTGTTTCATCAATTCTTAGCCCGCCAACAATATTAAAAAAAGTATCGTGAAATATTTTAGTTTTAGTGTGTTTGCGTAATATACCGGTCAGCATTTTTATACGATTCATGTTTAAACCAACGCACACACGTTGCGGAAACTCAGCCTCGGTTTCGGTAGTTAAACATTGAATCTCAAGTAGTAAGTTACGGTTGCCTTTACGTATACAGGTAATTGTAGAGCCTGGCGAATCAGTTGTAGACCCCGATAAGAATATTTCGCTCGGATTATCAACGCTTAACATCCCGCGTTCGCACATTTTAAAAATGCCAACTGTATCAATATCGCCAAAGCGGTTTTTATTTGCCCTAAGGGTACGTATTTGCCCATCGTTGGTGTCTATATGTAGCAGTGCATCTACAATGTGTACCAACGTTTGCGGGCCCGCTATTTCATTATTTTTATTTACGTGAGCAATAATGAACATGGTTACATCGTTTTGCTTACAGTATTGAGTTAATGCTTGGGCGGCACTTTTTACTTGCGAAGGCGAGCCTGGGCTACCATTTGCCGTTTCGGTTACAACTGCTTGAATAGAGTCGATTACAGCAAACTTAATCTTATTTTTTTCGAGCTCTTCAATGATGGTTTCAACGCTCGTTTCTGAGAGTAAATAAAGCTCGTCAGGGTTATAGTTTAATTTTAAACGGTTAACCCTGTTTTTAAACTGCGATAAAGACTCCTCTGCCGTACAGTAAAGTGACGGCATACGTTGCGACATTCTCGCTACTAAATCAGATAATAGAGTGGTTTTACCTGCACCTGGGTCACCCGAAATTATATTAACAGAACCGGTAGTTACACCACCGCTTAGCACGCGATCGAGCTCGCCTATTTCAGTTAGCTGTTTTTCGGCCTCTGATGTAGCAATATCATTGATTTTTTTAGAACCACCACCAGCGCCGCCAGCATAACCGCCTACATTCGCTCGAACTGATGTTTTTTTACTTTGCCCTGCTGAAGGTTTAAATTCTGCTAATGTGTTCCACGCACCGCAGCGGCATTGACCCTGCCAACGTGGGTAGTTCATGCCACATTCGGTACACACAAACTCTATTTTTGCCGCTTTAGTCATTTATAACCTTATCTACGATTCTTTAATTTTAAAAACATTTACTGTTAATAACTTATTTTGCCACTTCAAGCATTTATTTAGCAACAAACTCTTGCCTGCATAAAAATCTAACGCCACAATCATTAAATACAAATGATGTTTCTTTTTAGCGATAATTTAGGGCATACTTTTTGCTTTGAAATAGTTTAAAGTAACTTGCCAACAAAATGGCATATACCACATAATAATAAACTTTAAATGATCCTTACTGAAATAACCTTAATCATATTAACAAGATATAACAGTTTAGTATTTAATGGGATTTCTAATAAAGAGACATAACAGTATACCTACTTTTCAATTAGACGGTGATAGTTTTATAAATGACTGATGACATAATGCTCAAACATGAAGACCTCGTGAACGAGTTAAAAACATATTTAGGCAATACTAAATTTGACTTAATTTTCAAATCAAAAACAGGGAAATTAACTAAACCTGAGCAATTTCTGATGAAAATGGAGATGTCACGTTTATCTCAGCCAGTGGAACGCTCTATTGACTTACGTGGCGCGGTTAATGGGACTGTAAAATCCTACGAGCACGATGGTAAGCAACACTTCATGGATGATGCAGCTATTGAAGCATTTGAAAAGGCACTAAAGCAATATGGTGGATACACTTTGGCGGTTTACGAAGCCGTACTAAATACAAAAAACCATAACCGTAATATTCAAAGTAAAGAGCAGCAGCAAGCACTAGACAGCTTATTAAGTATCAATGTAGTAAAATTTGCCTCTTACGAAAGCCGTTGTGAAGAACGGATGAATTACTCAATAAAAGTAACAATTGAGTATAATAATAAAAAAGATATATCCGCTAGTACCTCAGATATTTCTTTAAGCGGCTGTAAAGTAAAGCTCGCTAAAGAACATATTATAAAAAAAGGTCAACTTATAGCAATGCGTCTAGTTGGTCTTGAACAAGATTTTGAATTAGGTTTAAAAAATGGAATTCAGTATGAAATTGTTGCTATTGAGAACAGAACATCTGAATTCAATCATGTTAGATTAAAGCGTACCTATATAGAAAAAAATGATGTATTCGATAACTTTTTAAACAGTTTTATCAATGGCAATAAACGCCGCTATAAAGTAAATCTAGATAACACACTAGATGCTGTGATTTCTAAAGGTTACGAACAGTTTTATATTCCACGTGTAACATCGCTATATGTATTTTTAAGTGAAAAAGATGAACAACTTTATCCTAGCCTTAATTTAACTACTGAAAACAACATTTTTATTCAACGCTACTTTACTGATGAAAGAAAGGTGTCACGTTTGTACAGCGTGCTAAACCACAAGCGTGTGAAAAAAATACTTGTTCAGCCTACGGCTATAAAAGAAGATTACCTTTATACATTTACCCATATTGTACATGGGAAAATTTATTATTATTCAGCGACCCGTAATGAACTTAATAATAATGCTGAATTAAGAAAATTATTTTTAGGCCTAGGAAGCCAAAAAGAAAATTGGCAGTGCTTTAAAATTCAAATTATGCCAAGTCACCCTGCTGATTCATATATTCCTTTATCACTGCCAGATAGCGTAAACGCAAACATTGCAAAACTAAATAGCCCTCCGATCCCACGCGTTGAAGGTCTTATAAAAAACGTTAAATATTTAGTTATTTTAACAAGTATTGGTAATACCGTAGAAAAACAAAATTATCAAAGAACCGATTACGATAAGTCACTTGTTAACCAACTAAAGTTATTTGGACATACAAAACACAAAGCTCCTCCACATTTAGATACAGTCGCCCTTGAGTATATAAATTTACGCTCACAAAAACGCTACCTTCACCGAACGTCTGTAGAAATGAATATTAATGGAGTGACTATTCTCGGTCATACTCGAGATTTTTCAGTAATGGGCTTGCATTTAGAGTGCGAAAAAGCTACCACATTTAACAAAGGTGATATTGCGTTACTCTCATTCCCAGAGCTACAAAAGATAACAAAAAACTACAATCTAAAAGAGTTAAAATACGAAGTTATGGCCGTTGGGGAAACGCTCGTCACATTAAATTTAAAAGCAAATAAGGAAGCAAACTCCGAGCATATTGGAATTGATTTTTTCACCCAACTAATTGAAAAAAACAAAGATAAGTTAAAAGCGTCTGAGGAAGAACCTAAGGTTGAAGGGATCTCTACGGCTTTAAGGAATATGGTTACTAAAAGTATTTGCCAATTTCCTTTATATCTAAATAGAGAAGCTGCTCATTTTAAGGTTGGCGCTGTAGGTTTTGGCTTATACGCAAGCCCACTCCATACAATTTTGCAGAATTTTGGTTTACTAAACAATAAAACAGACTTATCAAGTATATTAAGTAAAGAAGATATTCTTAACGTTATTACCCCAAATATAAAAGATCGTAGTCGAAAAGATATACCTTTACCATTCACCCTTATTCTTAACTTCAACCCTCGCATAGGCAACATTGAAGATGCAATTACAAGCCAATGTATATTCGGTGAAGATTACCAAAAAGGCTTTATACAGATAAAAAATGGTATAAAGTCTGAACTTATTTTCGTTATGCGTTTGTTTATGTCGCGCACAGGTCGCCCCGATACTGACTATCTTTCAAATGAGCTAAAATACGTAAGCCAATATGCAATGCATAAAGCAAAAGATTTAGAAGAGGCATTATGGGCAGTTGCGGGCGTGGGTGACATAGTAGATATAACAGAAGAAGCTTTAAGCCATTTAGAACTTGAAAAAGAGCAAGTTGAACAAATGGGCCGCCGTAAACTAATCTGGTTAAACCGCTTGCGCTAAGCGGTTTAACTCTATTTGTATTATGGTGTTGGCTCTTTTACTAACGGAATAGCCAGCATGTACAATAATTGCAATAGTGACCCCTCACAAATAGCGGCTTGCGCTTGCTCAACTACTTTTGGCTTACCATGTACAGCAACTCCAAGACCAGCTTGAGCCATCATTACTAAATCGTTTGCGCCATCACCTATAGCTACTGTTTGTGTTTTTTCAAGTCCTAGCTTTTGCTGAAGTGACTCTAAAAAAACCGCTTTTTGCTGCGCATCTACAATTGTACCCAGTACCTTACCTGTTAACTTATCGTCTTGAAATTCTAGTACATTAGCGTGTACTTCATCTAAATTAATAAGCTCTTGTACGCGCTCTGCAAAAGGCATAAAACCACCAGAAGCTATTGCTAAATACCAATTGTGTTGCTTTAAAATTTGGCACAGTACCTTAATACCAGGCATGAGTGGTAATGTACTTTTCAATTCTTCAATTAAGCTTTTTTCAATACCTTCAAGCTTAGCCACACGCTGATTTAAACTCTCACTAAAATCAAGTGTACCTGCCATTGCAAGCGCAGTTACTGAAGCTACTTCATCGTATACATTCGCAAGGCGTGCTATTTCGTCTATGCACTCAATAGTAATAGCTGTTGAATCCATATCCATGACCAACAAACCAGGCTCATATAAATTAGGCGGCGTAGCAACTTGCACTAATTGACAATCTAAAGTGTTTGAGAACTCTTGTAGCACTAACGGATTTATAGCTTGATCGGAATTTTGCGCGTAAAAACACAATGCTGGAGCTAATCCTAAATCTGGTTGATATTGGCATATAGCACTAACTGTTTGGTTATGCGTAGCTAAAAAATCAGTAATGCTCGCGATATGCTTTTCTTCAAAATCCCCCGCAAACGCGATACTAAATAACCCAAATTTTTTCTCAGGAACATGATCGAGAGGTGTAAATATACCACCACTATAGCTAAACCATTTATTTAGAGTTAAGTGTTGTAATGGTTGCTCAGCAGCTGGCTGTGCCATGTTGATTTGCGACATGGGATCTCCGTGTTTATTTTTATTTTCCTGATAGTTGAAATATCAAACTTGGTATTCTCAACACTAAATTCGCCATCAGGTAGGGTTTAAGGTTATAGTTGGTATAGTTGTAACATCAAATCAAAATGCTGTCAGTAGCATAAACGGTGACTATGAAAAATAACCATCTTAAAAATCCAATATCTCCATCTCAAAGAAAGCGACTTGCTCGCTTAATAATTGCGGCTGGCTGTTTTGTATTACTAAGCTGGGTGGGTGTAAATAGTAGTTTTCAGAGTCACCAGTTACTTTACGATAGCGCCGGTAGCACTGCAAAAAGTCTCACTCAATTTATGGCTTTAAATGCTAAAACACCTTTAATTGAAAAAAACAAACCACGGCTAAATGCAATTTGTAACGATATAAGTAAAGATGAATTTGTCCTTTCAGCTACCATTTACGATCAACAGGGTATTTTATTAGCCAGTAGCGATAATTGGCAGTCGTATCATATTGATGGTCAACTTTCCGACTCAACGCCTGGTATAAGTAAGTTAAAAACACCTTTTATGGAGCCTGTAATAAGCAATGATGACCGTCCTATAGGCTTTGTGTCGGTTACTTATTTAACTCGCGCCGCGATAGCTAAAAGCCACAATCATTTTCACGATTTAGGTCGGCAAGTACTATTAATGCTAGTAATTGCTTGTATTTTTACGTGGCAATTAGGCCGAGGGTTAAAACGCTGGCAAGTAAACCGTTATATGCAAAAAACATCTGAGCAAGAATCGTAAAGCTGTTTTGCAAGCGCCTCTCTTTCGCTATGTGGCTTTAAATCACATAATGCGTTAAACACATCAGGTATATGTAATGGCGTGTTAACTTCACCCTGATAGCCGCTTAACGGCATTGAGGGCGAATCGGTTTCAAGCACTAAGTGCTCTGGCTCAATAGCAGCAATAACAACACGTGTTTTAACTGCACGTTCATAGGTAATAACACCGCCTACGCCAAGCTTAAAGCCTTGTTTAATATAATACTGCGCTTGTTGGATTGATCCCGAAAATGCATGAATCACTCCCCCATTTTTTGGCTTACACCGTTTAAACGATTGCGCAATTAAATCATGGCTTTGTCTATGGTGCACAATAAGCGGTAGGTTAAGCTCGTTAGAAAGCTTTATTTGCTGTTCAAATAAATAAGTTTGTTTAGAAAGGTTTTCAATACTTCGATCAAGCCCGCACTCTCCAATTGCAACCAGCTGATGCTTATTTTCAGTCGCAAAATCAAATAACGCTTCTATGTGCGATTCTTTATGTTGCTCTAAAAAGTAAGGATGTAGCCCTGCGGCTATTTTTATACTTGGGTAGGTTGCTTTAAATTTTATGAGAGTATGCGATTGAGCAAGCGTAATACCCGGCACAACAAACTGATTAACTCCCTTTGCTACACACTCGTTTATGAGTGATTCACGATTCGAATCAAACTCGCTAAAGTCGAGGTGGCAATGAGAGTCAATAAATTGCACGGTTACTTACTCGTCTATTTATTAAGGGTTTAAGCGTGTAATTTGCCAGCTATTATCTGCTTGGCGCTGATATATAAAGCGGTCATGCAAACGATGCGCCCCGCCTTGCCAAAACTCAATTTTAGTAGGTACTACACAATATCCGCCCCAAAAGTCAGGCAATGGAATTTCACCTTTAGCAAACTTGTTTTTCATGTTAGCGAAGGTTTCCATGAGTACTTTACGTGATGACACCGGACGACTTTGCGCTGACGCCCACGCGGCTAATTGGCTTTCTTTAGGACGAGATAAAAAGTACTTTGCCACAGCAGAGGTAGGCAATGGTTTAGCCTCGCCATACACAATAACTTGGCGTTCCATGTGGTGCCACGGAAAATGCAGCGATATTTTATTATTACCTTTAAGCTCTTGCGCTTTACGCGAGCCCGTATTAGTAAAAAACACAAAGCCGTTATCATCCAAATGCTTTAAAAGCACAATGCGCTGTGAAGGTTGACCGGTTTCGTCAACGGTTGCTACAACCATTGCTGTTGGATCGGGTAGTTTGCTTGCCACTGCATGCTCAAGCCATGTTTCAAACTGCTTGAATGGATCATCTTGCAAGTTATCTTCGCTTAACGCGTCTTGCAGGTATTCACGGCGGATATCTTCGAGTTTCATAACAAATCCTTTAAATAAAGCCTTAGAAAAGAGCTTAGAGTAGCGAGCTTAAAACAATAGATGTTGAGTAGTAACAAATATTAAGATTCAGGTGTATGCGATAGCAATAAACATAGAGTCTCAGGTGTATCGTTGGGTTTCGTTTCACTCAGCCCAACCTACAATGTAAAACATTACATCTGCAAGTGTAGGAGTGCTAGCAAGGCGGTAAAACTATTTATGCCAAGGAGCATACGGTTTGTATGTGACTTAGGCTAAATAGTTTTACCAACGCAGCTAAAGCGAACTACACACAGCAGAAGGTTCACCTAAGTAGTTTAGCCTAAGACAAGGCGTCCAATCCGGCTTATCCCTATGAGCATACGGTTTGTATGTGATTAGGGTAAGTCGGATTGGATAACGCAGTATTAGGTTAAAATACGACGGTGATTACATTTGCTCCATAACTTCGATGCCTAGCAAATCTAATCCCGTTTCTAATGTTTTAGAAACCAAATTACACAACACTAATCGGCTATCGCGCACGCTTGGCTCTACGCCTTCTTTAAGTACTGGGCAGGCTTCGTAAAATGTCATGTATAAGCTTGCTAGCTCATATAGGTAACCACATAGTACGTGCGGTGTTGCTTCGCTGATCATTAAATCAAGTACTTCTTCAAGCTGTAGTAGCTTAAGCGCTAGTGCTTTTTCTTGAGGCTCAATAATTGCAACATTTGAATTTAATGTAGCTGCATCAACGCCTGACTTACGGAAAATACTGCGTATACGTGTATAAGCATATTGTAAATAAGGAGCGGTTGCGCCTTCAAAGCTTAGCATGCTGTCCCAGTTAAAAATGTAATCGCTGGTACGGTGCTTAGAAAGGTCGGCGTATTTAACTGCGCCAATACCTACTTTACGTGCAATCTCGCTGCGATCGCTATCACTTAAATCCGATTCACGTTCAGCTAGTTTTGCAGCTGCACGGTTAATTGATTCTTCCAATAAGTCAGCAAGTTTTACTGTGCCGCCAGTACGTGTTTTAAATGGTTTGTTATCGGCGCCCATCATGGTGCCAAACGGGCAAAACTCGTAACTTGTTTCGTCTCGTAATAAACCAGCTTTACGCGCTGTAAGCTCTACTTGATTAAAGTGTAGATTTTGACGTGCATCTACAAAAATTAAGATACGATCAGCACCTAATTTATTTGAACGGTAATCACATGCCGCTAAATCTGTTGTTGCATATAAAAACCCGCCGCCAGATTTTTGTACGATAAACGCAGATGGTTCACCATCTTTGTTGGCAAGCTCATCTAAAAACACAACTTGCGCGCCTTGCGACTCTACTGCAATATTTTTATCTTTAAGTAGGCTAATAATGTCGTTAAGTTCTGCGTTGTATGCGCTTTCAGCCATAATATCGGCTTGAGTAAGCGTTACATTTAAACGTTTGTATACTTCTTCAGAGTGCTTAACTGAGGTTGCTATAAATAGTTTCCAAAGTTTTTCACAGTGCGCGTCGCCGCCTTGTAATTTAACAACGTAATTACGTGCTTTATCTGCAAAGCCTTCTTCGTCGTCAAAGCGTTTTTTAGCATCGCGATAAAAGGTTTCTAAATCAGCAAGCGCTACCGAATCTAAATCTACACCTTCGCTAATTTGATCTTCTAAATGCGCGATTAACATACCAAATTGCGTGCCCCAATCACCCATGTGATTTTGACGTACAACCGTGTCGCCTCTAAATTCAAGCGCACGCACAATTGAGTCACCAATAATAGTTGAACGTAAATGGCCTACGTGCATTTCTTTAGCAAGGTTTGGTGATGAATAGTCAACAACTACTTTTTGCGGGTTAGCATGCTCGTTTACAGCAAGTTTTGCATCACTGTTAGCTGCTTTAACGCTTTGCGCTAAAAATTCAGGCTTTAAATGAATATTAATAAAACCTGGGCCAGCAATTTCAGTCTTTTGAGCAATATCGCTTACATCAAGATTATCTATAATTTTTTGCGCAAGCTCACGTGGGTTGCTTTTCATTTTTTTAGCCGCGCCCATTGCTGCATTAATTTGGTAATCACCAAATTGTGGACGTGTGCTTTGTGTTACTGCTGGGTTTGTATCTTCAGGTAAGCCTGCGCCCGCCATAGCGGCAATGGCTTTTTCGATTAAAATAGTACGAATATTCATATTTTTTACCTTTGTAAGCCCGCCAAAGCAGGCTTTCAGTTAACTGTAGTCAGTCGATTCTAGTTTTCGCGAGTGTGGTTAAATGTCACTTCTGGGTAACGCTCTACTGATAAATTAAGATTTACACGGCTCGGCGCAATGTAAGTTAAGTTATCGCCACCATCGAGTGCTAAATTACTTTCGCACTTACGCTTAAAGTCTTCAAACTTTTTCACATCGCCGCTGCTTACCCAACGCGCTGTATTTACGTTTACACCTTCGTAAATAGCATCTACGTTATATTCGGCTTTTAAGCGCGCTACAACTACATCAAACTGAAGTACACCTACTGCGCCCACAATTAAATCGTTGTTTATAAGCGGTCTAAATACCTGCACAGCACCTTCTTCAGAAAGCTGTACTAAGCCTTTTAATAATTGCTTTTGCTTAAGCGGATCGCGAAGACGAATACGGCGGAATAATTCAGGCGCGAAGTTAGGGATACCACTAAATTTAAGTTTTTCGCCTTGCGTGAATGTATCACCAATTTGAATGGTTCCGTGGTTGTGCAAACCAATAATGTCGCCGGCGTAAGCGTCAGCCGCGCGCTCGCGGTCGCCCGCCATAAAGGTTACCGCATCAGAAATGCTCACTTGCTTGCCAATTCGCACGTGATTCATTTTCATGCCTTGGCTGTACTTACCCGATACAATACGCATAAATGCAATACGATCACGGTGTTTCGGGTCCATGTTGGCCTGAATTTTAAATACGAAACCGGTAAAGTTCTCTTCAGTTGCAACAATAAGTCTGTCTTCTGTTTCGCGCGGTAATGGCGTTGGAGCCCATCTAGTCAAACCATCTAAAACGTGGTCAACACCAAAGTTACCTAGTGCAGTACCATAATAAACAGGCGAAAGCTCACCAGCTAAAAACAGATCTAAATCAAATTCGTTTGATGCGCCAATAACAAGCTCAAGCTCATCACGTAATTGCGCAGCTAAATCTTCACCAATCGCAATATCTAGCTCAGGGTTATCAAGACCTTTAATTGTACGAACTTCTTGAATTTTATGACCTTGACCTGATTTGTATAAAATAGCTTCGTCATTGTGGATATGGTAAACACCTTTAAAATCCTTACCACAGCCAATTGGCCAAGTAATAGGCGCACAGGCAATTTTTAGTTCTGTTTCAACTTCGTCTAACACTTCCATTGGGTCGCGAATTTCACGGTCACATTTGTTCATAAATGTAACGATTGGCGTTGTACGCAGGCGTGTTACTTCCATTAACTTGCGGGTACGATCTTCTACACCTTTTGCTGCATCAATTACCATTAAACACGAATCTACTGCGGTTAATGTGCGGTAAGTATCTTCAGAGAAATCTTCGTGCCCTGGTGTATCAAGTAAGTTAACTAAAGCGTCTTTATACGGAAACTGCATTACAGAGGTAGTAACTGATATGCCACGCTCTTTTTCCATTTCCATCCAGTCAGACTTTGCATGTTGGTTAGAACCACGGCCTTTTACAGTGCCGGCTCTTTGAATAGCTTGTCCGAATAACAATACTTTTTCGGTAATAGTTGTTTTACCAGCATCCGGATGAGAGATGATAGCAAAGGTACGTCGTTTATTAATTTCACTCAGAAGATTTTGATCTGCCATTAAAAAATTTCTTTTAGTTTGTATACGGATATTATCCACTTTAAGTATGCTGAGCTTTCAAGGCTTAAATAATACCAATTGCATTAAATTAGTGATCTATTATAACGATAAAAAACAGTGCAATAACAAGGCAAAATTATGACACGGAGTTGTTCTCTATGAATAACTTTTAACGTAGTTAGTGAGTTATTTAATACGCTGAATGATCATATTTTAATATAGTTGGTATAAGGTAACCTCGAAAGCTCAACACACCATCAGAAAAGCCCTAAATTGGCCCCTCACATGCGATCCGTTATGTTAATCGTAATTAAAGACTATTTTCGCTGATCTTGGCCTTATAAACAATCAATGGTTAGTTATTAGCTGATCTTTTTTATTAATATGGATTTTGGGAAGCCTAACTGTAAATGAGGTACAAAAAGATTAAGTAATAAGCTAAATAGTAGGAGCAGTACACAATACACCAAATCTCTACACACCATTATAATTATTAAGCCTTGCTCGAAAACATAACCTAGTAGGCCAGATAACAGCCCAGCGTTAATCCACTGGTATTTGTAACTAAGAGTAAATTAGATAATTCAATTTTAAGTGATACCACTTATTTCTAAAAAAATGACTTTAAAAGATGTAAATGTATGTAAACTTTTTAGAACAACTAAATATCTGTTATAAGTCTGTAACTTGTTAAATTAAAATAACTTAATGACATAAAAAAACCTCAACATAGAGTTAAATACCATACAGTTAATGGTTGTAATTTAGCCACCAAGACCGCCGTAAGCTTGTGTAATAAAGTCGTAACGCATATTATTGATAGATTGCATGGAGGATAAGTCGTTTGGTCATGAAAACCAGTAAGTTAAGTATTAGATTATTGTGGTATATAACACCCCTTGTTATTCTACCTTTACTATTTTTAGGTGGCTTTACGCTCACCAATGTAACTAATTCAACACAGAAACAAGCTGATTTAATAATGAGCCGTTTTGTTGAACAGCAACAGCAAAAAATATTCAACTATATCGACTCTTTTCACTCTACAGCAAAACTACTTTCCACCTCGCCAGTACTTAGCGATTTTTTAACAAATGACATTCGCGCCAACGGGAATTACACCCGAAAACTTGGTGCGCTTATGGATGTATTTGCCAGTTATAGTGAAGCCTACCCAGATATAATTAGCATTAATCTAGTTTCAACAAGTGGGAAAAGCGATGCCTACTATTCTAACAACCTAACAACAGCACCTAAAAGCTATCCATTTTTTAATCAAGTATTGCAAAGTAATTTAAGTAAGCAGCAATTTATGATTCAAAAGGAGGATGGCACTACTAGTTTGTATTTTATTCAACGAATTTATAGCGTTGATTACTATTTAAAACGCCCACAGCAACTTGGTTTTATTGTAATACATATAGAGCCTTCAATACTTAACTCCAGTATTTTAGAAGCGCCATATAACAACACGCTTAATTTAATGTTAACCAAAGACGGTAAAATTTTATTTAGTTCTGACTACAATATGCGCGGCCAATACATAAGCGAATATGAACTTAACCAAGTACACGACCTCGCCGATATCGGCATGCTTTCAACTATTGAGCTTTCAAGTATAGATAAAATAGAGCGAATGATTTTTGCCGTACAAATGCCCGGCGGATATTATTACGTTTCGACCATTCCCAAAGGTGTGCTTTATCAATCAGGTAAAGCGATAAGTTTAATAACTGGGTTAATTGTTATTATTTCGGTGATAACCCTACCAATATTAATTTTTGTAGTAGTACGTAATTTATTACTTAACCCAATTGAGTTACTAGGTGCAGCAAGCCACCGTGTGGGGGATGGTGATTTGTCGGTGCACTTGCCTGCACATACTAACGATGAAATGGGGGTTTTGTTTAACGACTTTAATCACATGGTTAATCAAATAAGACACTATCAACAACAGCTTGAAGAGTATAAGCACCATCTTGAAGACAAAGTAGAAAGTCGTACTAAAGCACTTGAAGCCATGAACAGCCAACTAGAACTTGCAATTGGCCAAGCCGAGCAAGCTAATCAGCTCAAGAGTCGCTTTTTAGCAAATATGAGCCACGAAATACGTACGCCGCTCACGGCTATTATGGGCTTTACAGAACAGTTGCTTCACAACGATAAAGTAGCTAACGACAAACAACATCTCAGCACTATTTTACGTAATTCAAAACACTTATTAGAATTAATAAATAACATACTCGATTTATCTAAAATTGAAGCTGAAAAGCTAGCAGTTGATTTATCAGTATTAAACGTAGTACAGCTTGTGCACGACATTGAATCAATTATTCGACCACTGGCACAAGAAAAAAAATTAACCCTTAATATCGACTACCAACTACCGCTACCTCGCAGCATTTATAGTGATGTGACCCGCTTAAAACAAATACTTATAAACATTGCTAACAACGCTGTTAAATTTACCGAAAATGGCAGTGTAACTATTTGTGTGCATTATTTAGAAGCGAGTCAAAGGCTTGAATTTGTAATTAAAGATACCGGCATTGGTATGTCTGAGCATCAAATAGAGCGTGTATTTAAACCGTTTGAACAAGCCGACGCCACTACCACGCGTCGTTTTGGTGGTACAGGTCTAGGGTTGTGTATTTCTAAAAACTTAGCACTGTTACTTGGTGGTGATGTAAATCTTGAAAGTGAAGTGGGTGTTGGTAGCCGCGTTACAATTAGGGTAGCGTGTCAGTTATCTGATGATCAACCCATGCTTGAATTCTTAACGCAAGACAGCCAGTTAATACCAGAGAAAGACCCTCTATTATCGTTTGCGACTAATAGCTTCGACGCCAATATATTAGTTGCCGAGGATAACCCAGATAACCAACTATTAATTAAATTATTACTGCAAACCTGGGGTCTTGAACCCGATATTGCCAGTAATGGCGCACAAGCTGTAGAAATGGCGCTCGTAAACGACTACCAACTTATTATTATGGATATGCAAATGCCTGTAATGGGTGGGTTAGAAGCGACTAAAATGCTTCGTCATGCAGCCTACGATGGCCCTATCATTGCTCTTACTGCCAATGTAATGAACCATGATATAGGGACTTATCTAGAAGCGGGTTGCGACAAAGCACTTGCTAAACCCATTGATAAAGATGCTCTTGAAAATGTACTCGTAAGCTACCTGCACCTTGAAAAAGATAATCAAAATAAATGGGATAGCTTATTAAATAGCGAAAAGTTTCAGCAAATTGCTGATAATTATTTAGCTAACTTACCTACATATTTAAAAGAAGTTAAAGCTCTGCACAATCGTGATGATTGGGAAGCATTAAGAGGCATAGCGCACAATATTAAAGGTAGTTCTGGGTGCTTTAACTTTGATAAAATTTATCAAAGCGCTGCGGCACTTGAAGAGAACTTAAAAAGTAACAATAAAGTGCCAAGAGACGAGCTGGTAAATGATTTAATAGCAGCAATTGAGCAAGCAATTAGCGACAAAGTAAGCTAAAAGTTAACTTGCATAGCGGTGCAATTACTCTGTTTTTAGCAGCTCTGTATTTTAAATGCCAATTACCGACTTTAATTATGAAAAGTTTAAACCTAGCGCCATACCCATTAAAATAGCGTCTTCAAAGCCATTTTTAGCAGGGTTATCACTTGGGTAGTAGTTTTTACGCACTGACATTTCAGCAAAGCCTGCGCGCTCGTACAGAGCAATAGCACGCGTATTTGATTCGCGTACTTCTAAAAAGAGGTTTTCAGCATTTTGCTGCTCACCATATTCAATAAACTGCGCTA
This sequence comes from Pseudoalteromonas sp. Z9A4, assembly GCF_011378845.1. Classification (NCBI taxonomy): domain Bacteria; kingdom Pseudomonadati; phylum Pseudomonadota; class Gammaproteobacteria; order Alteromonadales; family Pseudoalteromonadaceae; genus Pseudoalteromonas; species Pseudoalteromonas sp. Z9A4. The sequence goes on from NZ_WTLA01000009.1 coordinate 125,785, forward strand.
ACAACTGCCTTGCAATACCCTTACCCTGGTGACTTGGTGTTACACAAATATCCATAAGTGTAAAATCAGGCCCTGCTTTTTCACCAATATAAAAACCAATCATGCTCGCCTCATCAAATGCGGCAACATTAAAATAGCGCCCACCTATACATGAACCCATTGTATTTAAAGTCCACGGATGACTATGACACGCTGTTTCGATGGCCATTAATTGAGGTATTGCAGTTTCATCTACTGATTTAAAGTTTATCAAGGTGTTCACTCATTAAAGCCCATAAAGCACGCTTCTCAGAGGCGTTGAGCTGTGGGGTTGGCAATGTAAGCTTATTGTCGTTTAATTGCATCTCACTGCCCTGTACAACGCTATTTATAATAATAGGCTCTGCACTGAGTTTAATGTCTGCAAGTAGTTGCTCATTTAGCGTTAAAGAACTAGCTATCGTGCTTTGCGATAAAGTATTAGCTTGATCATTTATTTTTGGACAATAATGCTGATTGAGTTCAAGATTTTCTATATCAAAAATAGCTGCGTAACGTGGATGCATAACAACTCAGTAGATTAGACATTTGAACAATATAAGAAGTAATAAAAACGATGTAAAGAAGAAATGGCAGGGGCGGAGAGATTCGAACTCCCAACCATCGGTTTTGGAGACCGCTGTTCTACCAATTGGAACTACGCCCCTGCAATGACGACGAATTATAGAGAAGTTTCGCCAAAGGTAAAGAGAAAAATCACTCTTTTAGTTTAACTGCTTTTTAAATAAACAAAACGACGAATTAGCATGCTAATCCGCCGTTTTTTAATCACTTAAAATTAGTTAATTAAAACTAAAATTAATTATTCCCATTCGATAGTTGCAGGTGGTTTACCTGAAATATCGTAAACAACACGAGAAATACCATCTATTTCATTAATGATACGGTTTGAAACCACACCTAAAAACTCATAAGGTAAATGTGACCAGCGCGCTGTCATAAAGTCGATTGTTTCCACACAACGAAGTGATACAACCCAATCGTACTTACGTGCATCACCCATAACCCCTACCGATTTAACAGGTAAGAATACAGTAAACGCTTGGCTTACTTTATGGTAAAGCTCAGCTTTGTGAAGCTCTTCGATGAAAATCGCATCAGCGCGGCGTAATAAATCACAGTATTCTTTTTTGATTTCGCCAAGTACACGCACACCTAAACCTGGTCCAGGGAAAGGATGACGGTAAAGCATATCGTACGGTAAACCTAGCTCTAGGCCAATTTTACGTACTTCATCTTTGAATAATTCACGTAATGGCTCAACAAGGCCCATTTTCATGTCATCTGGTAATCCGCCCACATTGTGGTGAGATTTAATAACATGCGCTTTACCAGTTGCAGATGCCGCTGATTCAATTACATCAGGGTAAATTGTACCTTGCGCTAACCATTTTGCATTTTTAAGCTTTTTGGCTTGCTCATCAAATACATTAATAAACGTGTGACCAATGGCTTTACGTTTATCTTCTGGGTCTGACTTACCCGCTAGATCATTTAAAAACTGCTCTTCAGCTTCAACTTTAACAATGTTTAAGCCAAATTTATTACCAAACATGTCCATTACTTGTTGGCCTTCGTTTAAACGAAGTAAACCATTATCAACAAATACACATGTTAGTCTTTCGCCAATTGCACGGTGAATAAGCATAGCCACAACCGATGAATCAACACCACCAGAGAGGCCTAAAATAACTTCGTCATCGCCAACTGTTTCTTTAATACGCTCGATAGCATCATCGATAATTTTTGCAGCAGTCCACAGTTTTTCACAGCCACAAATATCAATAGCAAAACGCTCTAATAAGCGCTGACCTTGATGCGTGTGCGTTACTTCTGGGTGAAACTGTACGCCATAAAAACGTTTTTCTTCGTTAGACATTGCAGCATGTGGACAAGTAGATGTTTTAGCTGTTGTTGCAAAACCAGCTGGAATATCCATTACTTTGTCGCCATGACTCATCCATACGTCGAGTATGCCGTTGCCGCCATCGGTAATGCTGTCTTCAATTGCATCAAATAATGCACAGTTGCCTACTTTTTCTACTTGTGCGTAACCAAACTCTTTTTTATCCGAGCTGTGTACACTTCCGCCAAGTTGAGCTGCCATTGTTTGCATACCGTAGCAAATACCTAGCACAGGCACGCCTGCATTAAATACATACTCAGGAGCGCGCGGGCTGTTTTCAAGTGTTGTTGATTCTGGACCACCAGAAAGAATAATACCTTGTGGGTTGAACTCGCGGATTTGCTCTTCAGTCACATCCCATGCCCAAAGTTCACAGTAAACACCAATTTCACGCACACGGCGGGCGATTAATTGAGTGTATTGTGAACCAAAGTCTAAAATGAGAATTCGTGAATCGTGAATATCTTTGCTCATGGAGTATCTCGTAAAGTCTGATGCTAAATGCCGCTTTGAATACCAATTTTATTAAACATTACTAATTCTTGCAGGCTAAATAACTCTCTAACCACGTTAAAAACTTCTTATTTAGAAGAAACTAAAAATCGAAATTTTTGCCTCGTTATTGAGCCATTTATCTGTCGCAATAATTGACCACTTTATTAATGCAATTGGTATTTATATAAACGACTAAAAAGAGGGCTTGCAAAGCAAGCCCAGTATATTAAATTAATTACGCTGCTTAACCTAAGCGGTAATTTGGTGCTTCTTTAGTGATTTGCACATCATGAACGTGCGACTCACCCATACCTGCTGAAGTAACACGTACAAATTGTGGTTTTGTATTTAGCTCTTCAATTGTTGCACAACCCGTTAAGCCCATAGCGCTTCGTAGGCCGCCCACTTGCTGATGAATAATCGTTGCAATAGGACCTTTGTAAGCTACGCGACCTTCAATACCTTCAGGTACTAACTTGTCTGCTTCGTTTGATTTTTGGAAGTAACGATCTGATGAACCTTCTTTTTGATCCATCGCGCCTAATGAGCCCATACCACGGTAAGATTTGTAATAACGGCCTTGGTATAATTCAACTTCACCTGGTGCTTCTTCAGTACCAGCAAGCAGTGAACCCACCATTACACACGATGCACCAGCAACAAGTGCTTTAACAATATCACCAGAAAAACGAATGCCACCATCAGCAATAACAGGAATGTCGCGACCTTTTAAGCCTTCAACAGCATCTGAAATAGCGGTAATTTGTGGAACGCCACAACCGGTAACAATACGTGTAGTACAGATAGAGCCTGGGCCGATACCTACTTTAACTGCGTCGGCACCCGCATCAGCAAGTGCAATCGCACCTTCAGCTGTTGCTATGTTGCCTGCAATAATTTGTAAGTCTGGGTACTCTTTACGTGTTTTAGTAACACGGTCAATAACACCTTGAGAGTGACCATGCGATGTATCGATAAGTAAAACATCAATACCCGCTTCTACTAATGCAGCAATACGCTCATCAGTACCTGCACCAACACTTACAGCTGCACCTACACGTAAACGACCTTGGTCGTCTTTACATGCGTCAGGTTTGTCTTGGGCTTTTTGGTAATCTTTTACTGTGATCATGCCTTTAAGTTTAAATTCATCATCAACAACAAGGATTTTTTCAATGCGGTGTTCGTGCATTAAGCCTAAAATTTCTTCGCGTGCTGCGCCTTCTTTAACGGTAACAAGCTTTTCTTTTTTAGTCATAACGGTAGAAACAGGCTGTTCAAGCTTAGTTTCAAAACGCATATCACGACTAGTAACAATGCCTACAAGCACATTATTGCTATCGGTAACCGGAAAGCCTGAAAAACCTTTTTCGTGCGAAAGCTCAATTGCATCTGCAATTGTTAAATCGGCAGTAACCGTTACAGGGTATGAAACAATACCTGCTTCGTAGGTTTTAACTTTACGTACGTTTTTCGCTTGTTCTTCAATAGTCATGTTTTTATGAATAAAACCAAGACCACCTTCTTGCGCAAGGGCAATAGCTAAACGAGCTTCTGTAACAGTATCCATAGATGCTGAAATAAGCGGCAAGTTAAGTTTGATACCACGCGTTAAGCGAGTTGAAATATTTGCCGTGTGTGGCAAAACAGTAGAATGACCAGGTACTAAAAGTACGTCATCAAAGGTAAGAGCTTCTTTAGCGATTCTAAGCATTTTGGCAACTTCTCACATGTGGATCTAAGATAAGGAATTGCGGCCAAATTTTAACAGCGTTGTTGGCATGAGTAAATAATATTTCGCAAATATTTATGATAAAGTAGTGCAATAAATAGTTTTAGGTTGTTTTTTATGTTTTCGAAGCCTTCGCAGGCGGTTTACACCGTTTCACGCCTTAATAGAGAAATTCGCACAATCCTTGAGCAAGGTTTTGCATCTTTAGTGCTCACGGGCGAAATTTCTAACTTTATTACCCCTGCATCTGGACATTGGTACTTTTCGTTAAAAGACGATAAAGCACAAATTAAAGCCGCAATGTGGCGAGGCAATAATCGCAACCAAAGCTACCGCCCTGTAAATGGCGCACAAGTTACAGTAAAAGCGCGTGTATCGCTTTATGAACCTCGCGGTGACTACCAGCTTATTGTTGAGCATATGGAACCCGCAGGCGAAGGTCAGCTAAAACAAGAATTTGATGCGCTTAAAATGCGTTTAGCCGCCGAAGGATTATTTAGCTCTGCTCACAAACAGCCATTACCCCAAAATATTAATCGCATTGGTGTTATTACCTCAGCAACCGGCGCTGCTATAAAAGATATTTTAACGGTGCTCAAACGCCGTGCACCGCAGCTAGAAGTCATTATTTACCCTGCTATGGTACAAGGCAAAGAAGCGCACGTGCATTTAATTAACCAAATTGAATTAGCCAACACTCGTGATGAAGTAGACGTACTTATTTTAGGGCGAGGCGGCGGATCACTTGAAGATTTATGGTGTTTTAATCACGAACAGCTCGCCCGCGCTATTTTCAAAAGTGAATTACCGATAGTAAGTGCGGTAGGCCACGAAATAGATACCACTATTAGCGATTACGTTGCTGATGTTCGTGCAGCGACTCCATCAGCCGCAGCTGAGCTTGTAAGCCCAAATACGCAAGAGTTACACAATAAGGTAACGCAATTAGTTAATCGTTTATCTAACGCGTTTAAGCACGGTATTGCCGACAAACGCGCACTAGCAACGCAGTTACAGCATCGTCTTAATTTGTGTCATCCGCGTAATCAGCTCAATCAAAAATCACAACGCTTAGATGAGCTAAGCATTGCACTGCAACAAGCTATGCGTAATCGTTTATACCAGCAAGAACGCACACTCAATAACTTAACGCCGCGCTTAATGCGCCAATCACCCGACAAAAAACTCGCTACAGCAAGCCATCAACTTACGCAAATACAAGCAAGGCTTAATCAGGCTATACAACATCAATTGCAACAAGCTAATAATAATTTGGCGTTACAAGCGAGTAGATTAGACTCAGTAAGCCCACTCAACGTATTAGCACGTGGTTACAGCATTACAAAAAATGAGAAAAACAAAGTGGTTAAATCGGTAGGAGATGTAAAAGCTGGCGACACGCTAATTACAGAATTTGTTGACGGCGTGGTGCACTCACAAGTACATAGCTAAGGCTGTTAAAAAACATTATAAAGTGCGTATACTTATTCTTTGATACTTACTACAAACTCTATTTTCTCGTCGTTAGAGCTTGATGTAGTTAGCTTAAATTGCTGCCACCAGGGCATTGCTGTTAGCTTATCGTTAAGCTCACGCCACTGCGCATGTCCTTGCTCATTACTTTGCTCATTACTTTGCTCAGCAACAATCACAAATTTACACAGTGTTTGCTTGCACTCCAAATCACTTAACTGTGCTGAGTTACTCAAGTTGCTGGTAATTAAAAAATCGGTAAGCGCCGTTTCTATTTCATAACTCCACTGAGTATTTTCACTTTCATTATCAAATTTTTCATCAAGTTGCTTAGAAAAATCAACATCATCTAATTGCGCTAACTGAGTTGACTTTAATTGTTGTTCGGCACGCTTTAGTTCCTTGGTTTTAACGGCAAGTTCGTCGGTAAGCGTACTTATTTGCTGAGTATACTCTTGTTCAACAAATTGCCGTGTAGCATTTTGGTTGGCCGTAATTAAAGCGCTATTTAGGTTTGAGTCATTGCTAACATCATGACTACTAAGTTTATTATTGCTACTGACTTTAATAGTAACATTCTGACGCGTATTTTCTGACTGAGGATATGCGTCATTAGATATTTTATTAAAAAACAAAAAGTAACTACTAGCCAACCCCACACCAGCAATAAAACTTAGCAACATTGAAAGTGAGTTACTTTTATTAGACATTATTTTTACCTAAGGCTACAGCATTGCGCTAGTATGCGATGCGTTTTCTGGCTCTTGTTGAGTCAAAAAGTTTTGGTTCATACTTTGTGCCGGACACTCACAATCCGGTCGACCAATAATTTTAGCTGGTACGCCAACAGCGGTTGTATGTGGTGGAACATTGCTAAGTACAACAGAGCCTGCACCAATTCGTGCGCCCTCACCTACTTCAATATTACCAAGTACTTTAGCGCCGGCGCCAATTAACACGCCCGCTCTAATTTTAGGATGACGATCGCCCTGCTCATTACCCGTACCGCCAAGCGTTACAGATTGCAAAATTGATACGTTATCTTCAATTACTGCTGTTTCACCAATAACAATACCAGTTGCGTGGTCAAACATAATGCCTTTACCTACTTTACATGCTGGGTGAATATCGACCCCAAACACTTCAGAGTTACGGCTTTGAATAAAGCGCGCTAGCTCTTTGCGGTTTTGTTGCCACAAGCAATTAGCCAAACGGTGCGCCTGAATAGCATGAAAACCTTTTAGATTTAATATAACCGTAAGATAGGTTTCTGATGCAGGGTCGCGGTCTTTTACTGCTTTAATATCCTCAGCAACAAACGAGAGCATACGGTCACATTTTACAAATGCTTGGTCGAACAATTCGCGGATAGTGAATGCAGATACCACCGCATCAGCCAACTTATTAGCAACAATAAAGCTCAATGCCGAACCTAAACAATCATGATTCAAAATGCATGAATAAACATGACTTGCTAATAATGGTTCACGTTTTACTACATCGTTAGCTTCGTCGCGAAGCTGTTGCCAAATTGCATGACGCATAATACTGCACTGCCTTAAGTTGATATAAAATAGCCTTTTCCCAAGTCTAACGGATTTAACCACTAAGGTGTTAATCCCTTAGTTATTTGTTCTGGTTATTAGGTATAACTGTTTATTAAGTTTCATTATTAAATAATAAAAATGCCTCGGTGCTTATAGCACCGAAGCATTATTTTAACGCTTAAAAACCACTTAAATTATTGAAATACTTTATCGACTTTCATCACTTCAATATTTTTTGCAGGAATTGCTAATTTATAATCAGCAATTACTTTATCCTCAGCAACCAGCTCAGCAGGTTTATTGGTGTTATAAACCATTGGCGATGTTTGCTGCGATGCTAAACGTTTTTGCATATCAGCGCCGTCTGCGGTTATAAACACATATTGAACATTGTCTGTTTGTAAGTTTTCTTTAATAACGCGATTAACATCAGCAACGCTTAGCGTTTTAAGTTTGTTAGTTACGTAACTTACAAAGCTATCTGTGTTGTAAAATTCGCTATCAAGTGCGTAACCTAATTGGCGGTTTTGACTTGCAACCATTTGCGGCACAAAGTTAATTAAAAAGTTACGCGTGGCTTCAAAGTCATCTTCGCTCATACCATTTTTAATTAACTTATCTAACTCAAACAAGGCGGTACGTGTTGCAAAGTGCGCATCGTTATTAGAGCGAAGTGGGCGTAACCACACTTGAAATATTTGCTCAGAGCGCCCTAGGTTTGCATCAGGCTTGGTTTGAAACATACCACGTGGGAAATATTCAATGTATGCGTAATCGCCATAGTTCATGCCGCGAGTTTCACGAATGCGCTCATACAAAAAGCTGTTAGAACTACGGTGCTCACCAAAGTACGAACGCACAAGCCAAAGGGCTGTCCAGTCTTCGCTACTTCTTATTGTATCAATAGGAAAACCAAACGATACCGCAGTTGATTGCGCCGACTTTTCTACAATAGTTGCATGATGACCTTTAAGTACTGGTGCATCAGGAATACTTAAACGGCTTTGCTCACCCTTTGGTAACGTTGCAAAATCGCTCATCATTTTAGCTTTAAGGTTTGCAGGTACAGCCCCAATTAAGCCAACCGTAAGTTTAGATTGCGTAAGCTCACTGTTATAAAACGCTTTAACATCATCCAGTGTCAGCGCTTCTAAATCCGAAATGTCACCGTAGTTGTAACTTTCGTAAGGATGATTTTTGTAAAGCGCACTGTAGAGCACTTCTTTGCCTAGCTCTTCATCATTAGAGGCTTTTAAGCCAGACTTAATGCCGTCAATCATTTCTTTTTTAAGGCGCTTAAAGTCATCGTCTCTAAAGCCTGGGTTTAGTAATTGATCGCTCACAAGTGTATACCACTGCGCCGCATTATCTTTATGAATACGCCCTTGGAACGACAGCATTTCTTTATCTATTTGATAACCAAAACTACCCGCAAGCGGATAAAGTGCTTTTTGAATATCTTTATAGCTTGTCGCCTCTGAGCCACCTTGTGCAAGCATAGCCGCAGTTAACGCAGCAACACCTTTTTTGCCTTGTGGGTCGGCAGCCGCACCGGTATTGAATAAAAAGTTAACATCAATTAATGGCGAGCTATTCGTTTTATCAAGTACTTTAAATACAGGTGCCGCAGGTGCTTGTTCAAGCTTTGCAGTAAGCGCATTTAAATCAACTTCTTGCTCAAAACCTGGGGCTTTATCAAGTGCCGACATTGTTAATGTGGTACGTGCGTTATCAGTAAAGTATTTATTAGCAACGGCTTTAATATCTGCGCTGGTAATGTTATCTGCCGATTTATACAGCTGGTTTATAACCTCAGGATCGCGCTCAAAATGCATGTAGCTGGCAAGGGTTGATGCAATCGCTTGCGACGAGTCTAAGCCATTTATAAAGCTGTATTTAAGGTTCGATTTTAAATCACTCAGCTTTTGCTCATCAACAAGCTCAGTGCGTGCTTTTGCATAAGTTCGGTTAATGGCATCGCGCGCAGTGGCTAAATCGTCTGCGTTTTCTACTTTAACAAATACGTGTAATAAACCCGGATCTTTTGTCTCTGGGTTATAGGTAAACATTTGGCTGGCAATTTGTTTGTCGACCACTAGCTCTTGATATAAATCTGAATTACTAGAAAAATAAAGCTGTGAGATTAAATCAAGCGCCGCTCTGTCTTTTTTAGCAGGCTCCCACGCAGCGCCTTTGTAGGATACAAGTAACCAATGCCCTGGTAGCGCTTCATCTTGCTGGTGCAAATATTTTGGTGCTTGTTGAACAGGCTCTGCTTTAATATCAGCAACATAGTTACCCTTTTTCCAGCTGCCCCAATGCTTTTTAACCATTGCCATTGTTGCTTGTGGGTCTACATCGCCCACAATAACAAGTGACACATACTCAGGCTTATAAAATTTAGCAAAAAACTCTTTACCGTACGCCATTTGATCAGGCATGGCTTCTATGTCTTTAAAAAAGCCCATAGTGGTGTGTTTATAAGTATGCTTATCAAACGCTTCTTCGCGTACAGCGCTTAATAATTTACGAATTGGGCTCGCGTTGTTTTTTAAGTACTCACCTTTTACCGTTTGTGCTTCGGTTCTAAATTGCTCTTCGGTGTATGTTAAGTTTTGAAAAATATCAGCTTCAAGCTCAAGTACTTTATCAAGATGCTGCTTTGAAAAGTTTAAATGGTAGTTTGTAAAATCGTTTGTTGTATAGGCGCGGTTATCAACACCTGAATTTTTTAATATGTCTGAGTACACATCTTCAGGGTATTTTTGTGAGCCTTTAAACATCATGTGTTCAAAAAAGTGAGCAAAGCCTGTTTTGCCCTCTTCAACTTCGTTACGCGATCCAACCGATACCGGAATTTGCAGCGACACTACATCAGGGTAATCAGTTTTAACAACCATGACACGTAAGCCGTTTTCTAGCTCTTCAATTAAATAATCTTGCGAAAAAACACGATCATCAGCTTTATTTACTTGTTCTTGTTGTGCTGTTGTTTGCGTGCTTTGGTTTTGTTGCATGGCGCAACCTGTTAACGCCAGCGATACCGCTAAGCTGGTTGCTAATAATTTAAATTTCATTGTTGTCCCTTTTTAAATTGAGCAAATTTGTTGTCAGATTTAACTCTTTAATTATGCCCCAAAGCCAATAAATATAAGAGCCCCAAGGGAATTTATTATGTAAACAACTGTGTCAATTATAAATTATGGGAACAGGCCCTATGAATAAACATCATGTTAGTTGAAAAACTTTCACTAAATAAATCTATCTAGACGTCTAAATGGCTGCTATATTAAATCCATCAAAACAAACTTAGCTGGAATGAGGATTATGGCTTTATCACTAAAAGAGAAGATAGTGGACACCAATCAAGGTGTTTATCTTATTGGTACTACCCCGCCTAAAATTGGCACCGATAAAGCGCAATTAAAAACCATTGCAGAAAAGCTATTAGGTCGCTTACACGAAATTGAATACGACGGCGTGATAATTTACGACATTCAAGACGAAAGCAGCCGCACTAATCAAGACCGCCCATTTGCGTTTAAACAAACCGTTGATCCGCGTGAATACAGCCATTTACTTCGTAATTTATCTGCACAAGATGTGATTACTTATAAAAGTGTGGCGCAGCGTGGCGTAGGCGAATTTAAAGATTGGCTAAGTGAAACTAAAAACGACTACGATTTACAAAATGTTGTTTTAGTAGGTAGCCCGTCATCGATAGGCGATATAAAGCTAAGCCTGCCAGATGCGTATAAAGCGATGGCTGAGCAATCAGATGATTTCTTTTTAGGTGGCGTTACTATTGCCGAGCGCCATTCAAGTAAACGAAATGAGCACGAACGATTAATAGAAAAAACAGCACAAGGTTGTCAGTTTTTTATATCGCAAGCTGTTTACGACGCACAAGCGACTATAGAGCTAATTACTAGCTACGCACGTACATGTAAAGCACAAGGGATTACACCTCAACGTATTATATTAACGTTTACCCCGTGCGGCGGCGAAAAAACCTTAGACTTTATGCAATGGTTGGGTATCTCAGTGCCAGAGGCAACTAAATGGCGCATGCTTGATGCAGACAATACATTAAGCGAATCAGTCCGTATTTGCCGCGAAAACCTCGACTTAATACTTAAAAGCTGTGCGCATTTAGATGTACCTCTGGGCCTAAATATTGAAAGCTTAACAAACCGTAAAGAAGAAATTGACGCGTCAATTAACTTATACCGTTTATTAAAAGCCATTATGGAATTGAACCTTGCGGAAAAGCTAATAGCTTAAAGGCTAGGTAAGAGCTAATTAACACCCTTCTTGGCAAGCCTAATGGCTTGCTTTTTTATGTCCGTTCTTTGAAAAATTAATTAATAAATACAAGTAAAGATTTGCAGCTTAAGCTATTTATTGAAGGTGTTTTTGGTTATTACTCTCAAGCCTTTTTAAGGCAAACCCCATAGAGGAGCACATAACACCAAAAATTATTCCCTCATTAGATATAAATCTAATGCTAGGGACGTTTCAAATAAGCTTATTATTGCTAAGGAAAAAATAAAACCCATCGCAGAAGAAACCAACCAAGTTTGTGTGGCATGAGTCATGACGAACCTCCTTTTATTATTGTGCTTTTTTAGCGAGCTTATACGCTTGTTTATTTTTATACATTGCGTGGTCTGCATCATTTAATAGCGCTTCAAAGGGCTGCTTTTGTTTATTAGTAAAACTATAACCAATACTAAGCGATAAATCGCAAACGTCTTCTTTGAGTAAAGCTTTTGAATACTCAGAGGATATTTTATCCATAATGTAGTTAATTTTACTCTTATCGCTTACTTGCATTACTGCAACAAACTCATCGCCACCTAAGCGTCCTACTATATCAGCATCTCTTAAATGCGTTTTTAGCGTATCTGCCAATATAATTAAGGCTTTGTCGCCCACCTCATGTCCGCAGGTGTCGTTTAATTTTTTAAAGTCGTTTATATCAATAAACAAACAGCATACGTCAAAGCCTAAACGCAGTGCTAAGTTAAGTTTTTGTTGAGCGAGTAAGCTAAGTGCCCGGCGGTTATAAATATTCGTTAATGAGTCTAACATGGCTATTTCGCGCATTTGCTCATAGCTATACACAAGCGCTAAGTCGTCTTCAATTAAATCACGTAGTTGTTCTATGAGTTCAAAATATTCATCGGTATAGCTTGTTATTTTAGTGTCTTTTAAACATAACGTGCCAAACACTTCGCCTTCAGGCCAATGAATAGGTAAACCTAGGTAGGATTCAACACCGTCTTCAACGACTTCTGGTAGGGTATTCCATGTATCGTTATTACTTGCATCATTAACATATAATGTATTGTTAGTTTCAGCTACGTGGCGACAAAACAGAGGAGTTTGAGGAGGGAGTATAGGGTTGGTCTCAAAGTTAGATCCACCCTCGTTACTTCTAATAACAACGCGATAGCCTTTGCTTGTTGCCTGAACTATATAACCAGACGGGGCTGAAAAAAGCCCCGTTATAAGGTCGATTGTTTTTTGCCATTTATGCAAAGATATTTGGCCATCAATACCAGAAAATGCCCATTGATCAATTTCAAACATTGCTTTACCTCGGCTATTTAGTAGCTCCAGTATAGGCAAAAAAGTAAAGTAAAAGCTATTATTTACGACGTCTACTTGGCTCTCTTTTACCAGTGATGCGTTTTTTATCGCGATCTTTTCGCGACTTGTTAGTATTTTTACGATTATCTTTTGGCTTTTTATTAGGATCTGGCTCGTAACCTTCTAACCACTGCGGCGTTAAACGCGTATCGAGTAGTACTTCAATTTCTTCTAGCAGCCATTGCTCATCAAGACTTACCAGCGACATAGCAAGTCCTTGTTCGCCAGCACGCCCTGTACGGCCAATACGGTGCACGTAATCCTCGGCAATGTACGGTAGTTCAAAGTTAATTACGTATCTAAGTGTAGAAATATCTAAACCACGCGCAGCTACATCGGTTGCAACAAGTACGCGTGTAATACCTTCTTTAAAGTTTTGCAATGCACGGTCGCGTGCGCCTTGCGATTTGTCGCCATGGATTGATTCGGTTTTTAAACCGTCTTTACACATTTCTTTAGCAAGCTGATCAGCCATTTGTTTTGTGCGAGTAAAAATAAGCACTTGGCGCCAGTTTTTCATACCAATCATGTGCGATACAAGTTCGCGCTTACGATCCTCATCTACAGCGTAAATAACTTGCTCTACTTCAACAGCTGCTGAGTTACGTTTATCAACTTCAATTAGCTCTGGGTTTTTAAGTAACTTTTTACTGAGTTCAAACACGCTGTCATCAAACGTAGCTGAAAATAGTAAAGTTTGGCGATCGCCCGGGATATGTCGCAATATACGTCTAATTTCATCAATAAACCCCATATCAAGCATGCGGTCAGCTTCGTCAAACACTAAGGAGTCTACGCTTGAAAGTACCACACTGCCTTTAACTATATGATCAAGCAAACGCCCAGGTGTTGCCACTATAACTTGCGCTGTTTTAAGTGCTTTTATTTGAGGGCCAATACTTGCGCCACCATAGGCTAAAGCGCCATTGATATTAGTGCCTTGTGCGTACTTTTCAAAGCTTGCAAATACTTGCTGAGCAAGCTCACGGGTTGGCGTTAAAATTACAACGCGGGCAAGGCCTTGCTCATCTTTTTTAGGGGTATTTAAAAGCTTATGTAATAAAGGTAAAACAAAGGCGGCAGTTTTACCCGTACCTGTTTGCGCGCTGCCCATTACATCACTTCCGGCTAAAATAGGCGGAATAGTTTTAATCTGAATTGCGGTTGGTTGAGTGTAATTATTTTGCTCAATCGCTGTTAATAATAACGGGTCGAGATTAAGTGATGAGAACGTAGTGGCAGACATAGGTTTAGCTTTAAAATAACAAAGAGCGCTATTGTACGCATATTACTGTACTGCGTAAATTATCCAGTCCAGAAAAGTATTTAATCGTGGTTGCTCACTTTCACTTTAGCGCTAAAAACAATAAAAAAGGCGCTAAATAACAGCTGTATTTAGCGCCTTTTATAGTTTGCTGTAGCTTTAAGCTGGCTTTAGTGTCGCTTTACGCTCGTTGTAAAACGCTATTAAATCGTCAACTGTTGCTTGGCAGTATTCGCGTATACCCGAAACTACCATATGCTTTTCACCACTACCCACTTTAACGCCGTTTTCTAACAGGTTAAAACGTAGTGTAATTTTTCCGCGCTTACCGGCATACTCAAAACTAGGCTCTGCAAACTCAAGTTCTGGTTCTGTAATATCAAGATTATCAAGATTGATAAGCATTGATTCGTAAATAATCATTGGGCGAGCAGGGTTTATCATTACCTCTTGCTTGCCCATTAATGGAATAATTACATGCGGAAAAGTAGTACCAGAAAACTCAACATAATTTTTTATAAGACTATTAGTTAGTGCTGGGCATTGGCTGGTTTTACCGCTGCGCTTTACCTTTAAAATAACTTTTTCGCCATTGGTTACATCAAACTCATCAGCCCCTTCAGGGAAGTTAAGTTTGGTGTTTTCATCAACCATACCGGCAAAAGTAAATTCCATTTGTTCACTAATACCGTAGCGGTCTAGTACCAATGAAAAAAGTAAGTCTCCTGGCGCGCAAAACTTTTTGGCATCTTTGTCGTGAAGTGGATTGTAATCGTCAGCAACGCATTTAGCGAATCGACAACCTTGCTCACGAGAGATAGAAACATAATCAGCATGCTGCTGAAAAAAAGGACTTAACATAGTTTGTTCACTGCTTAAACTGCTTATAACCTATCTATATTACCAGAAAAAAAATACTGAGAGGTCGAATCTGTTAGATTAGTTGCTAAATAAAACAGAGCAATAAAAAACAATGACCTTTTATTTATTAGCGCTATCAATTATATGTGTTTTTCCGTACTGCAAAATATCAATAATGCGGCAACCCCTTTGGCACTACTTACTAGCTTTAAGTGTTGTAAGTGCATATTTTCAAGGTTATATAAATTTATATGCCCTGCTGTTAACCGGGCTTTACGTTGTTTTATACTACTGTGCGCTAAATACAAAGCAGGCAATAATACGCGCTACTTTAAGTACTGTTTTTATAGTTTCCTCATTAGCATTAGCACTTCATTGGGTACCTGGTTTTAATAACCTCCCTATTGTTATAAACGAGCGTATTACAAGCGATGCGATTGCTTTTACCCTTTATGCTAACTTTGATAAAGCTATGGCTGGGTTATTTCTTTGTGCTTACTTTTATTCGAATAAAAAAACTTTAAAAGCAGACTCTAATAAAGCAGACCCATTAAACGTTAAACAAGCTACTTTAATAATTATTACTACTGTTTTAGCTTCGCTCACTGCGGCTTTAATGCTTGGACTTGTAAGCTTTAACCCTAAGGTTCCTGGCTTTTGGTTAGCCTTTATGGCTATTAATCTTTTATTTACCTGTGTTGCCGAGGAAGCTTTATTTCGAGGTTTACTACAAACTAAGCTTAGCAAAATAATTACACCGACCCGTTTAGCAATACTTGCCCCTGTAATTACTGCAGGTATTTTTGCTTTGGCACATTTTGCTGGAGGAATTAACTATGTATTGGTTTCATTTATTGCAGGCTTGGGGTATGGCTATGTTTTTTATAAAACGCAGCGCTTAGAGTGGGCTATTTTATGCCATTGGTTGGTTAATGTTTGCCACTTCTTTTTGTTTACTTACCCGATGCTCAATAAAATCTAAATACATTTACAAATGCTAACAATTTACTTAGTAGTAAACATTGCCCGCATTTGATTTTGTTAGTAATTTACTATTTCAAATAATAAATTAAGGGACTAATAAATATGCTACGCTTTATAATGGCAATAACAGTACTGGCCACAATAACTGGTTGTTCAGGCATGACTTATCGTACAGATATAGACAACGGCGTTTTATCTCAAGAAATTGGCACCTACGTTAATAAAAGAGATTTACAGCAGTTTTATAGCGACCAAGAAGCACACGAAAGTGGCGCAACACTTTTAGGGCGAATAGAAGGTGAAAGCTGTGATGGCGACGGTATGGGCAGCAATAATGTAAGTTACAATCGCTCTAAATCAAACGCGATTGATTTACTTAAAGCTGATGCTATGCGCAGAGGCGGGAATGCTTTTACTATTAATTCTTGTAGTGAAACGTCTGTATCGTATTGCGACCTATCTGTTTTATGCACCGGACAGGCCTACGACTATTAATAAGTAAAAGTGCAAATTATATATTAAGCGCAAAGCTAAGTAGTACGCGCTTTCCAGACTCGATTTTAGATACGCTGTGTTCGTACTTATCGGGTCTGAATAAATACACGCGATTAAATAAATTTATAATGCATTTTGAGCATTTAAATACCCCACCCGCTTTAGGTTTTTCTAATACAAAGTTGAGCTTGTAATAGCGCCCTTGCTGCACAGGGTCAATATGGTTCATTACGCTGTGATTAGTTGGGTAAGTAACAAGGTTTATCGAAAATGTATTACTGCTAAAAATAGCTTTGTTTTTAACGGTTGCAATCATACTGCCTCCATATTGTTTATGTGTCTTATTGTATCATTGGGCTGGATCTTACTTCGTTTTTAAACGAGACTAAAACGCCATGATATATAGCCAATCAGACTAGGGTCTGTTGTTCTTTGCGGATTAAAATTCATTCAAACTAGGGGCTATTTAATCGCGGCGCGAGATTTGTAACCTAGTGGGCTAAGTAAAAACCGAGCAACAAAGAGTAAGTAGCCCCTAGGAAGAACCCTTTGGGCAGCGCCTGTTTGGCATTAATGCTACGTTATCGCCCATTTATGGGGAATAACCACACTGCATAGGCTCTGCCTTGCCTAAATACCAAACAGACTGCTGTAAATTCAACCTTGAAAGAACAACAGACCCTTATATAAAACTATCTGACACAAAAAAGCCGAGCTTAATAAGCTTAACACCACTCGTTTAAGAACGAGTGGTGTTTTTTCGTTTATACCTAACTGGATATTTTTGTGTCTTTGCGAGCACCGTTCGC